>NZ_KB890626.1 GCF_000373185.1 Segatella paludivivens DSM 17968 = JCM 13650
AAAGGTGTGTTTCCTAGTGATGCAGCATTGGAGAAATTAGTGTATCTGGCATACCGAAATATAAAGAAGAAATGGATAAGACCATTGGTAAATTGGGGACAGAGTGCGCAACAACTAGCTATAAAATTTGGTGATAGGTTTCAGATTATGTAACTTTGCTGCCGTGATTTTCTCCTCATCTGTGAAATGCGATTAAAAATCGCATCCCCCATCTGAGGTTAAGGACTAAAGAAATCAGATACTATGACACAGTTCAGTTGACGTACCCGAGTGATGTGACGTTATGAAGTGCATATAGTCTAAGTTAGAAATATTTTCGTCCTGAAGCCATATGCATTTCTTTTCATCATTTTTATCTTATAGTTGGCACCTTTCACTTTTCCTTTTGATAAGTGGCTATCATGCCGAACAAGTGTATACCTGTCCTGTGTGCCATCCATGTTATAAAAAGCTGTCATTCATAATTGTATTTTTGTTTGTTGTTATTCAAATATACTAAATAACATAATAGCTTTCTTCTTTTAAAATCATTTTATCACTTTAAATGTTGGATGACTCAAAAAGATACACCCTTGTGAACACAATGTTAGCATACATATCCTTATAATGATTTCATATTAATAAATGTGTTAAATATCACTATTTTGAGATGTATTTAGCAACAATAAAGCATTAATAGCCCCTCCCTACATTAACAAAAAAATGCAAGTTTTTAGTGCTGTTTCCTACATGTTTTAGCGAAACGTATTGTTATACAATACGTTAGCTTATGTATGAGAGTCCGTTCTCATACATTTTAGAGAGTGATTAGGCCCTAATCACTCTATTGTCCTACATGCTTTACCGAGTGATTAGGGCCTAATTACTCAAATGCATTCCGAAAAAGGTGATTTTATTCTCGCTGCGCTTTGTGCATTTTGACTACGACAGAATCTGTATACATATTCGTAGTTATGCATACTGAAACACTATACATTTCTAAAAACAGCTACTGATAGCCTTTACATATTCTGAAATCCTTTACTGAAAAGATATATGGTGAAATGTATTTACAGATAAGCTTGGCTTCTATATTTCATTTACAAAAATAAATGGGATTTCTATATTTACTATTATCATGAGAGGCACCATTTTGATTTGCATTACTGATGAAAACGTGACCTAATGGTCAAAGAAACAAAAGCGACTTTCGTATTGTGATTGGGAGAAAATTCACCATTTTGCGTGCAAATTCGTGCTAATAATGTAGGAATCATGTATGAAATATGTAGGAAACGGCATTCTCATACATACTTTAATCTGTTGACTGTTAATGGTTTAAGCAAAAATGTAGGTAATGTAGGTTATTTTTTTTTTTGAAACTTTTTCAATTTAGGGAGGGTAAACCTGTTAAATTGATGATGAATCTTTTTATTTAATAAAGTAGCTTTCAGCCTCGTAAGCTACTTTAATAGCGAAGTATTAAGTATTTAATTGACACAATAAAAGTATACAAATTAATATTAACTATAATATTGCTAGCACCTATTGATAGGGGGAGACTAGAGATTTCGAGAACTGCAGGTGCCTCCTTTTTCTTAATCGAAGAATTTTTTAATGCACAAAGTGATTGGATTACGACCAACAGCCATGATGTGAATGGAGATCGTCAAAAAGAAAAAGGTATCGTTAAAATTTTTAAATAACAAATCAACCTTTAATTACTTTCTTTAATCAAATTATCAAGGAAGTCATCCAAATCTTGGTTTAAACCTTCCATCAAATCTCCACCAAGAATAACAGTTTCATCATCAGCAAGGTATAGTTCTGCTATGTTTTCATTGTCATCATTTTCAAGCACAAAGCTATATGGCTTCAATATACCAAACTTATCAACAATTTTACTATTATCATGTAAAATTGAGCGAAAGATCTTAGTTATCTGATCATAAAAATCATCATCTTTATTATCAATCCATTGCTCAACAATACAACGAGTAATCTCCACTTCATCATCATCAAAGGCAAGCATTTCACCACTATCCTGACTGACAATAATGTGTATATCAGTTAATAATGACGGATCTTCATTCTCAGGAAATTTATGAGCAATTTTATTAATGAATCTCTCGATCTGCTGAGTGGTTTGTTCTGTTGGTTTCATATTTGATAATTTAATTGTTAGCAAAGGTAAGAGAAAGGAAAGATATATCAAAATTTTTTTGACCTTATTTTTTATTCCTTCATTAATTTATTCATTTTTTTCTTAGCTTCAGATAGACTCGGATATAGTTCAAGAGCTTTTTGATAATTTTTAATAGCAGCTTCTTTCATATTTGCAGCTTCACATTCCTTAGCCATGATTACATATTCTGCGGCAAGTTTCATGAGAAATTTATCTCTCTTTTTTATGTTTTCTGCTAATATCTCATTTTGTTTTCTCAATTCATTGATTATATTCAACTTTTTGCGAATATACCTCATGACTGAAGGCTTTTCTATATCATATCTACTATGGATTGCTAGGAAAAAGTTATCTAGTGCAGACTGCATGTTTCCATTATCAAAAGCCATTACGGTATCATGATATTGTTTATCGGCTTTACTTTGTTTTAATGCCGTATTAAGTACAACATCATCATTATATCCCTTAGCAAAATTAACAACTTCTTTTCTAATGAAAATATCTTCCCACCTTATAGGTTCTTTAAGACTAATACCCTCCATTGATGTACATCTGGATAACGCAACGTAAGCTTGGCCACCAGCAAACACGCCACCCGTAAAATCAATCTTTACTCGGGAAAATGTCAATCCTTGACTTTTGTGTACCGTTATAGCCCATGCAAGTCTAAGTGGAAATTGTCTATATGTGCCAATTTCATCTTCTTCAATTTTCTTTTCTTTAGCATTAAAGGTATATTTTACGTTACTCCAAATTTCCTGTTCTACCTCAACATCGTCACCATTCTCTGTTCTGATCAAGATATAACCGTCCTCAGCACTGTCAAGTCCAATAACTGTACCTAATGTGCCATTTACCCAACGTTTCTTAATATCATTTTTTACGAACAGAATTTGAGCGCCAAGTTTAAGTTCAAGTTCAATTGGAGTGGGGAGGCTACTTTGAGGAAACTCACCATTAATGATACCATAAAACATAGTAGGTTCTTCATCTATTAGCTTCAGCTTTTCGTTATTGATGAAATCTACAGTGTCTCTTCTAGTTGATAAAGTAATAGCAAGGCTAGAATCTTTTTCATCAAGTTCTTTTCCTACTCGCTTGTTTAAGACATCCAAGTCGGCTTTATTAATATTTGAAGTGCGGATACGATCAAGAATATCAATAAATAATGGATCAGTTTGTCTATATACTTTTTTTAATTCAATAGATATTAGTTGGAATCTACGGAATATTTTTGCATCAAAGAAAAATTTCGATGGATAATAGGGTTGTAATATTTTCCATTCATCTTCTTTTAAAACAGGTTCTAGCTGATATATATCACCAACAAAGAGCATTTGTTTTCCACCAAACGGCTCTCTCATATTTCTACAGTATATGCGTAAAACCTTATCAATGAAATCGATGATATCAGATCTAACCATACTTATTTCATCAATAATGATTAGTTCAACCTCTTGTATAAGTTTTATTTTCTCGGAATTATACTTTAACGTATTACGTATATTTCTTATAGAAAACTTAACATCATCAGGAAGCAAGGGATAGAATGGTAACTTAAAAAAGCTGTGAAGGGTTGTTCCTCCTGCATTTATAGCTGCTATTCCTGTGGGTGCAAGTATTATATGTTTCTTTTTTGTAGTATTAGCAATATAACGCAAAAAAGTAGATTTACCCGTCCCTGCCTTTCCTGTTAAGAAAAGTGAGCGATGGGTAAAATTAATAATCTGGAGCGCATTCTGCAACTCCAGATTATTTATATCTATGTTCTCGATATTTTTTATCTTGAATAAATTAATTACAAGTTGTCAAGATTCACTTGCTGTTCGGTAGCCTTATGTTTCTTTTTAGGCTCGACTGATTTAACAGCTTTCTCAGTTGACTTACTTGTTTTTGGTGTTGTACCTTCGTCATCTGATTCTGAATTTCCAGTAATTGGATTTCCATTTTCATCTAAAAGTACTTCCTCATTAGTAATCACGCTATCGCGTCGTACTGTATCTTTCTTGACAGGTTGAGTATAACTCTGACATGTATACATACCTCTAGTGATGTCTTCATCATGCGGTTTATCAAACTTGCCGTGATATCGCCGGAATGCAGGATCTTTAAATAGTGCTTGTAAGAAATAGCCGCAAATCGGCAAGGCCGTTCGTGATCCTTGTCCCAAAGCTCCAGTTCGGAAGTGGATACATCGATACTCACCACCAACCCATGCACCAACAACAAGTTTAGGACTTACACCCATAAACCATGCATCAGAGTGATTGTTACTTGTTCCTGTTTTACCACCAAATTCAGTATCTCGATAGTCACCAACATATCCCCACAGAGACTGTGATGTACCTCCTGGTTCACGCATACCTCCCTGCAACATCTGCTGCATCAAGAAAGCACTCTTATATGGTATAACTTGCTCGCTCTTTGTTGGTCCAACATAAACCTCATTGCCATCTTTATCAACAATTCTTGTAACCAAGACAGGATCATGATGTTTACCATTATCAGCTACAACGCAATATGCATTGACCATTTCAAGAAGATTCACATCACTTGATCCTAATGCTAACGAAGGTGTTTCATCAAGAGGGCTATTTATACCCATTTTCTTGGCAGTTTCAATGATTCGTTTAATGCCCATTTCTTGTCCCAGACGTACTGCGACTGAATTGACACTTTTTGCAAAAGCACTCTTTAGAGGCATAGAATCACCACTGAAAGAACCATCAGCATTGCCTGGTGTCCAAGTAACAACCTTGTGCTTTAACTTATCATATACTTGCATGGAAATGTATTCGTCTCTGCGCTTGTCACATGGTGTAAGTCCTTGATTCATAGCTTCGGTATAAACAAATAGCTTAAATGTAGAACCAGGTTGACGCATGGCAGTAACCTTGTCATATTTCCAAGAGTTGAAATTTATGTCACCAACCCATGCTTTTACAGCACCAGACTGAGGCTCCATAGCAACAAATGCACAATGCATAAATGTTGTCATATATTTGATTGAATCTTCAGAAGTCATAACCTTAGTAACTTCTCCCTTATCATAATCAAATACTTTCACTGGATGTCTCCATTCTTTGTAATAGTAGTTTACAGAGTCTGGGTTATGCGGAAAACGTGCCAACAAAGCTTTATAAAATGGTTGATGCTGCGCTATGTTCTGTATAAAATTAGGAATAACCTTGTGATTTTCATCTTGCCAAGGTTCCTGACGCATCCAATTGGAAGTTTGATTGCGATATATATCCCAATGGTGATTAAAATTCTGCTGAACTTGTTTCATCTGCTTTTGGGCAGCCTCTTCAGCATATTTTTGCATACGTGAATCAACTGTAGTATATATCTTTAAACCGCTAGAGTAGAGGTCATAACCATTTTCAGTACACCAACTCTTTAGATAAGTTGCAATAGCCTCACGGAAGTACTTTGCCTGACCATCATAATTTTCTTCAATTTTAAAGTCAAGCTTTATTGGTAATTCCTTTAAAGAATCCATTTCAGTACGACTTAAATCACCATGAGTTACCATGTTGTTTAGCACTGTGTTACGTCTCTTAAGACAATTCTCAGGATTAGTCTTTGGATTATAGTATGATGTTGCTTTCAGCATTCCTACCAATACTGCAACTTGATCAGTGCTAAGATTTCTAGGTGTAGTGTTATAGTATGTTTTGGCAGCAGTCTTGATTCCATAAGAATTTGATCCGAAATCAACTGTATTTGCATACATTGTGATAATCTCTTTCTTAGAATATACCGTCTCCAGCTTCGTTGCAATAATCCATTCCTTGCTCTTAACAACAAGGATTTTCAATCCTGGTATTCTTCCCAAAAGTCCAGCAGAGTATTGTGATCTCACACGGAACATATTTTTGGCAAGCTGCTGAGTAATAGTAGATGCTCCACGACCATCATGATGTAGTATAGCATCTTTCATAGCACCAAATAATCCAATTGGGTCTATACCCATGTGCTTGTAGAAACGCTCGTCCTCTGTGTCAATTAAAGCCTTAAAGAATTTAGGATTTACTTCTTCATATTTAACTGGAGTTCGATTCTCATTAAAATATTTACCGATAAGTTTACCATCTGCACTGTAAATTTCAGAAGCTTCACTGGTTTGTGGATCTAGGATACCAGAAAAATAGCCTGGTGATTTACCAAACAACCATAGAAAGTTCATATCTACCAAACCAAGATAGATAATAAAAGCTACAATACATGAAAGGAAGCCTACCATTGTCTTAGTATACCAAGCGCGCCCTTTATATAGGGATTTGTACCACGGCCAGAAATCGTGAGCACGACGCAGACTCCATTTAAATAATCTCTTTATCTTATTCATAATTCTATAATTATCTTTTTATGATGCAAATGTAATAAATAATTTAATATTTACACGCTTTTATCTATGTAATTTAAAATTTCTTCAACGTTGTCCGGGTTAAACCATTTAATCGTATCATCACGCTTAAACCATGTTAGTTGTTTACGCATGTATCTTCTTGTGTTTGATTGAATTTGTCTTATAGCTTCATCCAGAGTTAGAAGTCCGTCCAAATAATCTAAGATTTCCTTATAGCCTACAGTATTAAGAGAATTCAAATCGCGGAAGTTATATAGTTTAGAAACTTCATCAATAAGCCCAGCGTCAATCATATTTAAAACGCGCTTATTGATTCTATTATATAACTCTTCTCGATCTCGGTTTAATCCTATTTTTAAAATATTAAATGGTCGGTTTTTATTTGTGTTTCTTCTGAAAGATGTATATGTTTTCCCGGTCATCAGACAAATTTCTAAAGCATGTATAACCCTGCGTGGATTTTTTTTATCAACGATGTTCCAATGCTCAGGGTCCAATACTTTTAACTTATCAACGAGTTTATCCAACCCGTTTATTTCAAAATCATGCTTTAATTTTTCTCTGGTACTTTCATCAACAGTGGGGATATCATCAATGCCTTTACAAACAGCATCGATATACATCATACTACCACCTGACATCAATAAACTATCATGTTTTTCTTTGAAAAGTTCATCTATAATATTTATAGAATCCACTTCAAACATGGCTGCACTGTAGTAATCAGTAACACTATGATTACCAATAAAATAATGTAAAACATCACGTTGTTGTTCTTTGGTTGGAGCCGCTGTACCAATAGGCATCTCTGCAAAAATCTGTCTAGAATCAGCATTTATAATAGGTGATTTTAGATGTTTGGCTATAGTTAGACATAATTCAGTCTTCCCAACGCCAGTTGGTCCAAGAACAACAACGAGAGTTTTCATCTATCTGATAATGCCTCGTTTAGAGGTCTCTACAAAATCTATAATATATTGGATTTCAGGAGTGATTTCTAGGTTATTCTTTATCTCGCTAATACCTTCAGCTATGATACCTTTTGAATATAGCAATCTGTAAGCTGAATGAATATGCTCTATCAACTCATTGCTAAATCCTCTTCTTCTAAGTCCAATAAGATTTAATCCACAATATTTTACAGGAAATTTTCCTGCTATAATATATGGAGGGATATCTTGAGAGAAACGACTTCCACCTTGAACCATTACATATCCACCTATATGACCGAACTGGTGGCATAAAACCTCAGCACTTATAATGGCATTGTCATCAATAGTAACTTCACCAGCCAATTTTGTAGAATTTCCAATTATCAATCCATTTCCTAGCACACAATCATGAGCAACATGCATATTTTCCATAAACAGATTATTGCTTCCAACTTTTGTGGTTCCTTTTGAGGCTGTTCCTCTTGAAATTGTTACATTTTCACGTATACTATTGTTGTCACCAATTTCACACGTTGTTATTTCTCCTCTGAACTTTAAATCCTGCGGTTTTGTTGAAATGCTGGCACCCGGGAAAATTTCATTTCCATTACCAATTCGTGCACCAACACTTAATGTTACACTGTTCTGAAATACATTGTTATCACCAATGACTGTATCACGGTCAATATAACAGAACGGTCCAATAATATTATTATCTCCTAATTTTGCCTCAGGATGTACAAAGGCAAGTGGACTAATTTGATTCATATATAAATTACTTATTTTTTACTATTTGTGCTGTAAATGTTGCTTCGGAAACAACTTGGTCTCCAACAAACATATATCCTTTCATTGAACTAATTCCATGCCTCACAGGACTTAAAAGTTCAACTCTAAATAGTAAAGTGTCTCCAGGGACAACTTTTTGGCGAAATTTTACATCGTCTATTTTTAAAAAATATGTGGAATAACTTTCCGGATTTTCGAGCTGGCTAAGAACCAACAAACCACCACATTGAGCCATAGCCTCAATCATTAAAACACCTGGCATTACTGGTTCATTAGGGAAGTGACCTGTAAAAAATGGCTCATTTGCAGTTACATTTTTTACGCCAACGATGCTTGTTGAACCAATAGAGGTGATCTTATCAACTAACTGCATAGGATACCTATGTGGCAATAATTCGCGAATACGAATATTATCCATAACAGGATCTTCGTTAGGATTATAAATTGGAGCTTGAATTTCATGTTTGCGTATTTCTTTACGCATGAGTCTAGCAAACTTATTGTTGATAGTATGACCTGGTCTTGTTGCTATGATTCTGCCCTTTATTGGTTTACCAATAAGAGCCATATCACCAATAATATCAAGCAATTTATGACGTGTACATTCGTTTTCCCACATAAGCGGCTTATGCTGGATGTAACCAACTTTAGTAGCATTCATGTGAGGAACTTTCAATACGTCAGCAAGTCGATCAAGTTTTTCCTGACTAACTTCACGCTCATATATAACAATAGCATTATCTAAATCGCCGCCTTTAATTAAATTAGCTTCAAGTAAAGGAACAATATCACGTACGAAAACAAAAGTTCTAGCAGCAGCTATATCTTCATAAAATGTGCTTGTATTATCAAGTGTTGCAAATTGACTGTTGATAAATTTTGAGTTGAACGAGCACATGGCTGTTAAACTAAACTGATCATCAGGAAGAATAGTAATGACAGAGCCACTTTCTTCATCCTTTATTTCTATTTTATGTCGAATGATGTAATAATCTTTAGCAGCATTCTGCTCTATAGCGCCAATTTCCTTAATTTTCTCTGCGTACATTGCTGCAGAACCATCTAAAATAGGAAATTCTGGTCCATTTACTTGAATAAGGCAATTGTCTATACCTGAAGCATAAAGAGCAGCCATACCATGCTCTATTGTAGAAACCTTTACGCCACCTTTTGCAAGGACTGTACCTCTTTGAGTATCAACCACGTTTTCAGCTATAGCATCAATAATTGGTTGTCCATCAACATCTATGCGCTGAATTTTATATCCGGTATTTTCTGGAGCAGGATTAAACGTTACCGTAAGATCTAATCCTGTATGCAATCCTTTGCCAAAGAGAGAAAAACTACCCTTTAGAGTTGTTTGCTTTGTAGTTTCCATATCTTATCGTTATTTTTATTTTTTAAGTTCTTTAACTTCCTTTTTTAAAGCCTCTAATTCTCTATATATCTCAGGTAATTTCTGAACTAAAGCTTGTGATTTGAAATAAGAAAGTTTACCCACTGGAGGAGTACCTATAAGAGTTTGGTTACTCTTAAGATTACCAATAACACCACTTTTAGCACCTAAAAATACTTTATCGCCAATCTCAATATGTCCAGATATACCAACTTGACCTCCAAACATACACCATTGGCCAACCTTTGTGCTTCCTGCAATACCAACCTGTGCTGACATTACAGTATTTTCACCAACTTCAACATTGTGTGCTATTTGTATAAGATTGTCTAATTTGACACCTCTGCGTATAATAGTACTGCCCATAGTAGAGCGATCTACACATGTATTAGCGCCAATTTCAACATCATCCTCGATAGTTACTATTCCTATTTGTGGGATTTTGTCATATCCATCCTTTCCATTAGGAGCAAAGCCAAAACCGTCTGCACCAATAACACTACCAGAATGAATTGTTATCCTATTGCCAAATTTACATCCCATGTAAACAGTAACATTTGGATATATTATACAATCATTGCCCAATTTCACATTGTCTCCAATGACTGTATTAGGATATATTTGGCATCCGTCGCCAATGACAGCTCCGTCACCAATACATACAAAGGCTCCAATATATACGTCCTTACCAATTTGAGCCGTTGAAGATATGAAAGCTAAAGAATCAATACCACATTTCTTAGGGCGCATAGCTGCGTCGTACATCTGTAGTAGCTTTGCAACGCAATCACGAGCACTAGCTACACGAATTATAGTGGCTTCTACAGGCTTATCTAATATCAAGGTTTCATCAACAAGAACTACTGATGACTTTGTTTCATAAATGTAATGAGTATATTTGGGGTTCGAAAGGAACGAGATTGCTCCCGGTACACCTTCCTCTATTTTTGCAAATGTATTGATTGTTACGTTTTCATCACCCTCAATACTACCCTGAATAAATTGGGCTACTTGTTTTGCTGTAAATTCCATATTTATATATCAAATTCTATAATAATTTTGCAAATATAGCAAATTTTATTCAGTTATTGTTAATAACTAAGATATTATTTGATTTTAAATGCTGTGAATAGTCATAGAATACACATTGTACTATGACTGAAGATGAGTTTAAGCAAGCTTTGATAATTCATTAGCCATTTCTAGCTGAATATCATGAGCTTTTGCTGCAGCTGCATCTGCATAATCATCACCATTACTGGCAAAAATTATACCACGTGAAGAATTTACAAGCAATCCACAATCCTTAATAATTCCATATTTGCATACTTCCTGCAAACTACCTCCTTGAGCACCGACACCAGGAACTAACAGAAAATGATTAGGTGCAATTTTGCGAATGTCTTCAAACATCTTTCCTTGTGTTGCACCAACAACATACATCATATTATTTTCATTTCCCCATTCCTGACTTTTACTCAATACTTTTTCAAAGAGTCTTTCACCATTTTTATCCTCAATAAGTTGAAAATCATGGCTTCCCTTATTACTAGTAAGAGCCAATAATATAACCCATTTGTCTTTATATTCTAGAAATGGTTTAACACTGTCTTCACCCATATATGGAGCAACTGTCAAAGCATCTAAATTATATTCTTCAAAAAATGTTTTAGCATACATTGTGCTAGTATTACCTATATCACCTCGTTTAGCATCTGCTATAATAAAATGTTCAGGATATGCTGATTTTAAATAACTTATGGTGCGTTCAAAAGCAATCATTCCTTTAATACCATAGCATTCGTAAAAAGCCAAATTTGGTTTATATGCTACACAATATTTAGCAGTAGCATCAATAATGGCTTTATTAAAAGCAAATATCGGATCTTCTTCTTTCAATAAATGTTTAGGTATTTTATTGATATCAACATCAAGTCCAACACACAAAAAATTTTTTTTATTGAATATCTGCTTTACTAAATCCGTTCTATTCATAATAAGTAACTCTTTTGATTCTTATGTTTACAAACTTTCTGCCTTAAGTTTCTCGGCATTTTCAGCCACTGTTAAGGCATCTATCATCTCTTGAATGTTTCCACCAAGAAATCCCTGTAGGTCATGGGTTGTAAAACCGATACGATGATCTGTAACACGTCCCTGTGGAAAATTATATGTTCGAATTTTTGCAGAACGGTCACCTGTTGATACAAGACTTTTTCTTCTGCTAGCAATATCATCTACATATTTTTGATGTTCACGATCATGGATGAAAGTGTACAAACGACTTAAAGCACGTTCCTTATTCTTTGGCTGATCACGTGTCTCAGTACATTCAATAAGGATCTCTTCTACTTCGTTTGTATTTGGATTTTTCCAAGGATAGCGCAATCTTACTCCAGATTCCACCTTGTTTACATTCTGACCACCAGCACCACTAGAACGGAATGTATCCCATTTGACGTTGCCTTCATTTATGTTAACTTCGAATTTGTCAGCTTCTGGCAACACTGCAACAGTAGCTGCACTTGTCTGCATTCTACCCTGAGATTCAGTAGATGGCACACGTTGTACACGATGCACACCACTTTCATATTTCATTGTGCCATAAACATCAGCGCCACTGATAACAAAATCGATTTCTTTGTATCCACCGACAGCACCTTCAGAGATATCAGTAATACTAAGATTCCAACCCTTTATATCACTATATCTCTTGTACATGTTGAATAAATCACCTGCAAATAGTGCAGCTTCATCACCACCAGCACCGGCTCTAATTTCCATTTGGACATTTTTAGCGTCTTCAGGATCTTTAGGAACTAAAAGCATTTTGATTTTCTCTTCAATTTGTGGTTGTAGAGTTTCATTTTCTTGTAATTCCTCACGAGCCATTTCTTTCATGTCAGCGTCGTTCTCATTTGTAAGAATATTTTTTGCTTCCTTGATTGAATTCAGGCATGCAAGATATTCCTTACGTGCGTTCATAATGTCACCAAGGTCTTTCCATTCCTTTGTGAGTTTTACATATCGTGACTGATCTGTTATAACATCAGGATCAGTGATAAGTGTACTGACTTCTTCGAAACGGTTCTCAAGTCCGTCTAATTTCTCTAGTATGCTATTATTTTCTGGCATATATGTATGTTAGTTGTTATCTTTTTTGTGACATATTATCCTAAAAGTTTTGCAACCCTTACTTTAATATTCAAAAGTTCCGAATTCTGACTTAATTGTCAGACTCTTCTTTCCTTCTTCAATACGACCTATAACTTGTGCATCAATGTTAAACTCATTGCTTATCTTGATAATCTCATCAGCAAATTCTGGTTTAACGTATATTTCCATTCGATGTCCCATGTTGAAAACTTGATACATTTCTTTCCAATCAGTACCAGAGCATTCTTTTATTGCCTTAAATAATGGTGGAATAGGGAACATGTTATCCTTAATAACTCTGCAATTATCGCTTACGAAATGTAATACTTTGGTTTGTGCACCACCTGTACAATGTACCATACCATGAATTTCTGGACGTAACTTATCAAGTATTTTCTTAATAACTGGCGCATAAGTACGGGTAGGAGAGAGTACTAATTCTCCAGCGTTTAAAGGACTACCATCTACAGAATCAGTTAATTTATACTTTCCACTGAAAACTAATTCTTCAGGGACAGCATGGTCATAGCTCTCTGGGAATTTTTTAGCAAGATACTTTGAAAAAACATCATGTCTAGCACTAGTAAGTCCATTACTACCCATACCGCCATTATACTTTTTCTCATAAGTTGCCTGGCCAGTAGAACTCAATCCAACAATAACATCTCCAGGGCGTATATTAGCATTGTCAATAACATCGCTACGCTTCATTCTGCAAGTTACTGTTGAATCAACAATAATAGTTCTTACTAAATCGCCAACATCTGCAGTCTCACCTCCGGTTGGATAAATACCGATGCCCATATTACGCATTTCTGCTAAAAGATCATCAGTACCGTTTATAATAGCAGATATCAAATCACCAGGAATCAACATCTTGTTTCTTCCAATTGTACTTGACACTAGAATGTTGTCTACAGCACCAATGCATAGTAAATCATCTGTATTCATTACTATTGCATCTTGTGCGATGCCTTTCCAAACATCCAAGTCTCCTGTTTCTTTCCAATACATGTATGCAAGCGACGATTTTGTACCAGCTCCATCAGCATGCATAATATTGCAATACTCAGGATCTCCACCGAGTATATCAGGTATTACTTTACAGAATGCCTGTGGAAAAATTCCCTTATCTATATTTTTGATCGCATTATGCACATCCTCTTTTGCAGCGGATACACCGCGCATCATATATCTATTATCCATAATATTTTTATAGTATTTATCTATCTTCGTTCCAAAATTCCCAACTAGCAAAGGCTTGCAATAAAAGCATTTCTAAACCATTTTTCACTGTTGCACCCTGTTTCGCCCCTTTTTGCATGAACAGTGTCATGTCTGGATTATATATGAGATCATACAATAAAGTATGATTATCCATATACTCGTATGGCAAATCAGGACATTCATCTGCATGTGGATACATTCCACATGGTGTACAATTCACTATTACATTATATTCTTTAATCAGTTCTGGTGTAATCTTATTGTACTGAATAGCATCAGGACGTTCACTTCTACTTACAAAAAGTGTTTCAAGCCCTAAGGATTTTAATCCATAATTAATAGCCTTTGATGCGCCTCCAGTTCCAAGAATCAATGCCTTCTTATGACATTTCTCAATTAGAGGCTCTATACTCCTTGTGAACCCAATAACATCACTATTAAACCCTTTTAGAATAGTATTCTTACCCTTATGTGAAATGCGGATAACATTTACAGCACCTATAGCCCTTGCTTCAGGACTAATCTCATCAAGATAACTGATAACTTTCTCTTTATAAGGGATTGTTACATTTAGTCCTTTCAGCTCTGGATTAGTTGCTATAATTTCAGGCATTGTTTCAATGTTAGGTATCTCAAAATTGATATACTTAGCATTGATTTTTTCGTTCTCAAACTTTTCATTGAAATAGCCAATAGAGAACGAATGCCCCAATGGCATACCTATTAATCCGTATTTATCCATATTGTGATGTTTAAGAAAATAATAATAGCTTTTATTTAGTAGCGAAATACATTGTGCATATGCCAAATGTTAATCGCTTGAAACTAGCTTCTTCAAAACCGGCCTTATGTAATATTTTCAACATCACTTCTCCTTGCGGGAAAGCTTCTATCGTTGCTGTTAAATATTCGTATGCATTACAATCTTTGGAGATTAACTTGCCATAAGTCGGAAGAATAGTATGTGAGTACATTTTAAATAATTGATGCATTGGGAAACCAACAGGTTGTGTAAGTTCAACAATACTCAAATGTCCACCTTTTTTTAGAACTCTATACATTTCGCATAAACCTTTGTCTAAGTCCTGGAAATTACGAATTCCAAAAGATGCAGTAACAGCATCAAATGTATTATCCTCAAAAGAAAGGTTTAAACAATCTTCTTTTTTAAATGAAATAACATCTTGCAATCCTTCCTTTAAGACTTTTTGTCTGCCAACATTCATCATTCCTTCTGAAATATCAGCTCCAACAAGAGCTTCAGGCTCCAGCATCTTTGCAGATAAAATTGCAAAGTCGCCGGTTCCTGTTGCTATATCTAAAATATTCATAGGTTTGAATGGCGCCAACTGCTTTATAGCTTTCTTGCGCCATCCTTTATCTATATCCCATGAGAGTCTATGATTCAGAGTGTCGTAAGTCGGGGCAATATTGTCAAACATCTGTTCAACTAATTTACCCTTATCATCGTCTTTGCCATAAGGCTTTATCTTTTCTTGTTTATACATCATTTAGTATTGTGTACACCACTATCTATTTTTAAGCTATTTAGTGTTTTGCTATTTTAAGATAATCAGATACGTTCTTCTCAATTCTTGCAGCGATATCATCAGAATCTCCTGTCTTGTCAAGCTTCTCACCAGTAATATGCTCATAAAGTTCAATGTATCTCTGACTAACACTTTCTGCATACTCGTCAGTAATTTCAGGCATTGTCTGACCTGGCTCGTTCATGAAATTATGTTCGATAAGCCATTGACGAACAAACTCTTTAGAAAGTTGTTTCTGTGGTTCTCCAGCATTGAATTTTCTCTCATATCCATCTGCATAAAAGTAACGGCTTGAATCAGGAGTATGAATCTCATCAATCAAATAAACCTTACCATCACGCTTTCCGAATTCATATTTTGTATCAACAAGAATAAGTCCTTGTTTTTTAGCAATTTCCTGACCACGCTTAAATAGTTTCTTAGTGTAGTCTTCCATTACCTCATAATCTTCTTCAGAAACAATACCTTGAGAGATGATTTCCTCTTTTGAGATATTCATATCATGACCCTCGTCAGCTTTTGTAGTAGGGGTAACGATTGGTTCTGGGAAATACTGATTTTCTTTCATTCCGTCTGGAAGTTTTACTCCACAAAGTTCTCTGCATCCTTCACTATAAGAACGCCATGCACTTCCTGTAAGAATAGAGCGAATAATCATTTCAACACGAAATCCTTCACATTTAAGTCCTACTGTAACCATTGGGTCTGGTGTAGCAAGTTTCCAGTTTGGACAGATGTCACTAGTTGCATCAAGAAATTTTGCAGCTATCTGGTTTAGCACTTGTCCTTTGAAAGGAATACCTTTTGGCAGGACTACGTCAAAAGCCGAAATTCTGTCTGTTGCAACCATGACCATAAGGTCATCATTAATGTTGTAAACGTCACGAACTTTGCCGTGGTAAACACTCTTCTGTCCATCGAAATGGAAATCCGTTTTAGTTAAAGCCTTCATTTTAAATATTAATTAATATCGTTGTCAATCTTTTCAAATAGCGTAAACTCTTCATCATCATTAAAGTGTTCACGTCGTTGTGCTTTCTTAATATTGTTTTCTTCCTTCTCTTTTTCCTTTGCCTTATCATATTTGTCATAAGCATTCACAATGCGAGTAACAAGTTTATGTCTGACAATATCCTTTTGGGTAAGATTTACAATACTAATGCCCTCAACATGTTCAAGAATCTTCAGTGCTTCCTTGAGTCCACTTCTTTGGTCTCGAGGTAAGTCTATCTGAGTAACATCTCCAGTTATAATCATTCTTGTGCTAGCGCCCATTCTGGTCAGAAACATTCTTATCTGTTGAGATGTTGTGTTTTGTGCCTCATCAAGAATTACAACTGCATCACTTAGAGTTCTACCTCTCATAAAAGCCAAAGGAGCAATCTGTATTATATGTTTTTCCATCATATCCTGTAATTTTGCAGCAGGAATCATATCTTCCAAAGCATCATACAGAGGTTGTAAATATGGATCAATCTTATCTTTCATATCACCAGGAAGGAAACCAAGTTTTTCTCCAGCTTCAACAGCAGGGCGACTCAAGATAATCTTCTTTGCTGTTTTTTCTTTCAATGCCTTTACTGCTAAAGCTATGCTGAGATAGGTTTTACCAGTTCCTGCAGGACCAACAGCAAATGTCATATCGGTCTTCTCAAATGCGTCAATAAGTTTTTGTTGATTCTCAGAACGGCTTTTGATAGGGCGACCAGATATATTATAAACTAATACATCCTTAGTTGCTTCTGCCTTGGTTTTCTTTCCTTTTATAATATCAAGGATATCTTCGTCTGTAATTGAATTGTATTTCAAAACATGCAGACGCATAATTTCAATATCTTCTTCGACTTTAGCCATTTCCTCCTCATCACCTAAAACCCTTATTACATTATCACGTGCAACGATTCTGAGTTTGGGGAATAGCGATTTAATCATCTGTAAATGACTATTATTGACACCATAGAAGACTACAGGGTCAATTTCTTCCAAAACTATATGCTTCTCTATCAAAGTGTGAGATACTTAAATTTTAGGTGCAAAATTATTGTTTTTTTTTGAGATTACCAAATATTTAGTATATCTTTGCATGACTAAAAATGAAGTTTATAGAATCATGAAGATATCAAAGAATAGATTTTTACAGGGTTTTGGTATTATTGTTGTGCTACTTGGCATAATAAGATGCACGTTTCCGAATGTTGTAAAAACACATATAAGTATATTAAAACCTGATAGTTCATGCCATAAAACTGCCAATAAATCTATTGAAAATGCAGATGAGTATTCACAAAAAATACCAGTAGCATCTAAATTCTTCAATAAAGATGGCTCGTTAGTGAAAAATAAGATATATAGTGTCCCTAATTTTGGGATTGCTTTCCCTGATCAAAATGACGTTCAATTAATTTCTGCAAGAAAATATGGAGTAAATCCTGTTCAGAATCGCGATGAAGCAGGACAACGTATTAGCGAACTTGTTTATATTGGTAGTAATCCATATTATTATGTTGACAATCTGAAATCAAGTATTCCATACCTTGTACCACGTGCTGCAGTTTTACTTCAAGACATTGCACGTAACTTCTTTGATTCACTGCAAGTTAAAAGGATTCCACTACATAAAATTATTATTACTAGTGCGATGCGTTCAAAGTCTGATGTTCAAAAATTAAGAAGCCACAATGGTAACGCTACACAAAATAGTTGTCACCTTTATGGAACTACTGTTGACGTATGTTACAACAGATATAAAACTGTAGAAGCACCAGGGGAGAATAGGCGCAAAGTAAGAAACGATACCTTGAAATGGGTTTTAAGTGAAGTTCTCAATGATATGCGCGAGCAAAATCGCTGCCACATCAAATATGAAGTTCATCAAGGATGTTTTCATATAACGGTTAAATAGGAATCTCCTTGCTTAATGTTTTTTTCCTTTAGATAATTCACAAAAAGGTTTGTAAACTCATAATTTTTCAGACCCCACTTTGGCGCTATAAGCATATCTGCCGGTGACTGACTAACAAAGCGTTCCAATACAATATTTGTATTGAGATTACGAATATACTCTGCTAATAATTGTATATATTCATCAACACTGTAAACTTTAAACTGTTTTTCAGCATACTGTGTTGCTAGTTTGGTTCCTTTTATTACTTGTAACTGATGAATTTTAAGAATATCTATTGGAAGTTGTGAAATCGTTCTGGCTTGCTTCAAGCATTCCTGAGCATCTTCACCAGGCAATCCTAATATTACATGACCACAGCATAGTATTCCATGTTCGTGTGTACGCTGTATAGCTTTACAACTACATTCAAAGTCATGTCCTCTATTTATATTCTTAAGAGTTTTATCGTTCGCACTCTCAATACCATATTCAACTATAACGAAAGTACGTTCTTTTAGTTCTTCAAGAAAATCAAGTAATTCATCGCTAACGCAGTCTGGACGAGTACCAATTACAATTCCCACGACATCTTCTACTTCCAAAGCTTCAAGATACATTTTCTTTAACTCGTCCATCGGTGCATAAGTATTTGTAAAAGCTTGAAAATATGCTAAATATTTCATGTCAGGATACTTACTCCTAAAAAATTCTTTACCTTCTTTTATCTGCTGAGATATAGTTTTTTTAGGATTACAATATGATGGATTAAATGTTTTGTTATCACAAAACACACAACCTCCATAGCTTATTCTACCATCTCTGTTTGGGCATGAAAAGCCAGCATCAATACTTATTTTTTGTACTTTATATGGTAATACTGTTTTTATCCAAGTAGAAAAATCATTATAATATCCATTCATGCTGCAAAGATATGAAAAAAAAGTCCATGTATTATTACTTTTACTTTATTTTGCTGCTATTCTGTAACAAAAATACGAATATTATAAATTATTTGTTTTGTTTTTAGTCATTGCAAGCTTATAATAGATATTTTTTCATTAATTTTGTATTCAAATTTTAAACACTTAATTTTCATCTTATGAAGAAATTTTTTGTAATGTGTATATCTTTACTTTTAGCTTCATCCCAAATGAATGCCAATAAGATCATAACACTGAAAGATGTTACAGGAAACACCTTTTCACCAGAGTATGTTACAGGCGTAAATCCACTTCCAGGAACAGATCAATACGCTAATATTAGTGAAAACAAGAAGCAGATTCTTACTTATTCTTTCAAAAACGGAAAGCAAACAGGAATCATGTTTGATGTGAATAACACTCAGGGTGAAAAAATAAATGACTTTGATGGATATATATTATCACCAGATTCAAAGTATTTACTTATTCAGACAGATACTCGTAAAATTTACAGACGTTCTTTTACGGCTGTATATTATATATATAATGTGGCAAGTCGCAAACTTGAAAAGCTTTCAGACGGTGGTCCGCAACAAATTCCTACTTGGTCACCTGACGGACAACAGATAGCATTTGTAAGAGATAATAATATTTTCCTTGTAAAACTGTTATACGGAAACGCTGAAAGTCAAATTACGAAGGATGGAAAATTTAACGAGATAATCAATGGCGTACCTGATTGGGTAAACGAAGAAGAGTTTTCTACAAATAAATCTTTATGCTTCACTGCTGACAGCAAGATGATATGCTGGGTGAAATATGATGAAAGTAGAGTAAAACAATATCCATTGGAATTTTATAAAGGAGAAGCCCCAAGCATTGGTAGCAATTCTGTTTATCCTAGTATATATTCATATAAATACCCAAAAGCAGGAGAAGATAATTCTTTAGTATCTGTTTGGAGTTATAATATTAGTAGTCATAAAACGAACAAACTTCAAGTTCCTTTAAATTCTGACGGATATATACCAAGAATCAAACCAACAACAGAAGCAGAGAAGATTATTGTTTTCACAATGAATCGTCATCAAGATGAACTGAATCTGTATAGTGTAAATCCACGCACTACGACATCACAGCTTTTGATAAAAGAAAAAACAGATAAGTATGTCAAGGAAGAGGCGATGGAAGATATTATCATTGGTAAGAATTCTATAATATTCCCAAGTGATCGTGATGGTTATATGCACCTATACCAATATAGCATGAATGGCAGTTTGCTACGCAAAATTGGTAATGGAAATTATGATATAACAAGCGTTTATGGATTTGACGAATTATCAGGTGATGTGTATTATCAGGCAGCTGCTCTTAACCCACATGACAGGCAGATATATGTTTCAAAAAAGAACGGCAAAATAGAAAGACTGACAGATGCAGATGGTTACAACTCAGCTATTTTCTCTGGCGATTATAAATATTTCTTGAATACATGGGGTAATTACAATACACCTTATGTTTTCACGATTAGAAATAATGATGGAAAAATCATATCAACTCCTGTTACCAACAATGAACTAAAAGAAAAGATAAAGGAATATGGTTTCACACCACGTGAAGAGTTCTCATTCACTACATCAGAAGGCGTAAAACTTGACGGTTGGATGGTTAAGCCTACTAATTTTGATAAGAACAAAAAGTATCCTGTGATAATGTTCCAATATAGTGGTCCTGGAAGCCAACAGGTTTTAAATTCATGGAGTGCAGGTTCTATGGGAAACGGGGGTGCATTTGACCAATATTTAGCACAACAAGGATTTATTATTGTATGTGTTGATGGCCGTGGTACTGGCGGTAGAGGTTCTGATTTTGAAAAATGCACCTATCTTAAAATGGGCGAATTGGAATCTAAAGATCAAGTTGAAACAGCACTATGGTTGGGCAAACAAGAATATGTAGATAAAAACAAGATTGGCATCTGGGGATGGAGTTTTGGAGGGTTCAATACATTGATGTCAATGAGTGAAGGAACTCCTGTATTTGCAGCCGGAGTTGCGGTAGCCCCACCAACAAACTGGCATTTCTATGACACAATATATACCGAGCGCTATATGAGAACACCAAAGGAAAACTCAAATGGATATGCAACAAATCCAATAGAACGTGCAAATAATCTTCATGGTGCATTACTTATATGTCACGGTCTTGCAGATGATAATGTTCATCCACAAAACACCATAGAATATTCTGAGGCGTTAGTTCAGGCTGACAAAGATTTTAAGGAGAATTTCTATACGAATAGAAATCATGGTATAAGTGGTGGAAACACTAGAAACCATTTGCTAAGACAAATAACAACTTGGTTTACAGAACACCTTAAATAACAAAATGGGCAGGAAATTTAATTCCTGCCCATTATTTTTTTATTCTATTATTCCAGCATTAAGCCAAGACTTAACTAAACTATTAACGTCTGATTTAGCTGTAATCTCATCTACATCATATTCTTCTGTCAGTAGTTTAACAAGTTCATCTTCAGAGAAATCCTTATCCTGAATATTTTTCCAAAGATAGGCTGAACTTTCATTCATACTAATGATGTTGCTAAAATCTATATTTTCTTCACCTTCGGCGACAATCACATTCTCACCACATATCTGGCGAAGATTAAATCCATTTTTTGTTCTCATCTGTTTATTATATTATTATAATGTTCCAAATATTTTTATCCAAATTCTCCTATAAAACGCAAGCAAATAGCGTCTGATAGGGTATAAGCTCATCCAAATGAACGAATACACTTTCCATTTCGTTCCGCCTGTACTGTCAACTCTTTTATTTCCTTTTCGGTAAAATCCAATTGCTTTTCCTAATATATCACTTCTAAGGCAATGCTCATCACTAAGATTACCATCACCTCTGAGTGTTATTGCATCATCGTTTATTTTTACAATTCGATGTAATACAAATTTATGTGGTAATATTTCGGCAAGTACAGCATCACCAACTTTTATACGGTCAGTCTTTTTCAATAAAGCCTTATCGCGGTTGTCTTCTAAAAAAGGGCGCATGCTATATCCTCTAAGTATAAGGGTTACAGTATGTCCTTCTTTTAGAATGTTAGCAATTTCAGGCAATAGTAATGCATTGCTAAAAGTCTTTTTTATTGTTTCGATATCGTCTTTTGACATATTTCTGCAGCTTCTTTTTCAGGCGTACAATGCAAAGTATAAATAGATACTTTTTCAATTATTCTACTTATCACGTTGCATATATTATTAAATATATCCTTATCCCATTTCATTGATGAACACGATGGTAATACCGATGCAAATGATTCAACTGGTGATAATCTGTCTATACTATTTGATTTTGCTCTGTCAATACGTGTAATTGCTCCGAGTGGTGCCTTCACATTTCTGTAACATGGAGTCTTACCGCTCCAAGGACTACCATATATATATGGACTACCATTTATTAGCCTTATTACTGGATTATCATCATTCATTAGGTCACAATTTGGTATATATCTCAGCCACAAGCTTACCTGAGTACTTTTACCTGTACCGCTTTTTGCTACGAAAGCATAACCATAGCCATTGTGTCTAACCAATGAAGCATGCACAAGAATAGTGTCTTTAGAGCTTCCCGCAAAAGCCATAATAAGCATTAATGCGTTGTTTAAGCCAAAACTTTGCATCGTGCGTGTACCATATAGTCTGCATCTGCAATCCGAGAAATCCTTATTTGTAACCAAAAGAACGCAGTCTTCATCCTTGATATTCTTGATAATAAATTGATATCCACCGTCATCAAGTAAGTCAACAACAGTGTCACCATTACCTGTATCAAAAGCTCTTATCCTGTGAACTCTATCACCATCGATAAGTTCAATGGACTCATCTATTGTGAGTTTGAACAATAATTCTTCGTTGACAGGTTTCTCACACTTAAATGGAATAAATGATGGCAACAAACTTAAAAAATTAAGTACATTGCCATCATTATAGATATTTATTATATGGTCAGCGATCCTATAATATGAATTCATAAAACTATGTATTTTATAGTCTATATCAGTTCATACCACCATTTCCTTGACCACCCATCATACCGCCATTGCTATGACCACCCATCATGCCACCTTTTCTTTGATTAGGTTTTTCGCCTTTAGGTGCCATGCGTTCGCGTTTTTTATTATTTTTCTTAGCCTCTTCGGCATTCTTCTCAATCTTCTTCGCAGTTTCATCATCAGGGTAAATGCCCTTATATTGAAATTCACTAGCAGATATATCTTTTATCAAATAACGGAACTTGCTCTTTTTCTTTACATTCGTAAATGAATACTTCTTTTTCATATATAGCAACTTCTTTTCCAAATCTTTACGATCTTTACTCCATATAGTTACACATGTAGCATGCTCCATATGCAATTTCACAAGATAATCGCGAAGTTGATATGAATAGTTGTCACGACTATACAAAAATCCTTGCTTTTCTATCCAAGCAGAATCAACTTCTTGAATATCAGTGAAATATACTGTGGAATCATTGAATGATGCACCAAATCCATACATATAAACTTTGCTTATATTTCCAGCGAAAACAGGCTGCATGGCTACAGATGCCAAAGCCGCAATTATTAATCTCCTCAATCTCATTTACCTTTGATTTATTATTGTATATTCTGTTATAACGTATTGTTAATTGTATTATTGTCCAAGATAAGATTTTAGATATTTATTTTTAGTATTATGTCGAAGACGGCGTATGGCTTTCTCCTTTATTTGTCTGACACGTTCACGAGTAAGACCATATTTATCTCCAATTTCCTCCAATGTCATTTCTGACTGGTTTATACCGAAAAACGCTTCTACAATACTACGTTCTCTATCATTAAGGGTTTTTAAAGCCCTTGATATCTCATCACGCAACGATTCCAGAATAAGTTCATTGTCAGCCATTGTTGCATCATTGTTTGGAAGCACATCTAAAAGACTATTATCTTCTCCATCAATAAAAGGTGCGTCTACAGACACATGTCTACCATTAACCTTCATAGCATCAGCTATCTTGTCTTCTGGTAAATCTATTTTGTCAGCAATCTCCTCTATACTCGGATAACGTTCATTTTCTTGTTCAAATTTGTTCAGCATCCGATTTATCTTATTCACAGACCCAACTTGATTCAATGGCAATCTGACAATTCTGCTTTGTTCAGCTATGGCCTGTAAAATACTTTGCCTAATCCACCACACCGCATAAGAAATAAACTTGAATCCTCTAGTCTCATCAAATTTCTCGGCAGCTTTTATCAATCCCAAGTTTCCTTCATTAATCAAATCTGGCAGACTTAGTCCCTGATTTTGATATTGTTTTGCCACAGAAACCACAAATCTCAGGTTAGCTTTTGTAAGTTTCTCCAGAGCAATGCGGTCACCTTTTTTAATACGTTGCGCAAGTTCAACTTCTTCCTCAACAGAAATCAAATCTTCATGACCTATTTCCTGTAAGTATTTATCGAGCGATGCACTTTCTCGATTAGTTATTGATTTTGTGATTTTCAGTTGTCTCATTAAGCGTTAAATTTATTATGTGCGTGGCAAAAATACGGTTTTTATATTTCTTATGCAAATATTTTGTTGTTTTTTTATATTGAATGCCAACAAATTGAAAGACAAGCACATACAAAAAAAATGGTGGACATCTCTGCCCACCATGTAAAATTATATTGTTTGCTATTACTCAGAAAGTTTTACCACTTTATAGTCACGTTTTCCTGTTGGCCAAACACCCTTAATAATCAAAACAGGATCCTTGCTTGTTGAAGCACTCTTTACCAAATCCTGAAGGTCACTGATGCTCTTCAAAGGTGTGTCATTAGCGTACTGCATAATAAATCCTTCACCTATGCCGCCATCTTTAATTGAACCTTTGCTAACTTTGGTTACTTCAAGGCCGAAGCTAATATCCAAATCCTTCTTCTGCTGTTCGCTAATAGGGCGGAAGCTAGCTCCCAATACATCAAGGTCTGCAGTCTTGACAACCTTAGTATTACCTTGTGCATTCTTTAGCTCTATGGTCTTTGACTTTTTATTTTTATTGTGAAGATAAACAATGTTTATTTCATCACCAGGACGCTTCTTTGACAATAGTTCCTGAAGTTCCGACATTTTTGTTATCTTCTTACCGTCTGCATTGATAATAACATCACCCTTAGTGATACCTGCTGCAGCGGCAGAACTACCCTCAACAACGTCTGCTACATAAACACCTTCGTTCGTGCCTAGGTCAACATCTTTGTGATCGTCTTTTTGGCTATTGATATAATTAAGTACATCACCACCCTGAATGCCAAGTACGGCGCGTTGAACAGTACCATATTGTTTCAAGTCACTAATAACCTTATTCATAATTGTTGTTGGAATTGCAAAACCATAACCGCTATATGAGCCCGTCTGTGAATAAAGCATAGCATTGATACCAACAAGTTCTCCACGAGTATTTACCAACGCACCTCCTGAGTTTCCAGGATTGATTGCAGCATCTGTCTGTATGAAACTTGAAATAGAAGGGCCTTCGCCACCTCCGCCACCAATAGAGCGGGCTTTCGCACTTACGATTCCTGCAGTAACAGTAGAACTAAGATTATATGGATTTCCTACAGCTAGGACCCATTCACCTACCTTAAGGTTATCACTGTCACCAACAGGAAGAGTAGGGAGATTCTTTGCATTTATTTTTATAAGTGCCAAATCTGTATTTGGGTCTGTACCCACAATTCTTGCAGAAAACTCTCTGTTATCGTTCAAGGTAACGGTAAGTTCATCGGCACCATTAACAACATGATTATTTGTTACAATATATCCGTCTTCGCTAATAATAACACCACTTCCTGTAGCTTCTCTCTTTGGAGTCTGCATCTGACGCTTCTGACTCCCTCCATTGTTTTGATTTGGATTCCCGAAGAATCCAAATGGATCGAAGAAATCAAAAGGATCGCCTTCTCCTGCATCAACGGTCTGTACCTTTGAGTTCTGTACGTATTTAATATGTACAACGGCAGGAACAGCTTTCTCGGCTGCATAAGTCAAGTCTACAGGCTGAGCCGGAGCAGCATTCATAATAGCAGGTGCAGCATTTGCACTTACAAATGTACCCGCTGAGAGACCAAGTGCAATTATGCACGCGGTGACATAAACACGATTACCGTAATTTTTCATAATCTAATATTTTTCTAGTTTATACTTTCAATTATCAATTGGTTGCAAATATATAAGCAATAATCGTAAAAGAAGTATTTTTGTTTAATCCTTTATTCGATTTTAACACTTATATTTAACACTTTAACGGCTCTTAAACGTGCTAAATATATTTTTTAAACTTATTAATGACCAGTTTAAATGATTATTGATAAAAAACCAAAAATAGATAATTCCTTATTCTTAATTATAATACAAGAGTTGTAAAAACAATAGTTAATTTATTATGTCTGTATTTGATATGCACGATTGCTCCTTTTACATTTATGATTAGTACGCCTCAAAAGATTTCTATGAGTATAGATATATACTATAATAGATAGGTGAACATGAATTTCAAACGACAATATAATAAAAAAACAAGTTTTTATTTTGAATTACGTCAGTCTTGCATTATCTTTGCATTAATGATTCCTATAGATAAAAACATACTAAAGCTTGCAATACCTTCGATAATATCAAATATTACCGTACCGCTTATCGGACTGGTAGATCTAACGATAATTGGACATATAGGATCAGCATCATATATCGGTGCTATTTCTGTTGGAACAATGATATTCAATGTCATATATTGGATGTTCGGATTTTTGAGAATGGGTAATAGTGGTATGGCATCACAGGCATTAGGACGTAGGGATAATAAAACTTTAAGACAACTTCTAGTGCGCTCTATGATAATTGCTGTTTCTATAGGATTAGCACTGATTATATTGCAGCATCCGTTACGTGAATTGGCTATCTGGGCAATCGGTCCGTCTAAAGATGTAATATCTCTTGCAGCTGTATATTTTAATATCTGTATATGGGGTGCGCCTGCTGTATTATCCTTATATGGTTTGAATGGATGGTTTATCGGTATGCAGAATACAAAGATACCAATGTATGTAGCTATTTTGCAGAATATAATCAATGTAATTTTCAGCCTGTTGTTTGTTTTGGTTTTCAAAATGAAAATAGAGGGTGTTGCCTATGGCGCATTGATTGCACAATGGAGCGGGTGGGCTATAGCTATGTTCTTTGTTATCAAGCGGGTTAAATTCATTAAAGGTTTCGGCAAGACACATATAGCCCTGAAATGGATGGATATATTTAGTGTAAACCGTGACATATTTATAAGAACATTATTTTTGGTTTCGGTGAATCTCTCGTTTATTGCAGTCGGAGCTCGTCATGGCGATATAATACTTTCTGTAAACACGTTATTAATGACCTTCTTCACTATATTTTCATATATCATGGACGGCTTTGCATTTGCTGCCGAAGCATTATGTGGTAAAGCATACGGCGAACAAGATAAAGCTAAATTTAGTCTTACTGTAAGCCGACTCATGCGTTGGGGATTATATATGGCAATCGCATTTACATTATTATACATATGTGGTGGAAATAATTTTTTGACGTTAATAACCAATAATAAAGATGTTATCGCCGCCGCTTCACCTTATATGTTATGGGCAATACTCATACCAATATGTGGATTTATGGCATTTGTTTTCGATGGCATCTACATCGGTTCTACTGCCACGCAATATATGTTGATTTCATCATTCATAGCTACAATATGTTTCTATTCGGTGTATTTTTCCTTGGAGTCTAGATTTGGAAATCATGCATTATGGATAGCTTTCATATTATTTTTATTGATGCGTGGAGTTATTCAACAAACATTATTAAATAAGGTAAAATCTAAAATAGTTCAATTATGATTATATTATATGTTTTGGTAGGCTTAATACTCGGTGGTGGTGGTGCCTATATGTTTTTAAATGGTAAACTGACACAGGCCAAAGTTGCTTATGGAAGTTTGGAAACACAACTCAATGCCGAAAAGAGATTGCATGAGAATGATGTTAATGCATTAAAGGATAAATACGAACACGAACTGGAACTGCGTAATGAGCAGAATTCTAAAGAGAATGCAATGCGCCAGCAACAATTCAACGAACAACTTAATACAATCAAGGAACAATTCCAAAATCTTGCAACACGAGTATTGGAACAGACTACAGCTAAACTAAAGACTGATAATATTGAATCGATAGACAATATTACCAAACCACTGAAACAGAATATTGTTCAACTCCAAGATGCCATTAGTAAAACAAATAATGAGACTGCAAAGAATACAGCATCACTATCTGAACAACTAAAGACGATGGCCGCGCAGACTGATAAGATTAACCAATCAGCTACAAGACTTACAAATGTGATGCGTGGTGCAAATAAAGTACAGGGTAATTGGGGAGAACTTGCATTGATGAATCTTCTTGACAGTCAAGGGCTCCGACTCGGAATAGATTATGATGTGCAGCAGACTATAACTGACGAAAAAGGTAATGCTGTTATCAATGATGAAAGCGGAAAGAAAATGATTCCCGACGTTGTACTGCATTATCCAAACAACGAAGATGTCATTATCGATTCAAAGATGACGATTGATGCCTATGCTAATTACATGAATGCAGAAGACGAAATTGCAAAGAAGAAGTATACCGATGATGTTGTTAAGAGCATACGCACTCAGTTCACGCAACTTTCAAAGAAGGATTACAGTGCTTATGTGAAAGCTCCTAGGTGTGCCATCGACTTTGTCATTATGTATATTCCTTATGAGGGAGCTTTGCAACTGGCTTTAGCATCTGATCCTAAATTGTGGCATGATGCATTTGAAAAACACGTGTTTATCACTAGCCAGCAAAACCTTATGGCTATACTAAAGATCATACAGATTGCATGGAGACAGTACACACAGTCTGAAAATCAGAAACGTGTATTCGACATGGCTGACGAACTACTTAAACGAGTAGGGGAATTCATTAAGCGATTTGATAAGGTTGGAAAGGATATAGAAACCATACACAAAGATTACGACGAGGCATATAAAAAGGCTCATACTGGAAGACAGAGCATCGTGCAAAAAGCAAACGACTTGAAGCTGTTGGGAGCAAAAGAAAGTGCTAATCTTCCAATCCCTGAAGCAGACCCTTCACTTGAATGATAATTCATATTTAGCTCCGACTTTTAAATTATTATGCAGTTATTTATCCTTTTATGCAATTTATTTACACCATAAATAACTATTTTATTAAAAAATAGTTGCAAATAGACAAATAACCGCTCGAAAATGTTACAGTTGCGCAATTATTTAGTATATTTGCATGCAAGTTAATACATTAAAGGTAAAATAAGATATGATACTGGATACAGAAATGTTACGAAGTTTTTATGCTTCATATTCAGAAAGCGTAGATAAAGCTAAAGAAACGATCAAGCGCCCGCTCACGTATGCCGAGAAAGTGCTTTTTGCACACATGTATGAAAATTCAGATCTTAAACCATTTAAAAGGGGTGTTGATTATGTGAATTTTCGTCCTGACAGAGTAGCAATGCAAGACGCGACAGCACAGATGGCTTTGTTGCAGTTTATGAATGCAGGAAAAGATAAAGTTGCTGTTCCGGCTTCAGTGCATTGTGATCATCTTATCCGTGCTGATATTGGTGTAGAGAAAGATTTACCTTCAGCCACTGCTACAAATAAAGAAGTTTATGATTTCTTAAAGTCTGTATCTAAAAAATATCATATTGGTTTTTGGGGTCCTGGAGCTGGTATCATTCATCAGGTTGTATTAGAGAACTATGCGTTCCCTGGTGGCATGATGGTCGGAACAGACTCTCATACTCCTAATGCCGGTGGCTTGGGTATGGTTGCTGTGGGTGTAGGAGGTGCTGATGCTGTGGATGTGCTTACAGCACAACCATGGGAACTAAAGATGCCTAAACTTATTGGAGTTAGACTTCACGGCAAATTATCAGGATGGGCTAGTCCTAAAGACGTTATTTTGAAGATATTGGGTATACTTACTGTAAAGGGGGGTACAAATTCTATATTGGAATACTTTGGTGACGGACTTGAATCTATCTCAACAACAGGCAAAGCCACTATCTGTAATATGGGAGCTGAATTGGGAGCTACATGCTCTATATTTCCTTATGACAATAATGCCGATGAATATCTTAGAAATACAGGACGTGAAGAAGTTGCAATTTTCGCAAAAAACAATATAAAGAATCTTCGTGCAGACGATGAGGTCTATGCTACACCAGAAAAGTATTACGACCTGATTGTTGATATCAACCTGAATGAAGTTGAGCCACATCTTAATGGACCATTCACTCCTGATGCAGCGACACCTATATCACAGATGAAGGTTAAGGGACCAGCCAATGACTATCCAATGGATGTAGAGGTGGCTTTGATAGGAAGTTGCACCAACTCCAGCTATCAGGATTTGGCACGTGCCGCAAGTGTTGCCCGACAGGCATATAAACAAAATATTCCAGTTAAGGCACAACTAATTATAAATCCAGGATCAGAACAGATTAGATGTACTGCAGAACGTGATGGTATTCTTGACGACTTGAAGAAAATCGGAGCCGTGATAATGACAAATGCTTGCGGACCATGTATAGGCCAATGGAAACGTCATACTAATGATAACAATCGTAAGAACGCCATAGTCACATCATTTAATCGTAACTTCCGACGCCGTGCAGACGGTAATCCAAATACATACGCTTTTATTGCCGGTCCAGAACTCACAACGGCGATAGCAATATCTGGCAGGCTAGACTTTAATCCAGCAACAGATATGGTTTGCGATAAAGACGGAAACTATGTGAAGCTTGATGAGCCAACAGGATATACATTTCCTCCAAAGGGATTCACAGTAGAGGATAATGGATTTATCGCACCGTCAGAAAGCAACAGTGATATAGAAATAATTATATCAGAACAATCTGATCGACTCCAAAAGTTGGAACCGTTTGCAGAATGGAGTGGTAAAGATTACAAAGATATGCCTTTACTCATAAAGACGAAAGGAAAATGCACAACTGACCATATATCTATGGCAGGACCATGGCTTAAATTCCGTGGACATCTGCAAAACATATCTGATAATCTTCTTATGGGCGCAGTTAATGCTTTCAATGATGAAAGTAATTGTGTGAAAGACCAACTAGACGGAGAATATAAGGAAGTATCCAGTGCTGCTAAAGACTATAAGCAGAATAATATAGACTCTATCGTCATTGCTGAAGACAATTATGGAGAAGGTTCAAGCCGCGAACATGCAGCAATGGAACCACGTTTCCTAAATGTAAAGGTTATATTGGCAAAGAGTTTCGCACGTATACATGAGACGAATCTTAAAAAGCAAGGTATGCTAGCGCTTACCTTCGTAAACAAAGATGATTATGACAAGGTGCAAGAAGATGATCGCATTTCTATTTCTGGGTTGACTGGTTTCGCACCAGGCAAACATCTGACTGTGATATTGAAACACAATGACGGTTTGACAGATGAGATAGAGGTTGAACACACTTATAATGATACGCAAATAGCATGGTTTAAAGCCGGAAGCGCTCTTAATTATGCAAGATTAAACAAATAAGATTAGGGTAATTAATCTAAGGATTTTACTTTTTATCTCTTTACTTTTTTTACTTTATTGATTATGAAGAAGGAATATTTAATTTACAAACTGTCTGATGCAGTTAAGAACACGTGCAAGATTCCACAGGAAACTTTCCAGGAATATGGCGTGAAAAGAGGACTTCGCAACGAAGACGGTTCCGGTGTCCTTGTTGGACTTACCAATATAGGTAATGTTGTGGGATATGATCGTGATAAAGACGGCAAACTCCAGCCATGTGCAGGAAAACTGTTCTATCGTGGCTATGAAGTTGACGACTTGGTATCTCCGCTTTTAAAAGAAAAGAGATTCGGTTTTGAGGAAATAGCCTTTCTATTACTTTCTGGTGAATTGCCTGATAAGGAAGAATTGGCAGCATTCCGTGAACTGCTGAATGACAACATGCCACTTGATCATCGTACAATAGTTCATATCATTGATCTTGAAGGATCAAATATCATGAATATATTGGCAAGATGCGTGTTAGAAATGTACACATTTGACCCAAATCCTGATGACATAAGCCGTGATAACCTTATGCGACAGAGCATTGAACTTATTGCTAAATTCCCTACAATTATAGCTTACGCATATAATATATACAGACATAGCGTTCAGGGACAAAGCTTGCATATACGTTACCCGAAGGAGAATCTTAGTATTGCAGAGAATTTCTTATTTATGCTGAAGCATAATCAGTATACAGAACTAGATGCGCGAACACTTGACCTTCTGTTGATCATTCAGGCAGAACATGGTGGTGGTAACAACTCTACATTCACAGTTCGTGTGACATCATCAACTCGTACAGATACCTATTCAAGTATTGCTGCGGGTATTGGTTCTTTGAAAGGTCCGTTGCATGGTGGTGCTAACATCAAGGTTATCAACATGTTCCACCACTTGAAAGAACATATAAAGGATTGGAAAAATACGGATGAAATAGACACATATCTGAACCGTATGCTTAATAAGGAAGCGTATGATAATACAGGACTTATCTACGGTATCGGCCACGCTGTTTATACAATGAGTGATCCTCGTGCTGTTGAATTAAAGAGACTTGCAGGTGAATTAGCTACAGAGAAGGGGCGTAGAGAAGAATATGATTTCTTGTGTTTGCTTGAACAAGAAGGTGTTAAAAGCGTTTCAGCATTCAGAAAGACTAAGAAACCTATTTGCGCAAACCTTGATTTCTACAGTGGATTTATCTATGAGATGATTGGTCTGCCACAAGAAATATACACACCAATATTTGCGATGGCGCGCATAGTTGGATGGACAGCTCACCGCATCGAAGAATTGAATTATGATGGAAGAAGAATCATTCGTCCAGCATATAAGAATATACAAGGGCAGAAAGAATATCAGCCAATTGACAAACGATGAAGCAATTAAACAAACAATAAAGACAACAACATTATATTTTCGATGAAAAAAATTATTCTATTGATGCTGCTCATGTGCACTTTATGTGCGCATGGTCAGCATAATGGTTATTATACGCAATACTATAATAACCCCGAACTATTGAAGCAAGCAAAAACATGGGTAGAATCAGGAGAGTGGAGACAAGGTTTTAATGGTGCAGCTCCTCACAGCAGTGTTAACGTTATCGACTTCTACCAGCAGTATCAGCGCAATCCTAAAGCATGGCAAGCTATGTTCCGCTGGTTGGCTACTCATGATTTACTAGCCATTCCTGCCGGCAGACATGAAATTGAGGGTACTGATTTAGTTGTAAGTGTAGAGGACAGCGAAAACAGACCTTTGGAGAAACAAAACAGTGAAAGCCATTATCATCATATTGATTTTCAGTATGTTGTAAGTGGAGTAGAGAGATTTGGCATTTTAGACCATTACACAAGTACTCCTAATTGTAAATATGACGCTCGCAAAGATGTCATACATTATAATTACAAAGCAGATCGTACACGTTTTTATGACAGTAAGCCTGATGAATTCTTTATTTTCTTTCCTAGAGACTGGCACATCGCAAAGGTAAACAATCCTGGAAATGATCAAAAGATACGAGTGATTGTCGTTAAGCAAAAAGCGATTTTATAGATTATGATTATTCGTGTTGTAACGAAATTGTAACTGATATTATTTTTTTATTCATATAGATATGCTTAGTTTTGTATCTTACTCGCATTTTATCTAAAATACAAATTAATAATGCATTATTCAGAGATAATATTTTTTGGATGTTTTATAGCATTCATTGTCGGTATTCTATTGCTCGATCTTCTGATTATCGACAAAGAAGCTCATGAAGTTTCGATGAAAGAGGCTGGAACTTGGACCGCTGTATGGATAACCTTAGCGTTGGCTTTTTCTGCTTTTTTGTGGTTTCATGGCGATTTAGTGCATGGCATACACAACATGTCTGATCTACAACTGGTTGTTTCCAGATATGCAGATCATATGAAAATCAACCCTAATGATTTTGAAGGTTCTGTGCAGATGTACCGCCAGCACATGACAATTTCATATATAACTGGTTATTTAATAGAGAAGACTCTTTCTTTTGATAATCTGTTTGTTATGATGATGATATTTACATCATTCGGAGTAAAAAAGAAGGATTATCAAAGGGTATTGAACTGGGGTATTCTTGGTGCAATAGTCATGAGATTTATCTTCATATTCTTAGGTGCTGCAGTAATAAGACAATTCGACTGGATACTAATAGTTTTTGGTGGTTTCTTACTTTATAGTGGTGTGAAAATGTTTATCGACAGAAACAAAGATGAAAGTCATGTTGATGTTGAGCATCACCCGATAGTAAAACTGCTTAGGAAATATTTCCCATTCATTTCGCCGTTAATGGTTACTGTGATATTTATTGAGTTCAGCGACTTAATATTTGCTTTTGATAGTATTCCTGCTGTGTTCTCCGTGTCATTAGATCCTTATGTTGTGTTCTTCTCGAACATATTTGCGATATTAGGATTGAGAGCAATGTTCTTCCTTTTAGCTGGTGTTGCTGATCGTTTCCGCTATCTCAAACCTGGAGTATGTGTACTTCTTGTGTTTATTGGCGTGAAACTTCTTATACATAAATATGTTGAAATCGGGACGATAGCATCATTGGTGTTTATTTTAGCTGTTATCACTTTAAGTATAGGGCTTTCATTGGTAATTCCAGAGAAGAAGAAATAGCAACAAATAATATTGGAAGGCGACTGTAATTCAGTCGCCTTATTTTGTTAATTTAACTAGGAATCTTGATATTTGATACAAGCATAATATCAAAATATATTATATTTGCACTAAATAAAATATAACAGATTAGATTATGACCTATAATAATGACAATGTGCGCCGTAGAGATAGACTCATGGATGAGGATAGGGCAATGGAACTACTCAAAAATAGTGAATATGGCGTCTTAAGCATGATAGATGAGAATGGCTTACCATATGGAATACCACTAAACTATGTATGGGATGGTAACAGTTCTATATATATTCATTGCGCCCCCGAGGGACATAAGCTCAATGGTCTTGAGAAATATCCCAACGTGAGTTTTTGCATTGTCGGTAATGTAAATCTTCTACCAGATAAATTCACAACAGAGTATGAGAGTGTACTTTTAAAAGGCGTTGCACATATTAACTTGACCCCAGAAGAGCGCATGGCTGCTTTGCTAACACTAGTAGATAAGTTATCGTCGGATTTCAAGGAACTTGGTGCTAAGTACTCTCAAAAGTCATTTCATAGAGTAAACATTATACGCATTGACTTCACTGAATTTAGTGGAAAGTGCAAACAGGTGCATGCGGCAGATTAACAGTCAGTGTATTAGAAGGTATGCAAATATATTTGAAAACAAAGTATTCAAACTATCATGAAATACTACAGAGTGATAAGGCCCTTATTACTCTGTAGTTTACGAAACAACGTGGAGTGATAAGGGTCTTATCACTATGCATTTCTATCATCCCCTAAATTGATAAAGAATTATTATTATTGTGTAATTATTGAAATGTCCTCCACTTTCTTTGTAACGAATTATTATTCAATAACTTAAGCGGTTGATGATGCCACTGTGCTACTTCTTAAGGATATACTTACTGGAGTCCCTATTATACCAATACGTTTGAAGGAGCTTCATCAGTAAAAATAACTATTTTGCATATAGCATAATTGCAAAATAAACGCTAAAAACAGGTGTACTCGAGGGGATAATGTCACTTTTATACCGATAATGTCACTCGCTCAGCCCTTATAAACAAAGGGTTTGTGACATTATGACATCAGTGACATTAAAATAAATTTTTCTGGTTGACTATACAAGTCCATTTATCCCCCCTAAATTGACGAAGAACCCATATATATTATTGTGTATGTATACTCTATGAATTACATTACTTAATAGAGTAAAAGAATTGATAAATAAAATGTATAATTTATAGATTAAAATATTATTAGGAGATATAAAACAAAAAAGGGACATAAAAATGTCCCTTTTTCTGATTCTAAGTGATTCCGCTGGGATTCGAACCCAGGACCCACAGCTTAGAAGGCTGTTGCTCTAATCCAACTGAGCTACGGAACCATTGATCTTTAAATCGGGTGCAAAAGTAATCTTTTCTTCCGATATATGCAAATTTTATCAAAACTTTTTCTAACTTTGCATGCATATTTCAAAATAAATTAGACTATATGAATTATTTTATTATCGAAAACGGCCTACAGGTAGGACCTTTTAGTGCCGAAATTCTTGTAAAGAATAAGAATATAACAGCAGAAACTCTTGTTTGGGCTGACGGTTTTGCAGATTGGACACCAGCATGGCAAGTTGAAGAGTTGAGAATAATGTTACAGGCTAATACACAAGTACAACAAACTCCTCCTCCTGTTCCTCCATATCTTAACAATGCAAATAATCAGGAGACAGAACCAAAAGAAGAAGAAAAGAAAGAAAAGAAACCTATTTGGAAGACTGTCGCAATTGTTGCTGTAGCCATCATTATTATATTAGCAATAGCAAACCCAAGTAAGGATAGCCATAAGAATGCTATCAAGAAAGAACTTACTGAGGCTATGGACAAGATTAATGAGAAAGATGGTCATAGCGATGATTTGCTGTCTATGGGATTGAGCATTATCACAAAGATATTGGATGACAATACTGTAGATTCTACTCTAGACAATATGCTTAATTATCATAGCTACATTATTTATTCTGTAAGTGATGTAAAGTTTGATGGCCGTGAACATAATGTTTCTTATGGTTTCTTGGGACATGTATATACAGTTAATGCTGATGATATCGTGAGATGCTATGAGAATACGATGAATAGTTCTTCTAATAAAGAGGAAGTAAACGACGACGATGATAGTGAAGACAGCCAGAGCGAATCTGCAAAAGACGATTCAAAGGATGCCAAAGATTCAAAAGATAATTCTGATGATGCTTTAGACAAGGCTGCTAATAAGATCGTAGATAAAGTAAGCAAGAAAGTTCAGGATAAAGTAGACAAGAAACTTAGCGAGAAACTCAATCAGGCTGCTGACAGTACAGACGGTATAATTGATAAGATCTGCAAGATTCTTGGTCTGTAAATAATTAAAGATTCAATAAATATATATGATAGATAGTTCAGCTTTTCAAGGTAAGAAAGCGGCTTATTATACATTAGGGTGCAAACTCAATTTCTCAGAAACATCCACTTTCGGAAAAATGCTTTCCGAAATGGGTGTTGTAACAGCTGAAAAAGGTGAGAAAGCTGATATATGCATTATAAACACATGTTCTGTTACAGAAGTAGCAGATCATAAATGCAGACAGGCTATACACAGAATGACACGTGAAAATCCAGGTGCTTTTATTGTCGTTACTGGTTGCTATGCACAGCTTGAAGCTGAAATGGTTAGTAAGATTGATGGGGTAGACCTCGTACTTGGTTCTAACGAAAAGGCTAACCTTATTCAATATTTAAGTAATGCCTTTACAGAAGGTGATGACAAGGAAGCATTGCATCAGTTCCATTCTGTTAAAACAAAGGATATCAAGACTTTCCAACCATCTTGTTCAAGAGGAAATAGGACAAGATATTTCCTTAAAGTGCAAGACGGATGTAACTACTTCTGCACATATTGCACGATACCTTACGCACGTGGATTCTCTAGAAATCCATCAATAGCCTCACTTGTTGAGCAGGCTGAGCAAGCTGCTGCAGAGGGTGGCAAAGAGATTGTTCTTACAGGTGTAAATATTGGTGACTTTGGCGAAACTACACACGAAAAATTTATAGATTTAGTGAAAGCTCTTGACAATGTCAAGGGTATAGAAAGATTCCGAATTAGCAGTTTGGAACCTGATTTGTTGGAAGACGAACTGATAGATTATTGTTCACATAGCCGTGCATTCATGCCTCATTTTCACATACCATTGCAAAGTGGAAGTGATGAAGTGTTGAAGTTGATGCACAGACGATATGACAGTGCCCTGTTCGCACATAAGATAAATCTTATAAAAGAGAAAATGCCTGACGCTTTCATTGGTGTTGACGTTATGGTGGGATGCCGTGGTGAGAAACCTGAATGTTTTCAAGAATGTTACGACTTCTTGAAATCACTACCTGTTACACAGTTACACGTATTCCCATATAGTGAGCGCCCAGGAACTAGTGCTCTCTCAATACCTTACGTTGTTGAAGAGAAGGAAAAGAAAAAGCGTTCAAAGAGACTGCTTGAACTTAGCGATCAAAAAACACATGACTTCTATGCCAAATATATAGGTGAGGAAATGGATGTGCTTTTTGAAAAAGCTCCACGAGGAAAAGCAATGCATGGATTTACAGATAATTATATCCGTGTAGAACTTCCGGCTTCAAGTGCTCGCATTGAGTATGACAATGAGATTATCCGCGTAAAGTTGGGTGATTTTAATCATGACGGATCAGCACTCAAAGCGGAAATAATTTGAGATATATGAAACTTTCAATAGTAATACTGAATTGGAACGGCAGTGATATGATGAAGAAATATCTGCCAACGGTGATTAAACATTCCCAAAAAGATGCAAAAGTTATCGTTGCAGATAATGCGTCATCTGACGATTCAATTGAAATGCTGAAGAAGGACTTTCCCGAGGTTGAGATTATCACACTTGACAAGAACTATGGATTTGCCGAAGGTTATAATCAAGCTCTAAAACAAGTAGATAGCGAATATTATCTGCTATTGAATTCTGACGTGGAAGTTACTGAAAATTGGCTGAAACCACTATTGAAATACATGGATAAACATCAAGATGTAGCAGCATGTCAACCGAAACTTTTATCCATATTCGATAAAGACTCGTTTGAATACGCTGGTGCTTCAGGTGGATTTATCGACAAGCTAGGATATCCTTTCTGCCGTGGACGAGTTTTCAACACCGTAGAAAAAGACAAAGGACAATATGATGATGTTACTGAGGTTTCATGGGCAACAGGTGCTTGCTTGATGATTCGCTCTAAAGACTATTGGAACGTCGGAGCCTTAGACGGTCGTTTTTTTGCGCATAACGAAGAAATAGATTTATGTTGGCGACTTAATCTGTACGGTCATAAGATTGTATGCATTCCAGAAAGCAAAGTTTATCATGTTGGAGGCGGTACATTACCAAAGAGCAATCCGATGAAAACTTATCTTAACTTTCGCAATAACCTTACAATGCTATATAAGAATCTTCCTGAAGAAGAATTGAAGTCTGCTATGCGTTTAAGATGGATACTTGACTATACAGCAGCATGGAAGACCTTAATCGTTGATAAAAATATTGGTGACTTTAAGGCTATATACAAAGCTCGCCGAGCATTCAAAAAATGGCGAAAAGACTTTAAGCCAGACCGAGACTTAATACAGAAGAATAGGGTAGACAGATGCAAAAATGATAGAATAAATATCTCCCTGCTATGGCAATATTATGTTCACGGCAGGAAGACATTCACTAATATTATTAACCACGCTTGATTTTAATAATCGGGCGTAGGTTAATATTTTTCTTCCATTCCTTGAGATATTCAAACCATGACTTTGAGTCGTGATATCCAAAAGACTCATCAGCGCTTGAATATGTAATTTTATAATTAAGCTTTCCGTCGACCATACGAATTACATAACCATAATTATCTTTATCAGCAGGCAATTCCTTGATACGATAATTCTGTGGAATATATATACCCATTCCAATTGTCTCACGCTTCCAGTTTATAGTATCGTTACCTGCAGGCCAATCTGTTCCCCAAAGTCCTCGAAGACCATTATGATCTGAATACTCCAAAGAGTTCTTCATATTTATCAACCCTGTAGAGAAGTTCATATTCTTTGAATCACGGTTAGTCCATGCCTCTACATCAACATCACGATGATTTGCATATAATGTATATCGTTCTGTTAAAGAAATACGCGGTAATCCTTCCTTATATCTCCATCCGTTATCGGTAAGTTCAACGATTGTGCGAACAGGACCATAACAAACTATGCGTTGTCCTCTAGACTTAACGTCACTCATCATTGTAGAAGCACTACCGTTCCAACCACGAAGAGCACCGAAGCCGAAAGTGTCTCCTACCCAAAGAACGTCATCGCCATATCCATTCAACTTTTGTTCCTTAGAAGTATAGAACTGAGTATCCTTAAGTTCCAGTCTTTTTTGGAATTTACCATATAAATCAAGAGTCTGTCGCTCATCAAAATAAAATCTCATGCATATCAGTTCGTTTTCAAAAGCCACACCGTGGTGATGAAGTAGGTGATACTGATCTTTCATTTCATCAGTAGCTGCAATCTGTGATAAATACAAATTGTGCTTATTTTTATCCTTCACACTTGGATTTCTCAATAACAGTTCTGCAAATGTAAGGTTCTTATATTGCTTTTGGTCCGACTTATTATCAAGCAATATTTTGAATGTTTTTACTCCTTTAGCCTTGATATCTGTCATAAAGCATAACTCATCGCTATTTCCATCGCCATCAAGATCGTCAACCTGAGAAGGAATTTCAACTCCATTACATGTTACAATAGATGACGTTGTTAAAGGGTAATTCTTTAGACTGATGACGATAGGAGCATCACTCATCTCGATGTTATTAGGATTAGTGACATCAACACTCAGTGAATTTTGAGCCACACAATTATTTGCAGCTAAAAATAGCGCAAATGTAATAAAACTTGTTTTAATCATTGTTTATATTTCAGTTTGTTAATGCAAATATAATTATAAATGTTCGGCTTAATAAATATTTTTTATTTTCATTGGAGTTTTTTACTAATTTTGAGTTAAAAGTGTTATATTTGACCATAAAATTTAATTTTTTTAGCAAAATACTTGCATTAAAAAATATTTTTTAGTACTTTTGCGTTGTTGAATTTTAAGGGAGACTATTCATTTGAAGAAGATTTATTACATATTATTTGCTGTAATGTTACTCTGTGTGGCTTGTGAATTAAAATTAAAGCCAAACAGTGACATGGAGAGCCACGTTGAGATATTGCGCTATGATCGTATCGAGAGCAGATATCTTACAACGGGCGATTTTTCAGCTCTTCAAGAAATGAATACTGAGTACCCGATAGAAACTCGAACATTAGTTGAAAATGTACTAAAATTAGGAGCTGTTTACGAACCCGACATTAACAGTCGTTTCCTTAATTTCTATCAAGATACAACACTACAAACACTTATTACAGATGCAGAAACGCAATACGCAAGTATTGACGATATCAACAAAAAGCTATCAGCTGCATTCGGTAAAGCAGAAAAAAAATTCTCACGTTTTAAGACTCCGAAAGTTTATGCACAGATAGGTGCTCTTGACCAAAGTATCATAGTAGGAGATAAGACTGTAGGTATTTGTCTTGATAAATATCTAGGTGAAGATTACCCTTTATATACAAAATATTATTCAAAGAATCAATGCAAGACAATGTCTAGGGAATATATTGTTCCAGACTGTCTGAGTTTTTATCTTTTGAGTATTTATCAGATGTCTAACTTCGACCACCGCAGCCAACAAGAAAAGGATTTGCACATGGGAAAAGTTATGTATGCTGTTAACAAGATTATGGGATATAAAGTGTTCACTACTAAATTTATTGATGCTGTTGAAAGCTACATGAACGACAACAAAGGCGTTACCCTTGACGAATTACTTCTTAGTGACGACTATAAATGTTTTAGTCAGTATTGCTAGGTAACTTTAAGTTATCAATACTTGCATTTGGCGATAGTTTGTCTAAATCAACCCAATTCCAAATTCCTGGTACATGCCCTTTTTTACTGAATTGCCACATATCATATACTGGTTTACCAGGCAATAATGGTGTACCTGTATAGTTAGCGATAAACAAGATATAGTTATCAAACTCTGGTGAAAGATTATCTTTAAAATATGACTCACTGCAATATATTATTGGAGCCTTTCCATATTCTTCTTTGCATGCATCAATGAAATCGTTTAATTCAGTCTGTATTTTTTCTTTGCTCCAACCAAGAGTTCCATCATCCTCTACATCTACTACTGGCAATAAATCTTGTTGCTCCTTATCAACAACATCATTAAAATGATTGAACTGCCTTCTACCTGAAAAATTTTTAGAAAGGAAATGATAAGAGCCAATTAAAAGACCATGTTTCTTAGCTTCAGAAACATTGCGTTCATAGCATGGATCTTCATTGTATATTCCCTCGGTAGCTTTTATATAGATAAATTTAATATGCTTGTTTTTAGAAAGGATGTCCCAATGTATCTTTCCCTGATGTTTAGAAATATCAATTCCATCATAGTCACCAGAAAACGGTGCATCAATATCTTTATATGGCCAATTCTTATCATAATTTGCAGTATTATGCATCTGCCATGGCATATAATACCATAGCAAAAACAGAATACTGCATGATATAATAATCAATTTCAATAATCTGTTTCCGCTTTTGTTTTTCTTTTTTCTCTTTTTGACCATCACCTGTGAAAATAATATGATGCAAAGGTACGGAAAGTTTGAATGACCTACAAATATCATTAGCACGATTTGTATCAAAATATACAACATCCAATTTGATATTCCTTTTTCTTTGGTAAGATGAAAAGTTTGCTTATCTTTGCAAACTATGAATTCCAGACGTGGTACATACATTAGAAACATAAAATCAGCAGGTCTTTTTGGTGGTGTACAAATAATAAACATCATCATAGGTCTGTTAAAGACGAAATTTGTAGCTTTATTATTGGGTACTAATGGTTTCGGTATGTTTTCCATTTATAATTCAATAGCAAGAATGGCTGGTGATATTACTGGATTGGGGATACAAACTTCAGGAGTGAAAAAAATATCCAACTTCTACGAACAAGACAATGAAAAACTAGCTAAATCTATAATATCGGTAAGGTCATGGAGCCTTTTTGCAGCCTTATGTGGTTTTATAATTACATTAGTAATGTCACCACTATTTAATTACATATCATTTGGCAAATCTGGTAACCATTTATTTGAATTGATTTTCATTCCTTTTGCAGTGTCGCTGACAACTCTTTCTGGAGGCGAAATTGCAATACTTAAAGGTACAGGAAAGCAATCAAAACTGGCAAAGCTAATGATTGCGGGGACTGTAATTTCATTGATAGTGAGCATTCCTCTGCTTTATGCTTTTGGAGCAAAGGCTATTGTTCCTTCTTTAGTTTTATCAACACTTTTCACATACTTGTTATGCTGCCACGCAACAGGTATGCGTTTTAGTAATTTACCATCAATATATGATATATTAAATTGCTTAAAGAGCGATATGTCATTATTAAAGTTAGGTATTGCTTTTTCTTTAGCATGCTTGGCTGGCAGCGGAACAGAATATATCATACGTTCATTTCTAAGTACGAATGCATCATTGGAGATTGTTGGACTATACAATGCTGGATTTATGATAACTATGACTTATTCAGGCGTAGCTTTTTCTGCTTTGGAGGCTGATTATTTTCCTCAACTTGCAAGAAATAATACAATGGGGAGCATGATGGGGCTTATCAACAGACAAATAATATCGAATTTGTTTATCGCTTTGCCATTATTACTAGTTTTTATGCCATTGGTTTCACATATATTACCGATATTGTTTAGCCATAAGTTCATGGGAGCAATACCATTCGTGAAAGTAGCATTGTTTGGGGTAATCGCAAGAGCAGTATATTTACCAATAGAATATGTCGCTTTAGCTCAAGGTAAATCTTTATTATATTTATTTCAGGAATCTGTTTCAGCAATATTACTCTTAACAAGTTCAATATTGGGTTATCATATTGATGGTTTAATTGGACTTGGTATCGGAACTTCGATTTCAGCTTTCATGGAATTACTTTTCGTCACTGTTTATACGCATTATGCATTTGGATATAAACCTTCAATAAAAGTAATATTCGGCACAATGATATCATTTATCATGTTATATGCCATGTATACTATTATTGAATAAAAAAACTCCTGTAACCTTTTGAGTTACAGGAGCATATATATTGCTAATTCTAGAATTACTTCTTATTCATAGCAAGGTCAAGAGCAACAGCAATAGCTACAGTTGCACCAACCATTGGGTTGTTACCCATACCGAGGAATCCCATCATCTCAACGTGAGCTGGAACTGATGAAGAGCCTGCGAACTGAGCATCAGAGTGCATACGACCCATAGTATCTGTCATACCATAAGAAGCAGGACCTGCTGCCATGTTGTCTGGGTGAAGAGTACGACCTGTACCACCACCTGAAGCTACTGAGAAATAAGGCTTGCCTGCAGCAAGGCGCTCTTTCTTGTAAGTTCCGGCTACTGGATGCTGGAAACGTGTTGGGTTTGTAGAGTTACCGGTGATAGAAACATCAACGTTCTCTTTCCAAAGGATAGCAACACCTTCGCGTACATCGTCAGCACCATAGCACTTAACCTTAGCACGAGCACCATCAGAATAAGCGATTTCCTTAACTACCTTTACTTCACTAGTATAGTAATCGAACTTTGTCTGTACGTATGTGAAACCATTAACACGGCTGATGATCATAGCTGCATCTTTACCAAGACCGTTAAGAATGACACGCAAAGGCTTTACACGAACCTTGTTTGCCATTTCTGCAATCTTGATAGCACCTTCAGCTGCTGCGAAAGACTCGTGACCAGCCAAGAATGCGAAACATTCTGTCTCTTCACGAAGAAGACGAGCAGCAAGGTTACCATGGCCAAGACCAACCTTACGATCGTCAGCAACAGAACCAGGGATACAGAAACTCTGAAGACCAAGACCAATAGCCTCAGCAGCCTCAGCAGCATTCTTTACACCTTTCTTTACAGCGATAGCTGTACCACAAACGTAAGCCCACTTCGCATTCTCGAAGCAGATACGCTGTGTATCCTCACACATCAAATAAGGATCAACACCAGCTTTATCGCAAATTTCATTAGCCTCTTCGATACTATTAATACCGTTTTCCTTAAGAGTTGCAAGCACTTTGTCTATACGGCGCTCTTGGCTTTCAAAAATTACTTTTCTTATCATATCTGTATCTCCTTATTCTTTACGTGGATCAATAGCTTTAACAATACCCTGCTCAGCAGTAGTACGACCATAAGAACCTGTGAACTTCTTAACTGCTTCGTTAGCGTCCACGCCATTCTTGATAGCTTCCATCATCTTGCCAAGTTGAACATACTCATAACCACAAACTTGACTGTCCTTATCAAGGAACTGCTTTGTGATATAGCCTTCAGTCAACTCAAGGTAACGAGTACCCTTAGCTACTGTACCGTAAAGTGTACCTGTCTGGCTACGAAGACCTTTACCAAGATCCTCAAGACCTGCACCGATAACAAGACCGCCCTCAGAGAATGCACTCTGACTACGACCGTATACAATCTGCAAGAAAAGTTCACGCATTGCTGTGTTGATAGCATCACAAACCAAGTCGGTATTAAGAGCTTCAAGAATAGTCTTTCCAGGAAGGATTTCTGATGCCATAGCAGCAGAGTGAGTCATACCTGTACAACCTATTGTCTCAACAAGAGCTTCCTGAATAATACCATCCTTGATATTCAAAGATAGCTTACAAGCACCCTGCTGAGGAGCACACCAACCCACACCGTGAGTATAACCAGAGATGTCTTTAATCTCTTTAGCCTGAATCCATTTTCCTTCTTCAGGAATTGGGGCTGGACCATGATTTGGGCCCTTTGCAACAACACACATGTTGTCGACTTCTTTAGAATAAATCATATTCACTAAATTGATTATTAAATATGTATAATAGAATTTCTATTGAGTTTGACCGCAAAATTACAAAAAAATGAGGAAAAATACCTATTTCTTGGTATGCTTTTTCCTCATTTAATGTTTTTTTTATTCAGTACTTTATCGATAACGCATTATAAATACGCTTTGCAAAGTGGAGTTTGCATTTCTACAAAGACTATTTGAATGTCAACTCATCCTTGTTTGGATTTTTGCCGATATTTATAGTGCCCCCCTCCTTAATATCACCGCTTAGAATACGTTCACATACACCGTCTTCAATATAGTTTTGAATGGCACGCTTCAATGGACGGGCACCAAATTGCACATCGTATCCTTTGGTAGCAACAAATTCCTTAGCCTTATCTGTTATAGACAATTTATAACCTAAAGACTCAATGCGAGCAAAAAGTTCTTTGAGCTCTATATCTATGATCTTTTTTATTGCAGTTAGGTCCAACTGATCGAATGTTACAATCTCATCAAGACGGTTAAGGAATTCAGGAGCAAACTGTTTGCTAAGACTTTTTTGAATGATGCTACGTGCATATTCCTTATCCTTGTCATTAATGCTTAAACCTAGAGTTCCACCAGCATTAAAACCAACACCACGACCAAATTCTTTTAATTGGCGAGTTCCTGAATTGGATGTCATTATGATAACAGTGTTTCTGAAATCAACTAAACGACCGTTGCCATCAGTGAGTCTACCTTCGTCTAGGACTTGAAGTAACATGTTAAACACGTTACCGTGAGCCTTCTCGATTTCATCTAGCAATACAATAGAGTAGGGATGTCTACGCACTTTTTCAGTTAACTGTCCGCCTTCCTCATATCCTACATATCCCGGAGGGGCTCCAACAAGACGAGACGTGTTGAAACTTTCGGAATATTCACTCATATCTATACGTATCAATGCATCAGAAGAACCAAACATGTAATTTGCCAACTGTTTTGCCAAATATGTTTTGCCGACACCAGTAGGCCCTAGAAACATGAAAACTCCGATCGGATGATTTGGATCTTTTATTCCAACACGATTTCTCTGAATGGCTTTTACCATTTTTTCTATAGCCTTATCCTGTGCAATAACATTTTCAGTCAGCACTTTAGCCATATTCTTCAATCGTATATTTTCTTTTTCCGCAATTCTTTGCACAGGTATACCTGCCATTGTAGAAACAACATCAGCGACATCTGTATCAGTGACAATGTGTCTGTCTCCATTCTCACCCTTGCTCCATTTTTCATTAAGATCTTTTATCTCAGCTTCCAGTTTTGACTGATAGTCACGGTATCCTGCAGCAAGTTCAAAGTTCTGATTTTTAACAGCAACATTCTTCTTAGTTATAGTTTCCTCGAGTTCTTTCTGCTTCTCAGTGATTTCTGTTGGAACTTCTGCATGCTGCAAATGGATGTGTGAACCGACCTCATCAAGAGCGTCAATAGCCTTATCTGGAAAACATCTATCAGTGATATATCTTTCTGTCAGATTGACACATGCCTTTAAAGCTTCGTCAGTGTATGTCACATGGTGATGCTCTTCATATCTGTCTTTGATATTATTCAATATAGACAATGTTTCATCTGCAGAAGTGGCTTCAACCAATACTTTCTGAAATCTGCGTTCAAGGGCGCCGTCTTTTTCAATACTCTGTCTGTATTCATCAAGAGTCGTTGCTCCAACACATTGAATAGCACCTCTAGCCAAAGCTGGTTTCATTATATTTGCAGCATCCATACTTCCAGGTGTACTTCCTGCACCGATTATTGTATGTATTTCATCAATAAATACAATAATATCGCTGTTTCGCTCAAGTTCTTTTATGAGATCACGTATACGTTCCTCAAACTGTCCGCGATACTTTGTTCCAGCAACAATAGCTGTCATATTGAGATTTACCACCCGCTTGTTAAAAAGTAGTGGCGATGTCTTGTGCTGAACTATAAGTTGAGCAAGCCCCTCTACAATTGCACTTTTGCCAACGCCTGGTTCACCTATCAAAATAGGATTATTTTTCTTGCGACGACAAAGTATTTCTGTCACTCGCTGTATTTCCTTCTCACGTCCAACAACTACATCTAGTTTACCGTCAAGAGCAGCTTGCGTAAGATCTGTTGAAAAATTATCAAGTATCGGTGTTTTACTACTGTTATTCTTTACTTTTAATGATTCTGCCTGACGCCCTCCTGAAGGTTTGGCATCAAACTCATCTTCATCATCCTCATCAGGTAGTTCAAGCCCATTCTGCACGGGTGAATTACTTCTCTGAACCTGCAAGTATGATAGTGTATCTTCGTAATTCATGTTGTTTAATTCTAATATTTCCTTGGCACCATTGTTAACTTGATCATGCAAAATCGCCAATATTAAATGTTGCACGTCAACCATCTGTGTATGTTGCAATCTAGCCTCAAGCACAGCAAGTTTCAATATGTTACTTGCTTGCTCATTCAGTACCAGTTCTGAAGTGATTATCGGTTCAGAGAGTTCATCTTCACGAACTTTCTTCTCAAGCTCAAACTTTACGTTTTGCTCGTCAATATTCATTCGTTTAAACAAATTCTGCAACGGATTTTCCTTTTCACGCAATATGCCAAGCACCAGATGTTCTGGACCTACATATCGACTTGCGAGGCGTGTCGCTTCCTCCCGGCTGAATGCCAGTATTTCGGAAACCTTTGGTGAAAATTGACTTGTCATATTTAAATCTCCTTTTATCCTTTAATTAACTCCCCTATTGCAAATGTAATTGTTTTGTGGCTAATCTCAAAACTTTTACAACAATATTATATTGTAACAAACAGAGAAATTATAATTTAAGACTTCAACTATATTTCTTTTTGCGGATATAGTGCAAAGTGCGTGCCAAAAAAATAAGAGAGCAAACATATTCGGCATGATTTTTGCATATTAGTTTTACAAAAAACAATATATAATTGGAGGACATTTTATGGCATTTATAGATTATTACAAGATTTTAGGTGTTGATAGGAATATACCTCAAAAAGATGTACGCGCAGCTTACAGGAAGCGCGCAAAACTCTTTCACCCAGACTTACATCCCAATGACCCGAAAGCTAAAGCTAAGTTTCAGGCTTTAAATGAGGCATACGATGTGATTGGAGATAGCGATAAAAGAGCTAAATATGATAAATTTGGGGAACAGTGGAAACAAGCTGACCAATATAATAGCGCCGGTAGTGGATTCCAGTCTAACGGAAATCCGTTTGAAGGCTTTGATTTCGGCAGCTTTGGACAAGGAGGAGGATTCTCTAGTTTCTTCAAGGACTTATTTGGCGGTGGTGGATTCCGCAATGCGGATAAATTTAGTTCTGCCGGTAGACATCAGGACAGTGGACAGATGGAAGCTAAGGTTAGCATTGATATTTATACTGCATTGTTAGGTGGAGAGATTATCATCCAACTAAACAATAATCAAAAGATTAAACTTAAAGTAAAACCAGAAACGCAAAATGGCACAAAAGTCAGAGTGCGAGGTAGAGGCTACAGCCGTGGTGATGGAACTTATGGTGATTTGATTATTGTCTATAATGTAAAATTGCCAACAGGCTTAAGTCAGAGACAAAAAGAACTATTGAGACAAATGAAAGATGCTTAATCTGGATTTCTAAACATAACAAGTTTTTCATTTTGTATAAACCAAACAACAAAAGATTGGCATTAGTTTATATAAACAATAATGGAGGTGAAATTTCACCTCCATTATTTTATTTAATTCACAACTACTAATTCTTCCTAGGTAGTTGGACGTAAAAGCATCACTAAAAAAATACTATTCAATGATCTTAGTCATATTGAATGAACTGATTCTGTCATTAGGACTAACTTTTGCACTTATACGGAATTTAGACTTGCCGTTCTTTGAAGCATCATTAAACTCCTTACTTTGAATGGCAGAGAATGTTACGGTGTATTCGTATTCACCATCACCAACTTCTTTCTTATCTATTTTGTAATCGTTATTAATATGCCAATTCATGTTTGTCATATCGTCTTTCCAGATTTTATTCAAGAAAGTTACAACATCACTCTTTGTGGCATCATTCTTTCCAAGGAAAGAAGTAAGTAATCCCTCACATGTACTCATAAGAGCTTGTTCATCACGAGAGTTAATGCTTTGGAAGAAATTGCGGAATAGACCATTAATTATAACGCGCTCTTCAGGTTGTACTGTATTTGCGTTAAGATTCTTTATTCCATCTTTAGCTTCATCTACATGCTCTCCGTTAGGATGATCTTCAAGATACTTATTATAAGCATCATTTGTATTTGTTGTAGAAACAAGTGTCCAATCAATTGAATCAATTTTATGTTCAGCAACAGCCTTATAAGGAGAGTCTGGATGCTTATCCAAATAATCCTGTAAAGCAGACTTTGAATTACTTACAAGTGCATTGGTCCAATCTTTATCAACTTGTTGAAAGCTATTAAGATGGGCTTGAATGCTATCAATATGAGCCTCAGGGGCATCTGTATAAGTATCAAGATATGATTGAAGAACCGCAGGGTCTGTACTCTTCATTGCATATTCATAAGCTTCTTGTTCCTTACTTGTCTGTGCATCATGATAAAAATAGAATACAACACCACATGTAATCAAAGCAATAACAAAACTTACGATAAGAACTCTATTTATTCCCTTCTTTGGTTTTGGTTTTGGATTTTCACTTTTAGGAGTATTGGTATTTTCCTTGATATTTTGCTGTGGTACATTGAGGTCTACCTTACCAGCGATTTCAACTCCACAGTTAGGGCATGTCGGTGCTTTGTCACTGACAGGGTGCCCACATTCTGGACATTTTATAATAGCCATAAAATAATATATTTAAAGTTTGTTTTAATGTCTGAATTTTATCTCTCGCAGACCATGTCGTCCCATGAAACGACTCTTGTCCACAAATCCATTTACACCATTTATTCTACCTTTACCAGTATATTGCCACATTATGAAGTCACGATCATCACTTAATACAGGTTCACGTTTTGTATATTGAGCAATCATAAGTTTGTAGCCATTTACATTTCCTAGCAAACAATGATCATAGAAACTTGCAAAAGTGTATAATAAAGGTTTCTGTCTGTAAGCTTTCTCTACCATATCTAGAAATTTGAACAAAGAATCACAAAACTCTTCTGTTCCCATTCCACTTTTGGTTTCAATATCAATCATTGGAATCAAATCCTGTTCAGAAGGCCTACATTGAGTCATAAAATTCAATAACTGACTATTCAAGTCTGCCTTTGGTCTGAAAAAATGATATGATCCTACTTTTAATCCGTATTTGTGAGCTAGTTCAACATTTCGCTCATATTTATCATCTATTTTATTTCCACCTTCAGTTGCCTTCAGGTAGACATAAGCCATTTTAGAATTATCACCAACTGTCTCCCAAAATACATTTCCCTGATAATGACTTAAATCTATGCCATGTACATGTGTGCATGTATCTTCACATTGAACATAGTTTTGAGCATTAACACCACCGGTTGTAGATATTGATAATAACAAGTATAGATATATTTTTTTAAACATTTCCATAAATGCAAAAGTACAGTAAAAGACTTTAACTGCAAAATAAATTAATGTTATTTTGCTTATTCTTCTATTTCAGACAGGCTATGGGAGAAATTAGATATGAAATTACTCGTCGTTTCTATTGGGGCGTAATCAACATATCTAAGGCTACGACGCAAATTCTTTCTAAGTACTTTTTGATTATTGTGCACAAAAACGCGATTTCCCTGCCTAAAATGCCAATCTTCTGTGTCTTTTTCAACATTTTCTATTGACCTTAGTGTGTAAAGCACAGCACTCTTCTCCTGTTGCTTTACAAAAGGAAGTTCTTTCGCTTCAAATCCAAACAAACTTATCAAAATGCTTCCTTGAAGCTGTGCAAATCTTGAAATATGCAATTTTGATAACCAATTGTCAAGTTTTACAAAATCAACACTATTACCTCGTGTTCTTAGGTATTGTCCTAATTGGATGATGCCCCTGACAGGAATACCATGATTCATTGTTGCGTTTACATTACTTGCAATAATTCTTAATAAGTAGATTGTTTCTACAGATGTATCAATAGCATGACGTTCTTCCTCCTGAATTTTCTTTAATCTTGCTTTCAAAATAGGATTTGACATTGTAACTTCTCCAGCAGGCATTTCTGCAATATTTTTCATCAAGCCCATTAGTTTCTTCATCTTAAACTTAGACATAGGTTCAAGAGATTCTTTTGTAGAGAAGTTATCAATTCTCAATTTAGCAAATAGATTCCGGTGTATAATGTTCATAACTATAATTTATTAAGAATACTTTTTAGGATATCTGAAAATAATCGCCAATGTAGCTGCCAATCCAATTGCTATAGGGTAGTATAGATATGGCACTATTTGCATAGGATTAAGATTTGCCAATCCAGCAGCAAGAAGCATCTGAACACCATATGGGATGATGCCTTGAACACAACAAGAAAAAGTATCCAATATACTTGCAGCTTTTCGGTTATCAACGCCAAAGCGATCACCAATTTTCTTAGATATTCCTCCCACAGTTAATATAGCAACTGTATTATTGGCTGTACATAAATTCACGAAAGAGACTAACGCTGCAATAGAAAATTCAGCACCTCTTTTACCAGATATCTTGTTGGTTATCTTTTCTATAATATAATCGATTCCGCCATTTGCTTTTATGATTTCAAGCATACCACCAGCCAACATCGCTATTATAACAAGCTCTCCCATACTCAAGATTCCATTACCCATTGAACCAAACCAACCATAAAGATTATAATCACCATCAAAAATGCCTATAATGCCACATAGAAATAAGCCTATTGTTAAAACGCCCATGACGTTAATACCCATTACAGCTGTTATCAAAACAGCTATATATGGTATTACCTTCAAGTATTCAACTTGCCCAACATGTGCCGGCGCATTGAAATCAGCTCCCATAAAAGCATATATAGCCAAAACTATTATTGCCGCTGGTGCCACAATAATAGCATTAACCTTGAACTTGTCTGACATATTGCAATTCTGAGTCTGCGTCGCCACAACAGTAGTATCAGAAATAAATGAAAGATTATCACCAAAGTATGCTCCACCAACAACAATTGCAGTAATTAGCGGAACATTTGAACCAGTGGAATGGGCAATTCCAGCAGCTATTGGCACCAATGCAACAACTGTTCCAACACTTGTACCTATAGAAATAGAGATAAAGCATGCTGCCAAAAATAAACCTGGCAAGACTAAACTTGCCGGTAAAAAATTGAGAGCCATATTAACTGTAGCATCAATAGCTCCCATACTTTTTGCAGAAGCCGCAAATGCCCCCGCTAGTACATATATCCAAAGCATGAGCATTAGATTGCTAGCACCAGCACCTTTACTAAATGTATCTATCCTCTTTTTTACAGGGATACCGCCTGAAATAATTACAGCATAAATGCTTGAAATCATAAAAGCTACACTTAGTGACAGATTTGGTTCTTTGTCTGTCTTATTTACTGAATAAATAGTAAACATGACTATGAATACTATCAAAACAAATAAAGGCGATAGGGCCAGTAATCCTTTTTTATTGCTCAATTGTTATTTTTATTTATAAAGTAACACCATTCTTAAATATAGAGATTTCTCTGTATTCATTAATTTCATTTCTAACAAGTTCTCCACTAGCCACAGAAATGACTTTGTCAATAAACTTATTAAGAACATCTTTCATATCGCTACCTTCAATAAGTTCGCCAGCATTGAAATCAATCCAATTTGGCTTGTTGTTAAATAGGGTAGAGTTTGTGCTTATCTTCATTGTTGGAACGAATGTACCAAATGGCGTGCCACGTCCAGTTGTAAATAGCACTAATTGGCAACCAGCTGAAGCTAAAGCTGTAGATGCGACTAAGTCATTTCCTGGAGCTGAAAGTAAGTTTAGTCCTTCATCGCATAAACGATCACCGTATTCCAAGACTCCGTTTACTTTAGCACGACCACATTTCTGTGTACATCCCAAAGCCTTATCTTCCAATGTTGAAATTCCACCAGCCTTATTTCCTGGTGAAGGGTTTTCGCCAACTGGTTCACCATGACTGATAAAGTATTCCTTAAAGTTATTAATTAAACTAACCGTCTTGCTAAACAACTCAGGAGTTTTGCATCTGTTCATCAAAATTGTCTCAGCTCCAAACATTTCAGGAACCTCTGTCAGAACACTTGTTCCTCCCTGTGCGACCAACCAGTCAGACAATTCTCCAACAAGTGGATTTGCTGTTATACCACTAAAGCCATCACTTCCTCCGCATTTTAGTCCAATTCGCAACTTACTAAGTGGTACATCCTCGCGTTTATCATCCTTAGCCAAAGAGTAGAGGTCTCTCAATATTTTCATACCCTCTTCAATTTCATCGCCTTTTACCTTTTGGGTAACAAGAAGCTTGATGCGGTCTTTATCATAATCGCCAAGCATTTCCATGAACGCGTCAGGTTGGTTGTTTTCACAGCCTAAAGAAAGAACCAATACACCACCAGTGTTTGGATGCAGACAAATATCACGTAATATCTTACGAGTATTCTCATGATCGCCACTTAACTGCGAGCAACCATAATTGTGATGCCATGCGTGTATAGCATCAACGCCTTCCAATTTAGTCTCTTGTTTTAATTTTTCGACCAATTTTTCAGCGACTCCATTTACACATCCTACAGTAGGTACAATCCATATTTCATTTCGTGTTCCTACTTCACCGTTCTTACGTATATACCCCTTAAACTTTTTGTTCTCATTTTTTACATTAAGTTCTTCATTGACAGGCGAATATGTATATTCTAAAGTACCAGCTAAATTCGTCTTCAAGTTATTTTCGTTTACCCATTCTCCAGCTTTTAAATTGACTTTAGCATGACCAATAGGGTAACCGTATTTAATGATATCAACACCCTCTTCTGTATCATGAATTAGGATTTTATGACCAGATGGAGTATCTTGCAATATAGTGATATCCTCACCATCAACATTAATAATCTCTCCTTTTTGAAGAGGTCTAAGACAGACAACAACAGAGTCAGCCTTATTAATTTTCAGTACAGTAGTTTGTTTCATTTGTTATGTAGTATTTATAATTGAGTTCTACGATAGAAGTCAACATTTTCTTTCAATAGTAATTCTATAGGCATATAATTTACAGGTTGAACTTTTTTCTTCAGCACAATAGCTTTAAAAAGAGCTTCAACACAACTATATCCTTGTTGGTATGCATGCTGTGCTATAAGGAACGAAATACTACCTTGTCTTAGGCACTCTGCATTTTTTCCGACCATATCATATCCCATAATTTGAACATCACGTCGATTTGTTCTAAGCAAGAACTCACCAACAATATGAGCTTTTGAATTAAGCGTTATGCAATGATGCAATTGTGGATGCTCATTAAAGAAATCATCAAGTATAGTATCATATTCTGTCTTGCTGTTATCAAGTGACAAGTTAACCTCTAATATTTTTATATCAGGGAAGTGATCTCTCATATAATGTCTGAAACCAACTTCACGGTTAGCCTGCTGCTTACTAACAACCCTACCTGATTTCATCTGTTTCATAATCATAATTTCAGTATCATTTGCAGCAACCATCATCATAATTTTTGCAGCAAAATATCCACTGCTGAAAGAATCCTGACCATAGAATGAAAGCGGCAATAGGTCTGGCATATAAGAGTCAAGCATTATAAAAGGAATATTAGACTCATGCAACTTATCTGTAAACAGACGAGTTATATCTAGTTCCGCAGGAACAACAATAACACCATCAGGATTATTAGCCAGACATTCTTCGCTTTTTTCAGTAAAAGACTCATCGCTAAATCTTTCATAATACATTATTCTGACATCAATATTGAAGTCACGTCTTGACTCCATAGCCTTGTTGGCACCTTCTTCTATTTCTTCCCAATACGTTTCCTGTTCATGATTTGGAATGAAAAGATAGAAGGTATACGACTTGTTGTATGCTAATGCACTAGCATACATATTAGGCTGATAGTTCATCTCCTTGAGAGCTTTCTCCACTTTTTCTCTAGCTGGAGGTGACACATTAGGACGATTGTGCAGAACACGGTCTACTGTCCCGACAGAAACTCCCGCCATTTCGGCGATGTCTTTAATTCTTATTTTTTCAGTCATAGTCTTAAGTAATAACCGCAAACGCATTATACCTTATATAATAAGGGCTGTGTGCGCCCACGAGTAGGTGTTATTGTTGGCAAATATAGTAATAAATATTGAATTGTGCGTGCGCACAACCATTTATTTTAGCTAAAACCTCATTTTTTTTTCATTTTATTTTCTAAATTGCAAAATTATAGTTATTTTTGCGATGACAAACAAGTTATAATTAATCTATAACAAACAATTAAATTAAAGATTAAAATGGGTAAAATCGTTACATTAGGTGAGATTATGCTTCGCCTTTCACCTGAAGGCAATTATCGTTTCGTCCAGACTGATTCTTTCAGAATTATACCTGGAGGCGGTGAGGCCAATGTTGCCGTTAGTTTAGCTAATTACGGTCATGATACATATTTCGTATCAAAACTTCCAAAACACGAAATCGGTCAGATTGCAGTAAACGCACTTCGTCGCTATGGAGTTAATACTGATTTTATTGCAAGAGGTGGTGATAGAGTAGGTCTTTATTACGCAGAAACAGGAGCTAGCATGCGCCCTTCTAAAGTCATTTACGACAGAGCCAACAGTGCTATTGCTGAAGCAGAAACATCTGATTTTGATTTTGATGCTATTATGGAAGGTGCAGATTGGTTTCATTGGAGTGGTATAACACCAGCAATAAGTGACAAAGCTGCAGAACTAACTAAATTAGCATGTGAAGCTGCTAAGCGTCATAATGTAACCGTATCTGTAGACTTGAACTTCAGAAAGAAATTATGGACTTCTGAAAAGGCGATATCAGTAATGAAACCTCTTATGAAATATGTCGATGTTTGTATTGGCAATGAAGAGGATGCACAACTTTGTCTTGGTTTCAAACCAGATGCAGACGTAGAAGGTGGAAAGACTGATGCTGAGGGATACTATGGCATTTTCAAGGGAATGATGAAAGAATTTGGATTCAAGTATGTTGTTTCAACACTTCGTGAAAGTCTGTCTGCTACACATAATGGTTGGAAAGCTTTGATTTACGACGGAAAAGAATTCTACCAAAGCAAACATTATGATATTAATCCTATTATAGATCGTGTTGGCGGTGGTGACTCGTTCTCTGGTGGTTTAATTCATGGAATGCTAACATATAAGGATCAAGCTAAAGCCTTGGAATTCGCAGTTGCTGCAAGTGCACTGAAGCATACTATACCTGGAGATTTTAATCAGGTATCTTTGGCAGAAGTAGAAAGTCTTGCCGGTGGAAATGCTAACGGTCGTGTTCAACGCTAAACTAAGAACTTATAACAAAAAATATAATGGCAAGATTTAATAAAGTACAAGTTATTTGCGCTATGAAAGAAACTGGTATGGTTCCAGTATTCTATAATAGTGATATTAATATATGTAAAAACGTAATAAAGGCTTGTTACGAAGGTGGTGTTCGTGTTTTCGAATTCACTAATCGTGGTGACTTCGCACATGAGATATTTGGTGAGTTAGTAAAATGGGCATCAAAAGATTGTCCAAAACTTATCCTTGGTGCTGGCACCATTCTTGATGCAGCAACAGCAGCATTATATATGCAACTTGGTGCAAACTTCATTGTTGGACCAAATTTCAATCCAGAAATAGCACCAGTATGTAACCGTCGCCTAGTTCCTTATTCTCCTGGTTGCGGAAGCGTAAGCGAAATGAGTAATGCTCAAGCTGCAGGATGTGATGTAACAAAGGTATTTCCAGCAGGTAATGTTGGTGGTCCTTCATTTGTAAAGAATGTACTTGGTCCACTACGTTGGAGCAATATCATGGTTACAGGTGCTGTATCTCCAGATGAGGAAAATCTGACATCATGGATTAAAGCTGGTGTGCTTTGTGTGGGTATGGGCTCTAAATTGTTCCCAAAAGAAACCATAGCATCAGGAAACTGGCAAGCCATAACAGACAAATGTAAAGAATCATTAGGATATATTGCAAAGGCAAGAAATTAAATATAACATTGTAAAAGGCTTCTTAATGCTTATATGCATAGGAAGCCTTTTCTGTTTTTCAGCATGTTCACCGTCAAATAAGGACGAGGTAGATATGCTGAATGCAAAATCTTACGCATTTCATTACAGAAATCTAGACTCAACATATACTTACGCACGAAAAGCTTTTTTACTTTCAGACGGTTATCCTGAAGGTAAAGCTGAAGCTTTGAATAATTTAGCTTTCGTTAGTACGATCCGTATGAATTACAGCGGAGCGTACAAACTACTAAAAAACATAGCAGGTTATACAGACAATCAAATAGAGTTACTAGTTGCAGATGTTCAATGCATGCGCCTTTGTCAAAGACAGTCACGTAATAAGGATTTTTATTCATATCGCGAAAGTGCATTGCGCAAAATGGGGCGAATTGAGGAAGAAAAGAAAGAATTGACAGATCGCCAGATTATGCGTCTTACTTATGCCACAACAGAATTTCATATTATCAATTCAACTTACTTCTACTATGTAGGATTAAAAAATCAATCTGCAGATGCTCTGAAGAAAATAGATCCATTCGGTCCGATACAAAAAGATACCGCACAATTATTATCATATTTTTATAATATTGGATCAGGAGGAATTATAACAAAAGGTACTAGCAAAGACATCAGTCAAGAAGAATTTGACTACTTAATGCGCTGTTATATCCTATCAAAAAGATATCATTATCCATTTTGGGAAGCAAACTCTATGCAAGCAATAAGTGAGCATCTACAAGAGTCTAAAACAAGAGATTATCTTATTGCAAATAATCTTCCAGATATTAAATTCGTCAATACAGATTACATGTCAGATTCTCTTTTAGCAGGAAATTTGGCACAACGTTCTCTAAACATTTTTTCTAAATATGGTGATGTTTACCAAATTGCCGGTTCATATAGGACATTAGCTCAATGTTATTGGCAAATAAAAGATTATAATTCGGCCATTACATGCCTAAATAATGCATTGTATATAAACCCTATTATTGAAAGAGCCCCGGATTTAGTATCATCTATCAGAGAACAATTGTCTCTAGCATATTCAGCTATTGATAATAAGCCATTAAGTGATTATAACAGAAACATATACCTTGACATACAAGAAAAGACACGCCAAGATAGGCTATTAGAAGCTCGCGCTGAGCAACTTGATAAATCGTCTTCAACCCTGAATATAATGATTTTAGCCGTTGTAATGATGATTATTCTTGTACTAGTTCTATTATTTATATTTGACAGGATGCGTCAAAAAACTGATAAGAATTTTTCTATTGATAGCCTGCTTAAGCCATTACGTCAATGGCAATATGATGAAGAACAAAGTATCAGACAACGAAAAGAGGACTATGAGGATATCTCAGAAAAAATTCAAATTGAAAATTTACACCTTTCAAACAATATTAAACGTAATCTTGAACAGCGCGCAAAAGTATCATTGGTAAACAGCATTTTACCATTCATCAACAGAATAATAAATGAGATAAAATGCCTTGAATCTCGTGAAGAGTCTGAAGAAATACGTAAATATAGATATTCATATATCAGCGAATTAACAGATAAAATTATTGACTACAATAATATCCTTACACATTGGATACAACTCCGCCAAGGTCAACTTAGCATGCATATTGAAAGTTTTAGACTGCAGTCGTTATTTGATATTGTGAGTAACGGAAGTATGGGATTCAATCTTAAAGGCATTGATTTAATTATCAAGCCTACAGAAGCTGTTGTTAAAGCAGACAAAATTCTAACTTTGTTTATGATTAACACTCTTGCCGATAATGCTAGAAAATTTACACCGCCAACTGGTAAGGTTATTATAGCTGGTGAAGAGCATGATGAATATGTAGAAATATCAATACTCGATACAGGGGAAGGTATGACAGAGGAGGAGACTGCTAAAATTTTTGAACACAAAACAATTATTGATGAGAAATTGGACGATAGTCAAAAAGCAGAAATGTCGCATGGTTTTGGATTGATGAATTGCAAAGGTATAATTGAACGGTATTACAAAATTAGTCAAATATTTTCTGTTTGTTCCATTTACGCAGAGAGCAAGAAAGGGCAGGGGAGCCGCTTCGCATTTAGACTACCTAAAGGCATGATGCGCACATTATTACTAATCTGTATATGCTTTGGTTCTCTATCTTCTTTCGCGGCTAAAAACGCAAATCTAGCTGTTGCTGAAAAATATGCTGACAGTGCCTATTATAGTAACATAAAAAGGACTTATACCAAAACATTGATATATTCTAACTTATGTAGGCATTACTTAAACAAATATTACAAATCGAAATATATCAACGGAAAAGATACCATGAAATATATTGGTAGTGAGACCATTCCTGCAGAAATAGCATGGTTTCGCTCACATCTTAAGACTAACTATGACGTGATTCTAGATATAAGAAACGAAACGGCTGTTGCAGCTTTAGCTTTGCATTTATGGGATGTATATCATTATAACAATAGATTATATACACAACTATTCAGAGAACGCTCCGCAGACAACACTTTAGGAGAATATGTAATAGTGATGCAAAAATCAGAAAACAACAAAAATGTTGCGATAATATTACTTATAATAATGCTCATATCTATATTCCCTGCTTATTATTTTCTGTATTATCGGCATCGGCTTTACTATCGATTATGTCTAGAGAAAGTCAATAATATAAATAATGTTCTGCTTTCTGATATAGATTCTTCGAATAAACTAGAAAAGATCATTAAGATATGGAATGACGCAAATAAACTTTTGAAGACTTCTGATTCGCAGTTGAATGATGTTGTTAAAAAGATAGAAAGCGCATTACTAACAAGTCTTGAGGAAGACAAAAAACAGACTGTTAGTACTGAGGCCGCTGTTGACGAACTACGCAAGTTAGAGTACGAGAATGAACGTTTGCATATCAGTAATAATGTTCTTGATAACTGTCTTTCAACCTTGAAACATGAAACGATGTATTACCCTTCCAGAATAAGGCAACTTGTAGACTCTCAAGAAGACAATCTCAATGCTATAAGTGAGACAGCAAACTATTACAGACAGTTATATACTCTGCTTAGTTTACAAGCCATGAGGCAGATTGATGCTAATATTAAAATTGATGAAGCACTAATAAAATATCTGTTCGATCTGTTAAAAAAACTTAGTGGTGAAAAAACATTTGAAAAAAATATATCAAGTAGGGACAAAAACTACGTTAGTATAAAAATCACATTGCTATCTTTGCAGCTTGACGCTAAACAATGTGCAGAATTGTTTACTCCAGCATCTGTTAATATTGAATACATGATATGCCGACAGATTGTCAGAGAAATTGGAGAAGCAAGCAATTTGCGCGGTTGTGGAATACAGGCTTCTAATAGCGTGTCTGGTGGAGTAGATATAGAGTTAGAACTCCCATCTAAACTGAACATTATATAAAAAAATATGGATAATTTTAAAATCATAATTGTTGAGGATGTGCCTCTTGAACTAAAAGGTACAGAAGGTATTATTCGTAATGATATTCCTGAGGCTCAGATTATTGGTACGGCTGAAAATGAGGCAACTTATTGGAAGCTTCTTAAAGTACAAATTCCTGATTTGGTTCTTTTGGATCTAGGATTAGGTGGAAGTACAACTGTTGGAGTTGAAATTTGCCGACACACAAAAGAAACTTATCCGAACATAAAGGTCCTTATTTTCACAGGTGAAATACTTAACGAAAAGCTATGGGTTGACGTTCTAGACGCAGGATGCGATGGAATTATCCTAAAAAGTGGCGAACTTCTTACTAGGGGAGACGTAGCTAGCGTAATGAATGGCAAAAAACTCGTTTTTAATCAGCCAATACTTGAAAAGATTGTTTCAAAATTCATGGAAAGTGTGAAAAATCAAATCATGAGACAAGAAGCATTTGTTGATTATGAAATTGACGAATACGATGAACGTTTTCTACGCCACCTTGCACTTGGATATACTAAAGAACAGATAACCAACTTACATGGAATGCCTTTTGGAGTGAAAAGTTTGGAAAAACGTCAAAACGAATTAGTGCAGAAATTATTTCCTAATGGCAATGGTAGGGTTGGAGTGAATGCAACTCGCCTTGTTGTTCGTGCTATCGAATTAAGAATTATAGATATAGACAATATTCACCCTGATGAGGAATAATCGATTACTAAAAATAACAAGTTATTCTGCAGTAGTATTGGCATCATGTCAGTTATTACTCATTCTGGTTTCGTGGTTCATAACGGCTGCGATACCAGATTTAAATATGCATTCTCTATTAAGCAGTGAAGGCATAAGATGGTTTATGGGACAATTCACATATAACATTGCATCACCAATCTTAGCTTTGATTACTGTAGCCAGCATTGCTTATGGATGCTTGGTTACATCAGGACTGCTGGGCATCAAGCTACATATGGATATACGACAAAGGTTGGCTATACGTCTTGCATCATTAGAGGTTATCATTTTTATAGTCGCCATATTACTTTTGACAATAGTTCCACATGCTGTGCTATTAAACATTGACGGACATATATTAAGCACTAACTTTCTTATATGCATGATATCGTATATATCATTCGCAATATTAGTAATATCTGCAACATATTCAATATCCGTAGGACGAATTACTTCTATTTCAGGCCTATTTACGGTTATGTGTGAAGGCATAAAAAAAGCGGCTCCAATATATATAATCTATATTCTCGCCGCTCAATTATATTATTCTATTTTATTTGTATTTTTTAGCTGAGTTCTGACAATTCAAGCCAGCGCATTCCTTTTTCATCAAGATCATCTTTTATGATTGGTAAACGCTTACTCTTTTCTGTTAGTTCGTCCACGCTAAGAGTACCTGAACAAAGTTCTTCTTCCAATTGTTTTTGTTCATTCTCCAACTGTTCAATCTCTTCGCCAAGACATTTGAATTCCATATTTTCCTTGAAACTCATTTTACGCTTAGTAACATTGTGATAATCTGATTTTTGCTCTTTATTTTTGCTTTCAGACTTATCATCTTCTTTAGCTTTCAGACTTTCCCATTCTCTATATTGAGTATAATTTCCTGGAAAATCCTTAACCACGCCATTGCCTTTAAAAACTAGTAAATGATCGACAGCCTTGTCCATAAAGTATCTATCATGACTTACAACGATAACACATCCAGGAAAGTCTTGAAGATATTCTTCAAATATTTGCAAAGTCTGAATATCAAGATCATTTGTTGGCTCATCCAACACCAAGAAGTTTGGATTTGTCATAAGCACCTCACACAAATACAGTTTTCGTCTTTCACCACCACTAAGCTTATACACATAATTATGTTGCTGTTCGGGTGTAAACATGAAATATTGCAAGAATTGGCTCGCAGTCATGTGACGGCCTTTACCTAGATCTATATCTTCAGCTATATCTGTGATGACGTCAATTACTTTTTGCTGATCATCAAATACCATTCCTTGTTGCGAGAAATATCCAAATCTCACAGTCTCACCAATATCAAATTTTCCACTATCAGGTTTGACTTCACCAAGAAGCATCTTAATAAATGTAGATTTGCCTGTACCATTATTACCGACAATTCCCATTTTTTCAAATCGTGCGAAATTATAATAGAAGTCCTTTAGAATTACTTCATTCTCATTCCATGCCTTACTTACATATTGACATTCAAAAATCTTTGAGCCTATGTAGACATTGCCAGCTTTCAATCTTATTTGACGCTCTTCAATACGCTGTTTAGCCTTAGCCTGCAAATCATCGAAAGCATCCTCACGATATTTCGCTTTATGCCCACGAGCCTGTGGCATCCTTCTCATCCATTCCAACTCACTTTTATAAAGATTATTGGCTCTGGCTATTTCGCTCCTTGTATTATCTATTCTCTCTTGTCTTTTTTCAAGATAATAGCTATAATTTCCGCGATATACGTAAATCTGCTGATTATCTAATTCCAATATCGTATTACATACTCTGTCAAGGAAAAATCGGTCATGGGTAACCATTAACAAAGTTTTATTGCCTCTGTTCAAATATCCCTCCAACCATTCAATCATTTCAAGATCCAAATGGTTAGTTGGTTCGTCCATTATAATGAAATTCGGTTCTGTGATGAGCACGTTAGCTAAGGCAACACGTTTTTGTTGTCCTCCACTAAGCTGTCCCATCGGTTGCTCAAAATTCTTAATCTTTAATTGCGTAAGAATCTGCTTGTATTTAATTATCTTTTCTTCAGAATTTTCATGATTAAAACAAGCTTCAATTACACTCTCATCATTATTGAATTTAGGACTCTGCTCCAGATAACCAATCTTAAGATCATTCCTGTAGATTATACTTCCATTATCCTTACCTTCTTTATCCGTCAATATTGACAATAGGGTAGACTTGCCAGTTCCGTTTTTTGCAACAAGTCCAACCTTCTGACCCTCGCTTACAGAAAATGATATATTATCAAACAACACTTGCGAACCAAAACTCTTAGTCAAGTTCTGTACGTCAAGATATGGTATTTGTGCCATTTATAGATTTTTATTTATTCCGTCAATGTAATCAAGTACTTCATCTCTTCCATTTTTCTTTTCAGAAGATGTTATGAAATATGGCGGAAGAGTTTCCCATCTGTCTGTCAACTTGTTCATCCAATCCTGTGCGTTCTGTCTTGCCTTTCCTGGCCCCAACTTATCTGCCTTTGTAAATATTATAGTAAAAGGCACATTACTTTCACCAAGCCAATCAATAAACTCACGATCAATTTTTTGCTGTTCGTGCCTTATATCAATAAGTACAAAAACAGTTACCAATTGTTCACGTTGCAATATATATGACGAAATCATTTTCTCCAATCTCTGCGTTATCGATTTTGAATGTTTTGCAAATCCATAACCTGGCAGGTCAACAATATACCATTCATTATTGATAATAAAATGGTTTATCAACAATGTCTTACCTGGAGTAGATGACGTCTTAGCAAGCTTTTTGTTATTGCAAAGCATGTTTATGAGGCTTGATTTTCCGACATTCGATCTTCCGATAAATGCGTATTCAGGCTTATCATCTTTAGGACATTTGCTCACTAATGGTGCTGATATTACGAATTCTGCTTTCTTTATTTCCATATTGGGGTTCTTTTTTGTTTGCAAAGATAATAAAAAATATTATCTTTGCATCTTAAATAGCATTATATATGAAGTTAATAAGTTGGGGATTTATTGGTTGTGGTGAGGTTACCGAGAAAAAATCGGGACCAGCTTTCAATGAAGTTGAAGGTTCACATGTCGAAGCTGTTATGAGTCGCAGTGAGTCAAAAGCTCGTTCTTATGCAGAAAGACATAATATACCAAAATGGTATACTGATGCACAGGAGCTGGTGGATGACCCGAACATCAATGCAATCTATATTGCTACACCTCCTTCAAGTCATGCTACATTTGCTATTATGGCCATGAAAGCAGGCAAACCTGTATATGTAGAAAAGCCACTTGCTGCGAGTTATGAGGACTGTGCACGTATAAACAGAATCAGTGAGCAGACAGGAGTGCCATGTTTCGTAGCATATTATCGTCGCTATTTACCATATTTTCAACGCGTAAGAGATATTGTCAACAATGGCATAATAGGTGAAGTAACGAATGTACAGGTTAGGTTTTCTGTTCCACCACGCTATTTAGACTATAATAGTCATGAGTCACTTCCTTGGCGTTTACAGCCTGATATTGCAGGAGGTGGATACTTTTATGACTTAGCTCCTCATCAATTGGATATTCTCCAAGAGTTATTCGGAGTAATTATCCGTGCGCATGGTTATTGTGCTAATCGTGCGCATTTATACAAAGCTGAAGATACGATCAGTGCATGCTTCTTGTTTGAGAGCGGTCTGCCAGGTAGTGGATCATGGTGTTTCGTAGGGCATCAAAGTGCCAAAGAAGACTGTATTGAAATAATAGGAGACAAAGGGTCTGTATCTTTTTCAGTATTCAACTATGATCCAATAAGATTAGTAACAAGTGAAGGAAACATGAATATCGTTGTTCCAAATCCTCCCTATGTTCAATTACCTATTATCAAATCTGTCATAGAAGATCTTCAAGGTTTTGGGGCGTGCACATGTACAAGTGTGAGTGCTACTCCTGTTAATTGGGTTATGGATAGAATATTAGGAAAACTTTAAACCATATTTTGGCTTTGAGAAAATATATATTTATATTTGCTTTCTTCATTCTGCAAGTCCAGCAAATTTATGCCGACAACAACGGGCATAACATTCCTGACTCTATTTTTTCAGACAGTACACAACTGCCTGAAAAAAGATGTGGAAAGCATTTAAAGAATAGTTTTCTTGATCGCCTTTATGATATAGCAAAAGATTTTTCTCGTATTGACACTAATTATATTGAACCGCAACATTATAACTATGCCTTCATGCTCCAAAACACCAACACCTATGAGATATATAGGTTACAAACTGGTAGAAATATGACGGTGACGTTTAAGCCTGATTTGAGTGTAAAGTTTGGACCATATTTTGGATGGCGTTGGATTTTCCTTGGTTATACTCTAGACGTATCACATATAGGCGGCTCAAACAACAAACACGAATTTGACGTAAGCCTTTATAGTAATCAAATAGGATTAGATGTATTTTATAGAACATCAGGAAACGACTATCACATTAGTAATTTGACCCTCGATAAAAAAGATAATACAAGAAATATTGATGGTGCACCTTTTAGTGGTCTGAAATCAAGTATAAGAGGATTTAATCTTTATTATATAACGAATCATCATAAGTTCTCATATCCAGCAGCATATAGCCAAAGCACATGTCAGCGTATCAGTGCTGGTTCACTACTTTTCGGTATTGGATTTACGAGTCAAAAACTTAGTGTTGATTGGGGGGCTTTAGCAGAAACAATGAATAAATATCTTGGTAAAGAATTGACAGAAACTGTTTTCGATAGCTCACTTGTTAAAGGAGAAGTGAATTACGATGATTTGGCATTGCAAGTTGGATATGGATATAATTGGGTTTTTGCAAGAAACTGTCTTTTTAATGCATCACTCTCATTGGCTTTGGCATATAAACATTCAAGTGGAGATTCTGACCATAGGAATTTTACTTTCCATGATTTCAATTTTGATAATTTCAATATTGATGGAGTATCACGTTTTGGAATCGTTTGGAATAATACTAAATGGTATATTGGATCAAGTGCCATCCTACATGCATATAACTACCATAAATCAAATTTCTACACAAACACCGTATTTGGAAGTCTGAATTTTTATATAGGATTCAACTTTGGTCACAAGAAAAGCTAACACTTACCTTACTCTTATAACTCTTATTCCTATTTGCAATGGATGCTTTTTCATATAATCATGCAGCGTCATTGATTCTTCAACTACATTTTTTCTAATCTGACTCGCATTTAGCAGATGCAGTCCATCATTATGCCATACCGCAATGCCTATATGACTTGTATCAAGTCCAGCCTTTGATGTTAATATGGCGATGATATCACCATCCTTAATTGTACTTCTACACAAATTTGTGCTAGAAATCATGTTCTTAGGAATATATCTATATTTTTTACCAGAAAGTTCTTTTTCCATAGCACTTATGCTTCCTCTCCATTCAGGATGTTCCATCAGCATAGGATAACTTCCAACATGATTTGTCATATAGTTTGTATTCACTATCTGAATAGCAGTAAAAGGCGAACTATTCTTTTGAATTTCCATGACGAAACCATTTCTTGTATTATTAGCGATCCAATTAGAAAAATAATGTAGGCGAGAGGTATATTCCACATTGCCCCTCTCATATCTTATTTTTTGAAGATTTCGACAAAAGTCTTTAAAACTAGTCGATGATTTCTTTACACATTGTGTCAATGCCAATACATTTTCCACATAGGTAGTACAATCCAACTGACGCAAGTTTATAATCAACTGTTCTGTAGGATTTACTTCCAAAGTCTTTGCTACATAAGGCACTCCTTTTAGTCTACGTGCAAAATAAATCATCATGTTGGTGTTCTTATTTTGGCGTAATCCTTCAGCTAGCAATTTTGTTACTTTTATGCTATCAGCCTTCGTATAACTTACAGCATTTAATTGGCAAGCAAAAAGAAGCAAGAACAAACCAACGACAACTTTTTTCATAATACTTATATTCTTATAATTTGTTTGACACCTTTTACGGTCTTTAGCTTTTTGATAAGCGAATTAAGTTTACCAGTATCTTCAATCATCAAGACAAGATTTCCGCTAAACAAACCATCGTGAGAGTCTATATTTATAGATCTCATCGTAAGTTTATCTTCTTTAGAAATAATGTTAGTTATGTTGCTTACTATACCTATATCATCATTACCGATTACGCGTAATGTTATAATGTATTGATTAGAACCTTTTCCGCTCCATTTAGCATTTACTATTCTATATCCAAACCTTTTTCTAAGTTCAGGTGCATTCGGACATGATTTTCTGTGAATAGTTATTCCACCAGTAACTGTAACAAATCCAAATATATCATCACCATAAATAGGATGACAGCATTGCGCTAACTTATAATCAATACCTTTCAGGTCTCTATCAATTACAAGTACGTCATCATTTTTATATGCAAGTTCTTCGTTTGGATTTTCAAAAGCGAAGTTTTCTGCACTTTCCGTAGATTTGGCAGTATTTACATTTTGATCATGATCACGAGTCTTTATATATTTGTCTATTACAACATTCGGGTCAAGTTTCTCGTCAGCAATATCCTTATAGAAATCAGAATTTTCCTTATATCCCATCTTTTTAATCACATGAGACATTATACTTTCTTCGATTTCTATTTTCTTATTCTTAAATCTTCTCTCTATCAGTTCCTTGGCATATAAGCCATCTTTAGCTTGTGTTTCCTTCAATGCAAGGCGTATTTTCGCCTTAGCCTTAGAACTTTTCACAATATTCAACCAATCCCTTTTTGGCTTTTGGTTGCTCTGTGTAAGTATTTCAACTGTATCTCCAGAATGCAAAACCTGTCTGAAACTAACAACCTTACTATTTATTTTTCCACCCACACAGGTATTACCTATGTTTGAATGTATGTAATAAGCAAAATCAAGAATAGTCGCACCTTTAGGGAATTTAAGCAAATCACCTTTAGGAGTAAACACATAGACTTCATCCTCATACAAATCCATCCTAAACTGATCCATCAGTTGCAGGTCATCATTGTTTTCCAATGCAGCTCTTATGTTTGCCAACCAATCGTCAATTCCGCCTTCACTTTTTACGCCTTTATAACGCCAGTGAGCAGCAAGTCCATGTTCGGCTATTTCATCCATACGCTCAGTTCTGATCTGGATTTCTACCCATTTGTTTTCTGGTCCAAGAACTGTTATATGCAAACTTTCATAACCATTGCTTTTAGGTACACTTAACCAGTCACGTAGTCGCTTAGGATTAGGCTGATACATATCTGTGATTATTGAATAGACCTGCCAGCATTGCATTTTTTCCTTTTCAATAGGAGTATCAACTATAATTCTTATTGCGAACAAATCATATATACCATCAAAACCACACTTTTGCTTTTTCATCTTTTGCCAGATGGAATGAATACTTTTAGTACGACTTTTAAGATGATATTTCAATCCGCTAGATGTAAGTTTTTCGTTTATAGGTCCAACAAATCTCTTAATGTATGCGTCACGAGCTGCTTTTGTTGCGTTAAGCGATTCCTTAATCATATAATAAGCATCGTGCTCAAGATATTTCAGACTCAAGTCTTCAAGCTCACTCTTTAACTTGTACAATCCAAGTTTATGGGCGAGTGGGGCATACAGATAACTGGCTTCCTCACTCACCTGATGCTTTTCATCAACAGCATTGGTGTCACGAATTTGTCTCATCAGATTCACCCTGTCGGCAATCATGATAAGTATTACGCGCATATCTTCAGAAAACGAAATAAGTAAATTTCTGAAATTATCACTTTCGATAATTGGATTTCGTTTATACAAATCTTGTATTCTTACCAATCCGCGTATTACATGAGCTACACTCTCTCCAAACTTATCTTGCATTTCCTCTATTGTAGAGTAATTGTTTACGACAAGTGTATAAAGTAGGGTAGCAAGCACTCCGTCTCTTTTTAGTCCGATTTCATCAACAGCAATCTGTGCTGTTCTTAAAGCATGCAATATAGGATTTAAGCCAAATACGTCTCTTTGTATCTGGTTATCATATATTGCTTTTTTTAGATGCTTTATAATTTTATCTTCGTCATCAGATTTCAAAGTGTCGCCTATTGTTTCCCTCAGATGAGACATGATGTCTCGTGTCTCATCCAGCTCTGATTGTGTAAATTCAAATTTTTCTGCCATTATTCGATTTCATATTTTGCGTAACAACTAAACCGAGCCACCAATTTATTATATATAATTTATTGGTGTTGATCTCTGAGCAAGTCGTTAACGGTCTTTACAGGATTAAATGTTTCCAAAGGAACTTCTACAAAAACGGTATTCCAATCACTCATTGCTCCATTCCATAATCCTGGCAATTCCAAAGCTTTAAGATCTTTTCCATTCTTACTCTTGCTGCTTATGAAACCAGTATTTCTGTCAACATATTCAGGAAGATTGAAATCATTTCCCTTATAATCTTTAATTGCACATACTAAGTCAACAGGATTGAAATGTGTACCATTCTTGAACATATCCATGTATTCTGCATTATTTGTATCAATCTGGCAACTTTCCAATATCTGTAGACTTACAGTACCATCTTGATTATATGTCAGGAATGGACCGCCACCTGGTTCACCTACATTTTTTACAACGCCGCAAGCACGCATTGGTCTATTTAATTTCTTTCTTAAATAAATAACCAAATCAGCATCTTCCAAATCCTTTATATCCTGCTTTCTGCAGCATAGATCACGTTGTACAAATCTTATAATTTCTTCAAGTTTAGTATGATTGTACTTTCCAGAATCAAGTAGTCTGAGATATTCAAATGTCTTATTTTGCAAATCAACTAATATTCCAGCCAATATCTGCTTATATTTCACCGTTTCATCCTTTAATCTATCAGGAACAACATTGTCGATATTCTTAACAAAAACTATATCGGCATCTATCTCATTAAGATTTTCGATTAATGCGCCGTGGCCACCTGGTCTGAACAACAAACTACCATCCTCATTTCTGAAAGGTGTATTATCAGGATTTGCAGCAATAGTATCTGTACTTGGCTTTTGTTCAGAGAAAGTAATATTATATTCAACTCCGAATTTCTCAGAATACTTGTTTATATTTTCAGCAACTTTAGCCTTAAACAATTCTAAGTGACTATGACTTACTGTGAAATGTACATTTGCCTTACCCTTACTGCTTGCATATAAAGCAGCTTCAACAAGATGTTCTTCCATTGGAGTTCTAGGACCGTCTTCGTAATTATGGAAGAGTAGTAGTCCTTTTGGTAAACTACCATAGTTAAGTCCATTCTCATTAAGCATATTGGCAACAATATTCTTATATTTGCCTTCTTCCATTAACTTAGTAATACAATGATCATCATTAGCCTTGCATTTATCACAAAGTTCTTTTTTAAATGCAAACTTCTTAATATTATCAAAAAATTCCTTTTCAAAATCTGTTGTAGGAACATTATATGTTGCACTAAGAAAAGCAAACATATTCTTAAACATACGGCTTGCAGCACCACTGGCAGGAACGAATTTAACTATTTTATGGCCTTCGTTTTTATAATCATTCCATATATTTACATATTTATCCTGTTCATCTTCTTTTGGAGCTATAATTCCTTTATCTATTGACGCAGCAGATTCCAATTTAAGAAAAGGGAAACCTTTTTCTATCTGTTTAAGCTGAAAATAAACCTGTTCTTCGCTAATTCCGTGAGCTTCAATTTGACTGATGTCTTGTTTTGATAATGCCATATTCTTTATTTTGATTTAATTTATTATATCCTTATGCAAAAATAACAATAATATTTGATACATTAAAGATAAAACCCATAAAATCTAGTTAAATATTAAAAACATCCTTCACCCATTTGCACATTTGGAAAAAAATAGGTAATATTGCAACTATTATGATAAGAAAAACTACAATATGTTTACTTTTGATGTTATCTATCTTTGATAATATCAATGCACAAAGCATGCGCAGTCTGTGGATAAACATGCCTGACTCTGTTATCGGATATATGGATAAGAACAGTCGCATAGAATCTTTGGATTATCTAGAGATGAAAGTAAAAAGTGACGTTAAAAATATGCTAGGTGAGACATCAACTGTTGATACTATAACCAACGATTTTATATCAGCCACACTGAGTTCTGCGATGAAACTAACAATTAAAAAATTGCCAGTTGATGACAACGATAGTCTGATTTGCATGGTTCGCACATATACAGCCGGTAATGAAAAAGAGAGTAGTATATGTTTCTTTAATTCCAAATGGGAACCTATAAAAATAGACGTTGATCTGCCTATTCAAAATAATAATAAAAACATCGTCTTGCAACAACAAATTTCATCATCTGATATTTTAGTAATACAATTACAACCAAAGGTATTTATTGAAGAAAATGATGATAAAAATGCGGCAAAATCGTTAACAACATTAAAATGGAACACTAAAAGTGTTAAATATACACCGAAATCATTATAAATATCATGCGAATATTTGCAGGTAACAAAACAATTATTACCTTTGCATCGTGTTTTTCATGGTATTAGATTATTAAGGTTAAGAAAAGATTGGTTGTCGTGAGACAATCAATTTTTTTTGTTAATAGATGTAGCCAATTTATAATGCTTAGGTCATTAACAATATTCTTATTTTAATCGGCTTTGAGCATTTATAAATCTCATGATAAGCATTTGAATCCAATCATTTTACTAATTTATTTTTAAGCATATTGAGATAATTTTGTTTATCATGTAAATAGGATATATTATATTTATCTTTAAAAGCTACCCAACATAATATGCGACTTATAAAGTATAGCAATGTAATAAGTTCAGCATTGCACAAGTGAGGGTACAACCAAACATTACCCTCAGAATGCATCCATAGCAGGTATTTTTAAAACAAGAAGAGCTTGAAATAGATTAAGATAAACATAATAATAATATCTATTTATCATAATCCTGATTATATTTATTTTTATAAGGAATTACCAGACAGAATAAACACTGGTGTCCAATACTGATTCATCAGTTTTTAGCTAGTAGCTACGTTTGAATATGCAAAGTCTCTATCTTAAGGGCCCACGGAGAAATAAATATAATTTTAGCTGCGACAAAATATGCGTTCTAGCTACAACAAAATTAGCATTATTATGCTTAAATATAAAGTACCTTTAATATTAAAATAACTTTATAACGATAAAACGCAAACGTTTGATCGATGAAACGTAAAATTTGTATCGTAGAAACGCAAACGTTTGATCGATGAAGCGCAAACTTTGTATCGTAGAAACGCATTCCCGAATTGATAATACAAATTATATGTCTTAAAATATTGGCATTTAAACAAACAAAACTTATTATTTATTTACTAGGACATTATGAATAATTACATATCTATATAACTATAATAATTAATTCCCTACATAGGTTTTTCGAAAATACAAGCGTCTAAGTGACTCTATCATGATTATCAGTAAGTTATAATGCTTTTTTATACTTTTACAGTGTCGAATAAATGTCACCTATAATAAAATCAGCTATAAAACAAATCATCATTTGCATTTCATCGTAGAAACACAAGTTTTACCAACACTTGCACGTAACTAGTCATCATCGGAAACCGTTTCTAATTAACTGATAGTCAGTGCGTCGACACTTAGACACTAAAAAAGACGAAAAACCTGTAGTGCGCGTGCATGCGTACATTATATATAGGAAATACTACATTTTTATGTTCGTGCATCTTGTTTGTTACAAAATCACCTATTATTTTGCTTAAAACCATCTATTATAACGTAGAAAGATGTAGCTAGAAATATATATATTATTTCGCTATAGCCTTTTAAATAGTAACATTTCAGATAATAAGCGTAGAGCAATGTAGCTAAAAATATGTAATCTTACAGGTAAAGAAATCTATAACTTTTTTAATAATAGTTTCTTTATTGGGAATTTTATTTTTATCTTTGTAAAAGATAGCTGCATACAACGAGATATTCAATCAAATTTGATTATACTTGTCTATCATTTGCAGTGTTATACATATCAAAGAAATAAAACATATGATATTACAATACATTATAATAGGAATAGTTATTTTCGCTGCAATACTGTATGCTGTGCTGCGAAGTTATAAATCGGTTAATGACAATATAAAATGCAAAGATTATAAATGCGCTGGTTGCGCATTCTATGATAAATGCAGAAATAAGCAAAAAAAGTAAAAGAAAAATTTGGTGGTATAATTTTTTTGTCTTACCTTTGCACTCGCTAAACAAAAGCATGGTACCTTGGCCGATCGGTTAGGTAACGGTCTGCAAAACCGTGCAGAGCAGTTCGACTCTGCTAGGTACCTCAAAAGAAAGGTTGAGATTTATTTCTCAACCTTTTTCTTTTTTATAATGTTTATTTTATATTACACAGGAGTATCAGTTGGATCCTCGTCAAATAAATGATTTATTGCCTCTATTTCATCATTATCAAACCATTTTGACAGTTTTTCTTTAGCTTTCAACTTAACATCTTCGCTTACATTCCCCCACACTTTATGTATCACATAAAATATGACAGCCATATCATCGCTCAATCCAGCTATTGGTATAGCATCAGGAACAAGATCAAGAGGACTGATAAGGTAACCAAGCGCACCAATAATAATAGCCTTGTCTTTAGTACTAACTTTATCACTCTGAAGAGTATAATATAAAATAAAGGCTGAATATACCAGTTTTACACCAGCTCTTTTAGCTATTCTCGAAATTTTCTCGATAAATCCTGAGGTTGAGAACTTATCTTTGTAAGATAAAAAATCAGGTAGTTCCATACTGTAAAATTAAAATAAATGTATTATAATCTGTATGAAAGCACCTTGTTGATGTAGCTTTCATGCTTTGAATCATATATCTTCTTTAGTCGAATATTGATTATCGTTTTCATAATCAACCGATAAATTCCAAATAGCACTACCCCACCAGCACCAGCTATCCATGCAGTATTAATCCCCCATGGCAATTTTGAATCAGGGAAACATGCAACTATAAATATAGGAATAACAACAAAGAATCCTAAAAGTGTGTATTGAAATCTCTCACTACCTATAGTATCAATAATAGCTTGCTTGTCAAAAAGATAGTCCGTAAGAGACTCCTTGCTTATTCCATAGTCATTCATTTGGGGAAAATCAACATTATTGCCCCATATCTCTATTCTTCGAAATACCATCTGCTGTAAATCGTCAACTTCACGATTCATTTCATTTAGAGTAAATGCCATATTGTTTAGATTTTTAATTTTTCGGTATTTATATAAAAGGAAAGTAGTGCTCTGATAAGCCGGGTTCCGTATTCATACAAAAATATGAAGCTCTGTCATTTATCTAGTCCATGAGTCACCTCATGGCTCAAGCGTTCTACCCTCCGCAGTAAACCAAAGTTAATCGAGCGAGCAGCTCTTTGCCTGCGGTATACATGAACTTGCAGCCTCCAGATGACACAGCATGACGATCACCCGCCATCTGGTGGTCTCTTACACCACCTTCTCACCCTTACCTTAACGACATTACAAGTCGAGACTTGCAAGTTTCAAAAAAGGCGGTTATTTTCTTCTGTCAACACCTACTGTCACCAATAGCTTCTATTTTCGGAAGTGAAGTGCTCTATGCTGCCCGGACTTTCCTCTCGCATAAAATGCCAGCGGCAGAGCCGGAGCACTACTTTCTTTCTGCAAAGGTAATACAATTTGAAAGAATATGAAAATAATTAATCTACTTTTATTAAGGTATATATATATTTAATAGAATTTGGCTGATTGTTTGTAGGATACATTATAATCAAAATTAACGACGTTAAAACATCAATATATTAAACTTATTATGTCAATTTTGTTAATCAAATCAAGCAACAATAGAAAAAATATAGTATCTTTGCATAAGCAAGGTTTTCATAGATGCCACATACGGTATAATCTTTGCAAAGTTCTACATTTCAGCAACATATAAAATTATAATATATGATATTCTATTTTTCAGGTACTGGTAACACATTATGGGCAATGAGAAAAATTGCCAATATAACTGGTGACATGTGTTTTTCTATACCAACTGAAATAAACGGAGAATGCAAATATACAATTCATGAAGATGAAAGGATTGGATTTGTTTTTCCTGTTCATGGTTGGAGACCACCAAAAATAGTAAGAGAATTTATAAAGAAGATGACCATACAATCCAATAATCTTCAATCGCATTATTGCTATGCATTGTGTACTACAGGAGACGATATAGGAATGACAATGGAATACCTTAACAAAGATCTTGCTGAAAAGGAACTATGCACCCACTCCACTTTCTCACTAAAAATGCCCGAAAGCTATGTTGGGTTGCCTTTTATGGATGTTGATCCTAAAGAAAAAGAGATTGAAAAGAAAAGAGAAGCAACAATTATGCTACAAGATTTTGCTGAAAAAATATATGATCGAGAACGTAGAATAAACATATTGCACCATAGTCACTGGCCATGGATAAACAGTAAGATTTTAGGCGAAATATTCGTTAAATGGCTAATTACAGACAAGCCATTTCATGTTGACACTGATAAATGTGTGAAATGTGGCATTTGTTCAAACGTATGTCCCGTAAATGATATAAATGGTGGATTTGGAAAAATTCCACAATGGAAACACAACGATATGTGTCTGACATGCTTTGCCTGCTATCATCACTGCCCAAAACATGCTATAGAATATGGTAAAAGGACAAGTGGCAAGGGACAATATTTTTTTAAATAGAAAAGAATATATGAAAAAGCTTTTTATCGTTGCTTTATTAGCCATGATTGCATGTAGTACAATGGCTCATGATAATGACTCCATAATGGGAAGTAACGGAAAAATGATACCAATGCCTGTATATGGAAGCATTGAAGCTAACTCAATTATGCCACGTAAAAACTCGTATTACGATGTTCATACTAGAGCTATTGGAAATTCAAATCCAGCATATACCCCCCATAATGGAAGTCCTAAAATACTAGTTATACTGGCAAACTTTAAGGATAAAGCATTTAGCGTAAACTATCCAAAGAAAGCATTTAACGAATTTTTTAATAGCGAAAACGGGTTTACTGATTATGGTAATGGCAATAAACAGAATTACGGAAGCATTAAACAGTATTTTGAAAAAATGAGTTCGAATTCTTTTTCGCCTATATTTGACGTTCACGGTCCAATAAATCTACCTGATTCAATGAAGGTTTATGGAGGAAGCAACACTACTTCTAATAGCGATGAAGACATTGACAAATTAGTAAAAGATGCATTGGCACAGTTAAGCGATTCGATAAAAGACGCATCCCAATACGACTCCGATGGTGACGGATATATTGACTGCGTCTGTATTATATCTGCATATCTTGGACAAAACAATGGTGGAAATGGTAATTGCGTATGGGCATGCACAGGAAATACCAGCGGAACTTTCGGTGGAAAAAATGTTGGCTGGTTCAGCCTGTCTTCAGAGTTATATCCAGCATACGTAAATGCAACACAGAAAATAGCACAGATAAACGGCATAGGAGTAGCTTGCCACGAATTTTCCCATGCTCTAGGACTACCAGATATATACCCAACTGCAAGTAATGCGATAGCGGATAATCAGGAAATGGAATTATGGGATCTGATGGACGGTGGTGAATATGCTAATAATAGCTATACCCCTACCCCCTACACTGCATGGGAAAAGAAGCAAATAGGTTGGAATGTAAACATCATTAATCTTAACGACAACAAAACTATAACTATGGACAAGACTACAGAGGAAGGCGGTCCAGCATACAAAATACCAAATAGTAAAAATGCAAATGAATATTTCCTAATCGAAAACATACAACAGACAGGTTGGAATTCTGGAGCCATGTATCATGGTCTGCAAATATATCATGTCAATGATCAAAATTACATATATATAAATACACATCTAAACAACACACTAGGAGAACCTGGTATGGGAATAGTTCCTGCTGACGGAAATTCAATGTCTTCATATCTAAAAACAAGTGAAATTGCCTATGAAGATCAACATAAAGGTGACTTATTTCCAGGAACAAGCAATATAACAGTACTAAATGATACACTTGGATTACCAAACTTTTATTGGTACACGCAAGATACAAGTAGTGAAAAAGCGACATTTAATACTAAATATTATAAGGTGAACAAAGCTATCAAAAACATTACGGAAAAAGATGGAGTCATAACATTCGATTACATAAACGACTTCACAACAAACATCAATAATATATATACGGATGATAACAATAAAACAACACGTATTTATACTATTGATGGACGGTATGTTGGGGATTCATATTCATCACTTCAAAGGGGTATTTATATTATAAACAAGAAAAAGATAATTATCAAATAGAAACAAAAGACATGCATTATAAGAAAAAATGAACTATTTTTGATGTGTGTGCCCACACAAATGATATTTTTAAAAAAAGTTTGCAAATTATTTGGTAATTTAAAAAATTGCTTATATCTTTGCAAACGTTATCCTGAAAACAATCTTTTTACCTTAAAAGAAACTAATACCTATTGAAGATTTGGAGCGGTTGCCTGAGAAGGTCATCGCTTTTTTTATCCCTATATTTTAAACCTGTTTTTATGCTTTGCTCTTGACGGTGTCATATTTTCAAAACCGCCACTAAAGCCACCGCTGAATCCACCACCAAAAGAATGTGCAAAACCACGATACTGTGCCCATCGATTACAAATACGAGCCACATAATCCACAGTTTCGTCACCACGCATATAGCCATGCTTTACAACTGGATCATTATAATATGCTGGAACACGCAATCTTAATACAAATTCTTGTACATCTGCCCAACGATATGGATTCTTACCAAATTTACGTGCAAGTGCCATTGCATCACGAACATGAAAAAAACCACCATTATAACTAGCCAGAACAAAATAACTTCGCTCCAAAGGATTTGGTATATCTCTAAAATGCGAATGGAGTTCACGAATATATTTTGCAGCAGCAGCTATATTTTTTTCAGGATCATACATGTCTGAACGAGGAAGTCCTATATGATCTGCAGTTCCAGGCATAATCTGCATCAATCCACATGCACCCGCCCAAGAATGAGCACCTGAATCAAAAGTTGATTCTTGATAACATTGTGCTGCAAACAAACGCCAATCAAACATAGCCAAAGGTGCATAAGTCTTAAAGTGGTTATCGTAACGAGATATTACACCACCAGACCTACTCAGCATTGGAGAATATACATGGCGGACAACACTATTCGTAGAGAGCAAAAAGTTTTCTTCCTTCTTTATTGCGGCTATCATTCCTGGTCTAAACCAATTGTTTAACGAGTCAGCCAATTCGTTGTTACCTTCTTTCACTGCCCACTGAGCATGCAAAGAATCAGCCTTCATACCACAATATTCAATATCTTTATATCCTCTAGGAAGTGGAAATGCTATAATATCAGCATCTCCCGCCTTCAATCGGTTAACCATTTCTAATGTATCCTTACACACTTCAACACGCAAAGACACTCCTAACTTTTGAGCAAATTTCTCAGCCAGCATATATTGCAACCCCATACCATGACCATGATAGTCATAATAAGTCTCTGGTCCAGACATTGTAAGCATGATAAGTTCACCATTAGAGACAATATCGTTCAATGTAAAACTCTTATTTTCTTGAATAGAATCGTTACCGATTTCTTCTCCCCATGGTGTGATTTCGACTTTCTTCTTATCACTACATGAAGTAACACAAGCTCCCATGAACATTATATATATAAGGATGTATAAATATCGCATAATACGAATGTGAATTCTTTATAATTATGAGGCATATATGCCTTTGGGTCACAAAATTACAACATTATTTGCAGATATCCTTAAAAAAGAGTATTTTTGCATTGCATTTTTAAGAAAATTAGAATTATATGTTACGTATAGCTGTACAATCAAAGGGTCGTCTATTTGATGACACAATGAACTTACTTGCCGAGGCAGACATCAAAGTTAGTGCCAGCAAGCGCACGTTATTGGTGCAATCGTCAAACTTCCCATTGGAGATTCTTTATCTAAGGGATGACGATATACCACAAAGTGTAGCTAGCGGTGTTGCTGACATCGGTATCGTTGGTGAGAATGAATTTGTTGAGCGTGATGAGAATGCTCAAATTATTAGTAGACTAGGATTTAGCAAATGCAGACTGTCACTTGCAATTCCAAAAGAAATAAACTATACCGGTCTGGAATGGTTTAATGGAAAGAAAATTGCTACTTCTTATCCAGGTATTCTTCGCAAGTTTATGAAACAGCATAACATAAATGCTGAGGTTCATGTAATAACTGGCAGCGTTGAAATTAGTCCTGGTATAGGCTTGGCAGATGGTATCTTTGATATTGTCAGTTCTGGGAGTACTTTAGTAAGCAACAACCTTCATGAGGTAGAACTAGTGATGAAGAGCGAGGCTTTGCTTGTTGGTAATTGGAACATGAATGAAGAGAAACATAAAGTTCTTAACGAGATGCTGTTCAGATTTGAAGCTGTGCGTTCTGCTCAAGACAAGAAATATGTCATGATGAATGCTCCTAAAGATAAGATTAAGGAAATCACAGCTGTATTACCAGGCATCAAGAGTCCTACCATCATACCGCTAGCTGATGAAAACTGGTGCTCAATACACACTGTGCTTGATGAAAAATGTTTTTGGGAAATAATAGGAAAGCTAAAAGAACTTGGTGCACAAGGAATTTTGGTTACTCCAATAGAAAAAATGATATTATAAGAAAATGAACATTATCAAATATCCGAAGAGGAGTGAATGGAGTATTATTGTGGAGCGTCCGCATTTGGATGTATCACAACTTAATGTTACCGTGCAAAGCGTACTTGAAAAAATCAAGAGCGAAGGCGATGCTGCTGTTATAGAGTTTGAATCAAAGTTCGATCATGTTAATCTACAATCTTTGGTCGTTTCAAAAGAAGAAATGGACGAAGCTGAAAGACTTATTAGTGACGAACTTCATCATGCATTGGTTCTAGCACATCATAACATTGCTAAATTTCACGTATCTCAGAAATTTGATGGTTCTAAAATCGAAACACAACCTGGTGTTACATGCTGGCAGAAATCTGTTCCAATACAGAAAGTGGGATTATACATTCCTGGAGGAACGGCACCACTATTCAGCACAGTATTAATGCTTGCTACTCCTGCAAAGATTGCAGGGTGTGACGACATAATACTATGTACCCCACCCAACCGTGAAGGAAAAGTTAATCCTGCAATATTGGTTGCCGCAAAAATTGCTGGAGTAAACAAAATTTATAAAGCTGGTGGCGTTCAGGCTATCGGAGCTATGGCTTACGGAACAGAATCAGTGCCAAAGGTTTACAAGATATTCGGTCCAGGTAACCAATATGTAATGGCTGCAAAGCAACAGGTTTCACTACATGACGTGGCAATAGATATGCCAGCAGGTCCTTCGGAAGTTTGCGTTATTGCAGACGAAACAAGTAATGCTGTTTTTGTAGCAGCCGACCTACTGTCGCAAGCTGAACATGGTACAGACTCACAAGTTATTCTCATTACAACATCAGAAAGCTTCCTAAATAAAGTCAACGATGAGGTTAAAGTTCAACTTAAGCAATTACCACGTAAAGAAATAGCATCTAAAGCTTTAGACAATAGTAAATTTATTTTGGTAAAAGACAAAAAAGAAGCTATGGAGTTAAGTAATACTTATGCTCCAGAACATCTTATTATATCTACAAATGATTATGAAGAATTATCAGAAATGGTAATTAATGCCGGTAGTGTATTCTTAGGTCAATATGCATGTGAAAGTGCTGGTGACTATGCTAGCGGAACAAATCATACTCTACCTACGCATGGCTATGCACTAGCATATAATGGCGTAAATCTAGACAGCTATAACCGTAAGGTTACATTCCAACACCTCACGAAAGAAGGTGTAAAGAATATAGGACCCGCTGTAGAGATAATGGCTGAAAACGAACAACTAATAGCTCACAAAAATGCAATGACAGTTCGTCTACAAGCATTAAAAAATAAGGCAGAATGAAATCATTAGAAGAATTGACAAGACCAAATATTTGGTCATTAGCTCCATATAGTAGTGCAAGAAACGAGTATAGCGGTCATGCTGCGCACGTGTTTCTTGATGCAAATGAAAATCCATACAATAAGCCACTCAATCGCTATCCAGACCCTCTGCAAGAAGATGTAAAAGCTAAGCTATCTGTTGTGAAACGCGTTAGCCCTGAGCAGATTTTTCTTGGCAATGGTAGTGATGAAGCAATAGATCTACCCTATCGCTGTTTTTGCCGTCCAGGAATTGACAATGTCGTAGCGATAGAACCGACTTATGGTATGTATAAGGTGTGTGCTGACATCAATGATGTGGAATATAGACCTGTATTACTTGATGAAAACTATCAAATAACAGCAGAAAAGCTATTAAAGGCTACTGATGAAAATACCAAATTTATATGGATATGTTCACCAAATAACCCAACAGGTAACAATATAAACCGCGATGAGATTATAAAACTGATTGATTCTTTCGATGGATTAGTTATAGTTGATGAGGCTTATTCTGACTTCTCTTCGCAAAAGCCTTTGAGAGATGAACTTGACAGACATCCTAATATGATTGTACTGAATACTTTCAGTAAAGCATGGGGATGCGCAGCCATACGTCTTGGAATGGCTTTTGCAAGTAAAGATATTATCTCAATATTTAACAAGGTAAAATATCCTTATAATGTTAACAGCCTTACGCAAAAGCAAGCTCTAGAAGCATTAAAGGATCCGTATGAAGTAGACAAGTGGGTAAAAATAATATTGCAAGAACGTTTACGTATGATTCAAGCATTCAAAGACTTACCTATATGCGAAAAGGTTTATAACACAGATGCCAACTTCTTTTTGGCAAAAATGAAAGATGCCCAGAAAACATACGACTACCTTGTTGACAAAGGTATAATCGTAAGAAACCGCACAAGAATAAGTCTTTGCGGAAATTGTCTTCGCATAACAATTGGTACAAAATCGGAAAATCAGGATTTACTTGCTGCGTTAAGAGATTTGTAAATTAAGAAGCAAATATAACACAACTAAAATGGGTTGACAGTTAAGCTGTCAACCCATTTTATATTTAAGACTACGAATCAAAAGTTATTAGATACAAAAAGGCGAATATCAGTAAACATACTTGTTGTTTTCACTTACTAATAACATAATTTACAATAAGTAGTTTTATGTTTTCGATATTTATTAGTATCTTTGCATGCTGAAAAGTGGAATTATACATTAATTCAGAAATAAACAGACAACAAAATTAATAAATAAATTATGAGTAAGCAAGTAGAAAAAATCAAGGAGCTGATTGCAAAGCGCGAACAGGCTTATCTTGGTGGTGGTGAAAAGGCTATCGACAAGCAGCATGCACGTGGCAAATACACAGCTCGCGAACGTATTGAAATGTTGGTGGATAAAGATAGCTTTGAGGAATATGATATGTTCAAACTACATCGTTGCCACAATTTTGGTATGGAAAAAAAGCAATACCTCGGTGATGGAGTTGTTGCTGGTTCTGCAACTATCTGTGGCAGACTCGTATATCTATATGCTCAAGACTTCACTGTAAACGGAGGTTCTCTTTCTGAAACAATGGCTCAGAAAATATGTAAAGTTATGGATATGGCCATGAAGATGGGCGCTCCATTCATTTGCATGAACGACTCTGGTGGTGCACGTATTCAGGAGGGTATTTCTTCTCTCGCTGGCTATGGTGAAATTTTCGAACGCAACATTCTAGCAAGTGGTGTTATACCACAGATTAGTGCAATAATGGGCCCTTGTGCCGGTGGTGCTGTATATTCACCTGCATTGACAGACTTCATCTTTATGACAGAAGGCACATCTTATATGTTCCTTACAGGTCCTAAGGTTGTAAAGACTGTAACTGGTGAAGATATTGATGCTGAACATCTTGGTGGTGCCAGCGTACACGCAAGCAAGAGCGGTGTTACTCATTTCACAGCTAAAAGTGAAGAAGAGTGCATGGAACTGATAAAGACTCTTCTATCTTATATTCCTTCTAACAATACAGAGGAAGCTCCAAGAACTGAATGCAACGACCCTATCGACCGCAAGGAAGATCTTCTTAACGAAATCATTCCTGAAGATCCAAATCAGGCTTATGATATGTATAAGGTGATTGCAGCAGTAACTGATAACGGAGAATTCTTTGAGGTTCAACCTAAATTTGCAAAGAACATTATTACTGGTTTTGCACGTTTCAATGGTCAGAGTGTTGGTGTTGTTGCCAATCAACCAGCAGCTTACGCAGGTGTACTTGACGTAAACGCTAGCCGCAAGGCAGCTAGATTCGTTAGATTCTGCGATGCATTCAATATTCCTATCGTCAGCCTTGTTGACGTACCAGGATTCCTTCCAGGAACAGGTCAGGAGTATAATGCTGTAATTCAGCATGGTGCACAGTTACTTTATGCATACGGTGAAGCAACTGTTCCAAAGATTACAATAACTCTTCGTAAGAGTTACGGTGGTTCTCATATCGTGATGGGATGTAAACAACTTCGTTCAGACTTGAACTTCGCATGGCCATCTGCAGAGATTGCAGTTATGGGAGGAAGCGGTGCTGTTGCAATACTTTGTGCAAAAGAAGCAAAAGCTAAAAAAGAAGCAGGAGAAGATGTTAAGGTATTCCTTGCCGAGAAAGAAGAAGAATACACCGATAAATTCGCTAACCCATATCAGGCAGCGCAATTCGGATATATTGATGATATCATAGAACCTCGCAATACTCGTTTCCGCATATGCCGTGGTTTGGCTCAACTAGCTACAAAACGCGACAGTCTTCCTGCCAAGAAGCACGGATGTATGCCAATGTAAAACATTTAAACATTATATAAAATGGACAAAAATGTATATGCAGCAATTGCCATGGCTCTCTATGAGTTTGCAGGCAACAATGCTCACGATAAGGAACCGGGCATCATTACGATTAAGCCAAAGCATACACTTTGGAACGCTAAATTCCTATCATTAACAAAGAAACCATAAAAAGATATGAAAGAGTTTAAATATACTATCGATGGTAAAGAATATAACGTTACCATTGGCGAAATAGATGAGAACAATGTTGCTAGTATTAGTGTAAACGGAGAAGACTACAACGTTCAGATGGAAAAAGAAGCTGAGCCTGAGAAGAAGAAGGTTGTATTAGGCAAACCTGTCGACAACTCTAATGATGATGAGGCAACTCCTGCAGCCAATGTAAATACAAACAATGCTGTTAAAGCACCACTACCTGGCACAATTACAGCAATCAATGTTGAAGTTGGTCAAGAAGTTAAAGCTGGTGACGCCGTTGTTGTTCTCGAGGCTATGAAAATGGCTAACAACATTGAGGCTGAAAAAGATGGTAAGATTACTGCTATCTGCGTAAAAGTTGGTCAAAGTGTTCTTGAAGAGGATCCTTTGGTTGTTATTGAATAATCATTATTCAAAACCTTTCAACTTTAGATAGATATAAGGAAAACAAAAAGGAAGAAGACAACATTGTCTTCTTCCTTTTTTCATTTTATCCATGCTTGGACTAATACAAAAAAAATATGGGAAAGCTATTTGCTATCCCATATTCCATTATATAATAAAAATATTATTCGTCTACATCAACTTTCGTACTTCCTGGTAGATGGAATTGATAACTTCTATCAAAGACTTCCTTAACCTTGTTGATTTCAAGGAAAGTTGTGCCACCACCTTCACCAAAGCTTCCACTAAGGTATGCTATCTTATTTTCATCCTTAATATATCCTTTTTGACGAAGCATTCTCAATGCAGCAAAAAACATATATTGAGAACTAACCTGCTCTCTCTGATATATTGGGGTTACTCCATAACTAAGATTGAGCCATCGTTGAGTTTTTTCCTTATAGCATATAGCCAATACAGGAACTGGGCCGCGGAATGCGGCAAGATTACGAGCAGTTCTTCCAGTTTCACTATCAGTAATTATTCCAGCTACACCAGCTCTCTTTGTTGATTCAATAGCTGCATGTGCCAAAAATTCTCTTAGATCACAATCTCCATCAGTTGAAACTTCTATATCATTATCACGCAATTTATCTTTTTCAGCTTGTTCTGCAATACGAGCCATTGTCTGAACAGCTTCCAAAGGATACTTTCCACTAGCAGTTTCACCACTGAGCATCAGAGCATCAGTTCTATAATAAATTGCATTTGCAATATCAGTTACTTCAGCACGTGTAGGACGAGGGTTGTTTATCATAGTATGCAACATTTGCGTAGCTACAATAACAGGTCTCTTCTTTTGAATACAACTGCGGATTATAGAACGCTGAATACCAGGAATTTTCTCAATAGGCACTTCTATACCTAGGTCGCCACGAGCAACCATAATACCATAAGAAGCGTCAATAATTTCTTCAATATTATCTACACCTTCCTGATTCTCTATTTTCGAAATAATCTTGATATCACTATTATGCTCGTCCAAAATTTTCTGAACCTCCATAACATCAGCAGCATTTCTAACAAAAGAATGAGCAATAAAATCAATATCTAACTCAATAGCTAGAAGTATATTATGTCGATCACGATCTGTCAATGCAGGAAGATCAATATGCTCCCCAGGAATATTAACACTTTTATGTGAGCCAAGAGTTCCGTCATTCTGAACCTTTGCAATAAGCATTGGACCAACGTTCTCAATGACCTGCATATCTAATTCTCCGTCGTCAAACAAGATATCATCGCCAACCTTAACATCCTTAGTGATGTCTGAATATGAAACGTTTACAATATCATGAGAACTATCCATTTCAGGGCGACCAAAAATTTTAACTACATCGCCTGTTTTATATTCAAGCGGTTCATCAACGCCTGTTGTTCTTACTTCTGGTCCTTTGGTATCAATCATAATACCAATATGAGGAGATACAGCCCTTACATTTTTTACAATAGTACGTATACCTTCCTCCGTGGCATGAGCAGTGTTCATACGAACAACATTCATACCAGCAAAAAATAATTTTCTGATGAAATCTTGATCACATCTGCGATCACTTATCGAGGCTACAATTTTCGTTTGTTTCATATTAGCTATCTTGAAATTTCCTACAAAGTTAGCTCAATTATTGCACAAAACAAAGCTTTTTTGAGTATTTTATTTTTAGTTCAAGCTTCATATTACAATTATGCACAATACGGCTATAATATTTTAGAGTTTGTTTCCTTCTTTTGGGAAGATGACTTTAGGTTCAAATGTTTTAGCCTCTTCAAAATCCATTAACGCATAAGATATAATTATCACAACGTCACCTACCAATGCTTTCCTTGCTGCAGCTCCATTAAGACAGATGCACCCTGAACCTCTTTCGCCTTTTATAATATAGGTTTCAAAACGTTCACCATTGTTATTATTTACAATCTGCACCTTTTCACCAGCAATCATATTTGCTGCATCCAACAGATCTTCATCTATTGTAATGCTGCCCATATAATTAAGATTGGCTTCTGTAACCTTAGCGCAATGTAATTTACTTTTTAATACTTCAATATACATCGTCAAATCTTGTGTTCTTTATATTTAATATGATCTATCAAACGAATAGGAGTCTTTCCGCAATTGACAGTTATACAACCGACTACATAGTCGCTGTCATTCCAATCATTCACATTCTGGAGAGTATTACCATCAACTATTTCGAAATATTCAACATTTAATCCTTCTACTGCGTTTATTTCCTTCATGACCCTATCACGAGTATCAGAAACACTATGACTCATAGCATATTCAACACTAGCACTAAGAGATTTGAAAATAGTAGGAGCAATAGCTTTCTCGTCAGTAGCTAAGAGAGCGTTACGACTGCTTTTTGCAAGTCCGTCACTTTCTCGAACTATTGGACATTCTATAATTTTTACATCACTTCCAATATATTTCACTAGTTGTTTTATTACAGCAATCTGCTGCCAATCTTTTTCTCCAAAATATGCACAATTAGGGCGTGTTATATAGAATAGTCTACTAACAACCTGACAGACACCATTGAAATGTCCTGGACGACGAGCACCCTCCATAACGGTAGAAACAGGAGGAAATTCAAAATGGCGTTTATCCCCTAACGGATACATCTCCTTAACAGACGGAGCAAATACATAATCTGCACCACATTTTTCTATTAACTTGCAATCATCATCCAAAGTTCTTGGATATCGATCCAAATCTCCTTTGTCATTAAATTGTGTTGGATTTAAGAAAATAGATACGACTGTTATATCGTTGTCTTTAACGCTACGCTCCACTAATGAAGCGTGCCCCTCGTGCAATGCACCCATTGTTGGCACTAAGCCAAAACTCTTACCTTGTTTACGAGCATAAAATAGCTCATTCTGCAAATCTACGACCTTATTAAAAACTTTCATTATTCTTTAATTCCAATTGGTGTGCAAAATAACAACTTTTTTCTTAAATAAGAAAGAATTATTATAAAATTATGCGAATAAACGACCATATTTATTTGTTTTATTACATTTATGGCTTATTTTCAATAGTTTTTTTGTACCTTTGCACTATTCAATTTGAAAATAAACATGGCAAAGAAAGTATTATTCATCAACCAAGAGATTACACCGTTCGTACCAGAGACAAATATGTCTACTATGGGCAAAGAACTACCACAAAAAGCACAAGAAGCCGGATTAGAGATTCGTACTTTTATGCCAAAATGGGGAAACATTAATGAGCGTCGCGGACAACTTCACGAAGTAATACGTCTCTCGGGAATGAATCTTATTATCGATGACACTGATCATCCACTGATTATCAAAGTTGCTTCTATTCCTCAATCAAGAATTCAAGTTTACTTTATTGATAACGACGATTATTTCACCAAGCGTCAGATGACAATTGATGAAGAAGGTAATGAATATGCTGATAACGGTGAACGCGCCATTTTCTTTGCACGCGGAGTCTTGGAGACAGTTAAGAAACTGCGCTGGGTTCCCGACATTATACATTGTCAAGGATGGATGAGCGCTGTTGTACCTCTTTATATAAAGACAGCTTATCACGATGAGCCTTCTTTTGCAAAGACAAAGGTTATAACATCACTATTTGACGAACAACCAAAAGGCGAACTCGGCAGTAAATTCCGTGATATCGTAGCTTTTAGAGATGCCAAGCCTGAACTTATGAAATGCTATAACGAAAAGTTTGATTTCATAGAATTAGGTAAGTTAGCACTTGACTACAGTGACTGCGTTATTGAGGCAAATAAGAATGTAAACAATGAACTCCTGAAATATGCAAACAACAAGAGCATTCCTGTTCTTGATTATCCAGGTGAAGATTTCATTGGAGCTTATAATGAGCTTTACGAAAAGATATGCCCAACAGAAGAATGAAATAATAATTTTATCCCTTATAAAGCAATATGAAACTTAAAAGTCTTGGTCTTGCATGCATTATACTTGCATCATTCACTATAATTTCTTGTGATGATACCACTGACGGCATTGGAACATCACTTACCGACAACAGAGATAACTTGGATATCAGCACTGACACATTCTTTGTTAGTACTAAATCCGTTGTAGCAGATTCTGTACTGTCACGCAACACTACAGGATACCTAGGAAAATTCCGTGATCCTGAGACTGGTGCATATATTACTAGCAACTTTATGACTCAATTTAGTGTACTTGAAAACTACACTTTTCCAAAAATTGACAGTATAATAAGCAAAAATGACGGTCTGGCTTATGCTGACTCATGCGAAATTCGCCTATATCATTCAAATACAATAGGAGACTCTCTTGCACCAATGAAGCTACAAGCTTATGAACTAGGGAAACCAGTAGAAGATGAGGATTACTATTCAAACTTTGATCCAGAAAAAGAAGGATATGTACGCCAGAATGGACTTGTAGTAGACAAGACCTATACCCTAGCAGATTTGAATTATAGTATTGCTCAACGTTCTTCAAGCGATTATAACGCCTCTATTCGCATTCCGTTAAATAAAGAATATACTGATAAAGACGGAAAAACTTATAAGAACTACGGTACATATATTATGCGCAAGTATTATGAGAATCCAAATAACTTTAAGAACTCATATACTTTCATACATAATGTTGCACCAGGATTCTACTTTAAATCAACAAGTGGAATTGGAGCTATGGCTAACATCTATAATGCAATTATGTACGTACACTTCAGATACACATCAAACGATTCTACATATAATGTAGCGGCTACATTTGGAGGTACAGAGGAAGTAATGCAGACAACAAGCATTAAAAACGATGCTGCCACAATAAAGAAGATGGCTGAAGACAACAGTTGTACCTACGTAAAGACACCTGCTGGAATTTTTACAGAAATGACAATTCCTGTTGATGATATAGTAAAAGGCAAAGAGAACTATACTATAAATACAGCAAAGGTAACATTACAGAGAATTAACAACGAGAATCCTAACGAATATGCTTTGGGAGCACCTAGTCAATTGCTTATGATCCCAGCTGATAGCATCACATCTTTCTTCAAGAATCACGATGTTGCTGACAACAAGAATTCATATTTAGCTAGCCTAAGTTCAAATGCATATACTTTCAACAACATAGGTTCTATGATAAAGACTATGTCTGATAACAAGCAAAGTGGAAATATATCTGATAATTGGAATAAAGTTGTTATAATTCCTGTTACGACTTCTACAATGACAATAAGTAGTAATACATATCTTACAGGTATTTATCATGACATGTCAATTAAAAGTACTAAATTAGTAGGAGGAAGTACACCTATAAAACTAACTGTTGTATACAGTAAATTCAAATAACAGATTCACTTATGGCAGACAATTATCTTGAGCGAAAGCGCCGCGACTATGAAGAGCGGAAAGCAATATGGCTTAAGAAAAAGCAATTTACGAAAATAAAGAAAACTTCTATTCAGAAACCTGAAGATGAAGCTTTATAAAAAGATCCCCATCATTTAAAATGATGGGGATTTATATTTCTACTATTTTTTATTGTACATTTAAGCTCAGCATGCTATAGCTTAAATTCAAATATGTCTACGCATTTCTATCTTAAGACAATTTAATGATCCTTTAATTATTCTACATCTATTGTCCGTTCTAAGTCCAGCAACCCAAACTATATTACCTTCGTTATCTTCTATAACAAGCTGTTTCTGCTTATCAAAAAGCGTAAACTTATTATCAGTTAGGAAATCACTAAGTAATTTACTACCTTTCATTCCAAAAGGCACGAATCTATCGGCATTTTTTATATGACGAATAACAAGTGGAAAGTTTACTTTATCAGCATCTAATGTAACAACTTCCGCTATTTTACTTGGCTTAAAGTCTGAATTAATTTCAGAAACACTAAAACGAAATTCTAAGTTTTCATTATAATAATAGTTTCCCGTCTCTGGAATCGTCATAATCTTATTCTGACTATCATCAACATTTATACTATTAATAATAATCAATCCTCTATCTATCAACAAGTTATGCGATTTTGACGTCCAGATTTTACCTGATGGAGCATCTAGATTTTCAGAAATCTGTTCGATTTGCGATGGAGTAAATGAAAACTTGTGAATAATAGAATATAAAATATACTCCGATGAAATCATTGATTTCAATCTATCTATATCTATATATATGCACAAGCTTGTTTTTTTCACAACGACCTCATCGACACATTTCTTTATAGCTTCATCAAATATGCAGGCAGCTTGCCTAATTCTATTTGCTGTTTTTGCAATATCAGCACTTGCAGAAGGATTAATTTGATTCAATTGAGGAATTATATTAAGCCTTATCTTGTTGCGCGTAACATCATCAACATTATTGGAACTATCGGTAACATAGTTTTGTTGAATAGAATTTAAGTAATCAATAATATCGTTGCGACTAACATCTAGGAGTGGCCTTATAATATAGCCATTCTTAGATGAAATTCCCTGTAGTCCATGCAATCCTGTTCCACGAATAAGATTTATAAGTAATGTCTCTACACTATCATCACGATGATGCGCTACTAATATTGCATCAGCAGATAAATCTGTACGCAACTTCTCAAAATAATCATATCTTAATTCACGCGCTGCCATTTCAATACTTACCTTATGCAATGAAGCATAAGACTTTGTATCAAAATGAACACGATGAAATGGAATATTTTGTTCATTACATAAGTTCTCACAAAACTTCTCATCTCTATCCGATTCCTCACCACGAAGATGAAAGTTGCAATGCATGGCTTCAACACTATATCCCAAGTCAATCATGACACGAAGAAGAGCTACACTGTCACTCCCACCGCTCAGGGCTACAAGATAACGACCATTAGCACTAAGTAAATGATTTATCTCGACATATCGCTTAACACGCAGGGCAAATTTATTCAACATATAGCACTAGCCCTTTAAGGTACTCGCCTTCTGGGTGATAAATATTAATTGGATGATCAGCCGGTTGGTGAAGTTGATGCAAAATTCTAACCTTACGTCCTGCTTGTGCAGCGGCAGTAAACACAGCATTACGGAAGTTATCTTTAGTAACGACCTGTGAACAACTAAAAGTGAAAAGAATACCACCATGCTTGATTTTTTGGAAACCTTTTACATTCAATCTAGTATATCCCTTTAATGCATTATGCAATGCAGCACGATGCTTTGCAAAAGCTGGAGGGTCAAGAATAATAAGATCATATTTATCATCATTATTCTCCAAATACTTAAATGCATCCTCACAAAAAGCCTCATGGCGGGTGTCACCAGGAAAATTAAGTTCTATATTATTATTTGTAAGCTCTATCGCCTTTGCACTGCTATCTACAGAATGCACCAACTTAGCTTCACCACGCATAGCATAAACAGAAAAACCACCTGTGTAACAAAACATATTAAGAACACTACGCCCTTTTGCGTATTTCTCCAATAAGCTTCTATTTTCTCTTTGATCAACAAAGAATCCCGTTTTCTGCCCACGAAGCCAATCAACATGGAACTTCAATCCATTCTCAACTGCTATATCATTATCGGTGGAACCGTAGATAAATCCATTTTCCTGTCCTAAATCCGCCTTAAACGGAAGCGTAGTTTCACTCTTATAATAAATATTTTTAATTCTATCGCCAATAACTTCAATAAGCGCCTTTGACACTTCATTGCGGCTCAAATGCATTCCTACACTGTGAGCCTGCATAACAGCAGTTTCTCCATAGCAATCTATAATCAATCCTGGCAAGTTGTCACCTTCGCCATAAACCAGTCTATAAGTATTATTTGAAGGATTATCAGCAATACTTATGCCCTTTCGTGTCTCAAATGCACTTTTCAGTCTTGAACACCAGAATTCATGATTGATTTCTATATCTTTAAAAGAAAGCACTCTCACAGCAATAGAGCCTATCTGATAGTGTCCTACAGCTATAAAATCACCAGAAACAGTAATAACTCTTACTATTTCTCCCTCATTTATGCCATCATCCATGTGATGAATGGCTCCTGAGAAAATCCAAGGATGAAAGCGTTTCAGCGACTCTTCCTTACCTTTTTTAAGGTATATTGATTTATACATATTATTATTATTTTAATAAATAAACATATACATGAAGCAAAATAAGCTACACGATATGTATAATTAAATTTAATTACATTGATGCGACTTCCAAGCCCTGTGCAATATTTTCAGGCTCAGGTTCTTCCAAAGTAACAAGCTCATATTCCTTAGAAACATGCAATCTTACAATCTCCTCATACAGATTAATACATGTCCACGCATCAGTTGCTGCATATTGTTTTTGCTTGTCGTTGAGCACATCAGCTTCCCAGTTTGTGAGTCTTTGTCTCTTACTGATTTTCTGATGGAACAGATTTGCGTAAAGCTTTTGCAAACTTAAATCTTTGACTCCAACCTTACCCACAATATTCTGCAAATCAATAAAATATCCTGGATTAAAATTAGCTCTACGATGCAACGAAAGTATATCATCATGCCATGAAAGTCCAATTTTGGGTACCGTTTTATCTTCTAATAACCGAATGATTGAAGGTGTCAATCCAATACAATTCAATCTGAAAAGAAAACAAGTGTCTTTTGATGACACCTGAAGAAGGGCAACTTTATGTTGATCGCCCTTACGAAATGTTGGACGAGTTTCAGTATCCACACCTAGAATATCGCACGAGAGCAAGTAATCCACCGCTTTATCGGCATCAGCCTCACTTATAATAGTGACTATCCTACCAGTAAAAAAAACAGCAGGAAGATCAGATATAAGTTTCTTGTCAAATTTACTATAAATAGTTTTTTTCATCTTTAAATACGTATCTAAGTGCAAAATTAAAAAAAAGTTATGAAAAGCATGCCGTTTCTCGGATTTTTCAGCTAATTTTGCATTAAATTCAATAATAAAAGCACATGGCAAGAAAAAAATCTGACCGCAAACCAAAAAACATAGGAGAAGCAGTTGGCTTTAGAAATATTTTTAACAGTGAAAAAACAGACTTCCTTTTAGGCCTGGTTTTGTTGTTATTGGCAATATATACTATTATTGTGATGGTATCATATTTGTCGACTGGTCAAGCCGATCAAAGCTTGTTAGATAATTTGCGTCCAGGTGAATGGATTAACACAAACAAAGAGTTTGCAAATTATGGAAGTTCCATAGGTGCAATTTTAGCATACGAGCTGATGTATGTTAACTTTGGATTGCCTTCTTTTCTGATACCTGCATTTATAATACTTGCAGGATTGAAGATGATGTCTATATATAAAATCAATCTATGGAAATGGTTCTTCGGAACAATGCTTGTAATGATTTGGAGTTCAGTGACTTTTGCTAAGTTCTTGACTCCTATTATGGGTAATTTCGTTTTCAACCCTGGTGGAAATCATGGACTTTATTGTGTGCAGCATCTTGAAAATATTGTGGGCCCTCCTGGACTTACTGTAATACTATTTTTTACAGCAGTTGCTTTCCTTACATATCTTAGTGCAGAGACTATCCAAGTGGTAAGAAAAGCGATGAATCCGGTGAAATATCTCACTTCAAAAGTTAAGTTTACTGTAACAAATCACGAGCCTAAAACTGAAAATACAGAAATAGACACAGAAAGTAATAATGAGGCTGACGTAGAAAAAGAGCCTCAAAATACGATTGACATACCTGAAAATATGCCAGAGGACATCCCTTCACCTATTGTTGATCTTACAGACTTTGGAAATGTGACAAGTACTAAGACAGACAACTTGCCAGAAAGCGTATCACCAGCAGCTGTAGTTACTAAAATAGATGATAACGATGCCAGTGCCAACAAATTGACAATTGAAATCGCTAAGGATGAAGAAAAAGTTGACGGAAAGGAAGTCAATGTTGAACAAATATTAAGCACACCTATAGACCCATTAGAGCCTTTCACAAGATATAAGAAGCCTACACTTGATCTTCTAAAGAAATATGACAACGATGGCAAGCCAAATGTTGACATGGAAGAAATAAAGGCAAACAACGCAAGAATTGTTGAAGTTCTTAATAGTTTCGGGGTCTCTATAAAGGAGATTAAAGCAACTGTAGGTCCTACTATTACATTGTATGAGATAACACCTGCTGAAGGAGTAAGAATATCAAAGATTAGAAATCTTGAAGATGATATAGCATTGAGTCTTTCGGCGCTTGGAATCCGTATAATTGCACCAATTCCAGGAAAAGGTACTATTGGTATTGAAGTCCCAAACAATAAGCCACAGATAGTTTCGATGGAAAGCATCCTGAATTCAAAGAAATTTAAGGAGACGAAAATGGAATTACCACTTGCTCTTGGTAAGACTATTACCAACGAAGTATTTATGGTAGATTTGGCTAAGATACCACATTTACTAGTTGCTGGTGCAACTGGACAAGGCAAGTCTGTTGGTCTGAATGCCATCATTACTTCCCTACTCTATAAAAAGCATCCTAACGAACTTAAATTCGTTCTTGTGGATCCTAAGAAAGTAGAATTCAGTGTATATCATAAGATAGCAGACTATTTCATGGCTTGTCTCCCTGAAAATGACGAAGAGCCAATAATCACTGACGTAACGAAGGTTGTCAGGACTCTTAACAGTCTCTGTGGGCTTATGGACCACAGATATGATTTACTAAAGATTGCCGGAGCAAAAAATTTAAAAGAATACAACGCTAAGTTTGTAAATCATAAGCTTGATCTCACAAAGGGACATGAGTACATGCCATATATAGTTGTGATCATTGATGAGTTTGGCGATTTGATTATGACAGCCGGAAAGGAAATAGAACTTCCTATAGCCAGAATAGCACAGTTGGCTCGAGCAGTAGGTATCCACATGGTGATTGCAACCCAGAGACCTACTACAAAGATTATCACTGGTAATATCAAAGCCAACTTCCCTGGACGTATGGCTTTCCGTGTAAGTTCACAAATTGACTCACGCACCATCCTTGACCGTTCGGGAGCTAACCAACTTATAGGACGTGGTGACCTATTGTTCCTTAATGGAAACGAACCTGTTCGTGTGCAATGTGCATTTGTTGACACTCCTGAAATTGAGAACATCAATGAGTACATATGTGGACAACCTGGTCCAGTTGAACCGATGGAATTGCCAGAGCCAGTTGATGACGGTAATAATGGCAGTATAAACGCAGGTAATACTGATATTTCTAATCTAGATCCATATTTTGAGGAAGCAGCACATGCGATTGTACTTTCCCAACAAGGTTCAACAAGTATGATACAAAGACGCTTCTCAATAGGATATAACAGAGCAGGACGATTGATGGATCAACTTGAGCATGTAGGAATTGTCGGTTCTGCTCAAGGAAGTAAACCTCGTGAGGTTTTAATCCAAGACGAAAATCAACTAAACACCCTACTCCTTCAACTAAGAAGTGAATAAATAAATTAAATAGGATTTAAATGTTTCAAAAGTTAGATAAAATTTCTGCAGAATCATTTAAATCCTATTTATATTATATACCTTTGCATAAAACATAAAATAAACAAAAAAGTAATGAAAAAAATTGCTCTTATTTCATTAATGATGCTACTCACTTTATGTGTGTCAGCTCAAAACGCGGCTCAGGCAGCAAGAATACTAGACAAAACAGCTAGTGTTGTTGGAGGCAAAGGAGGCGCAAGTGCTAACTTTTCAGTCAGTGGCAAAAGCCTTGGCGCAGCATCAGGAACTATTGCCATAAAAGGTAACAAGTTTTATGCCCACACCCCAAAGACCACAGTATGGTTCAATGGAAAAACACAATGGACATACATGAACACAACAAACGAAGTTAATGTAACAAATCCTAATGAAGCAAAACAGGCTCAGATGAATCCATATAAGTTCATTACTATATATAAGACTGGATATAATCTAAACATGAAATCTGTTGGTGGTTCTTACCAAATACACATGACTGCCCAAAACAAGCAACGTAGTCTTCAGGAACTTTACATTACAATCAACAAGAAAACATATACTCCTAGTAATGTTAGAATGTTGCAAGGCAAGAACTGGACAATAATTAATATAACAAACTTTAAGGCAAGAAATCAGAGCGACGATATATTCTCTTTCAATTCAAAGGACTATCCAAAAGCTGAAATTATTGACTTGAGATAAAAATGAAAATAAAAAGCACTATTGTCTATATAGCTTTGCCGGCCATTGTGGCTGCTTTAGCTATATGGACAATTTTAAGAATATGGCCAGATGATAATAAAAGTTCATTGGCTTCAGTGGTTAAAATAGATTGTAAGCGCCATTATGTCTTAACTGATAAAAATGGACACAGTCTATTTTTTGCATTTATCAATGCAGACAGTCTTATGGAAGGACTTACATGGGACAAAGGAAATATCATAAATAACGAAACCGAATCTGAAGGATTTTGGATAAATCAAAGCTGGCTCTATCCTTCATGCGAAGGAAAAATAATATCGTCTATCAGTGATACAACAGATATCAGAATAAAGGATATCGCCCCAAAGAGCATTGTTGAGCGACAGATCGAGTATTTTACTAAAGAGAACAAAAAAATAAATCAGAAACAAAGCGAACTTAAATACTATCTTAGAGTTCACGGAGTTCAAGATGAAGGCTACAACATGGTGGCTAAATATGCTACAAGAATGCACGCATATAAAGACTCCATAAACAAGGAAATCTCTATTCTTAAAGGAATACAGAAATCTAATAACATAAAGATATATATTAAAGATCAATATATAGCAACTTACAAAAACAAGGACAAACAAAATATAAAGCAAGTTTGCTATTTGATAAAGAAGTCTTTAGCTAGCAGAATACAGTTGTTAAGTAATTACAATCAGACAACGCCTCATGACGTAAATGCGGTAAGTATTATGCCATGGAAAAGTGATAAGAAGAAAAAGATTATGGCTGTAAGCTATAAATTCGAAACTCCATGTCCTGAAGAAATTGCTGATAACGGTTCTGCCATATATACAGAGACACTCTTCCACAAGGGATTATTTGCAGGAATAAAAACTTCAAATGGCGTTATTTGGAGAGAACAAATACATACCTTTATTAATAACAAATAAAAATTGAAAAAATTACATATATATATAGTGATGTCATTTACTCTACTATGCGCTGCATGTGGAGAAATGAATGTTGGTAAAAAGTTTAGTTACGGAATCATTAAACAAGACCATTCTATATATAAGGGCATCATAAATAAAGGTAAGAAAGATGGTAAGGGAGTCTTTACGGATTCTCTTAAACGAACATTTACTGGTATCTGGCATAATGATACATTAACTAGTGGTACCCGCATTGATTCAACTGGTATATACATTGGACAGCTTAATGCCAATGGTAATGCTTCCGGACATGGTATTTACAAGTCTAAAGATGGTTTCATATATGAAGGACATTGGGAAGATGACCAAAAAGATGGATTTGGTATGGCTATACTTTCCAACAACAAACTAAAGATTGGTGAATGGAAAAGCAACAGATACAAAGGTGAGCGTCCTTACTACACAAGCGAACGAATATACGGAATCGACATATCAAAATACCAGCATATCGTTGGCAGAAAAAGATATAAAATAAACTGGAACCAATTACGTATAACGAGTCTTGGGACTTTAAGTAAGAAGCGAATTACGGGGAAAATCAACTACCCAATAAGCTTTATATATATAAAAAGTACAGAAGGGAAAAAACTTTTCAATCCATACTACAAAAAAGATTATCATGCAGCCAAAGCTAGAGGCTTGTATACAGGAACTTACCATTACTTTTCTCCTAGTATACCTGCAAGACTACAGGCATATAATTTTCTTAAACGATCATATGTTAGGAAGGGAGATCTTCCCCCGGTACTTGATGTAGAACCCTTACCATCACAGGTAAATAAGATTGGTGGTGCAGGTGTACTATTCAAGAACATAAGGATATGGCTCAGAATTGTAGAACATAATACAGGAAGTAGACCTATTCTATACATAAGCCAATCATTTGTAAACAGATACCTACCATTAGCACCAGACTTAGAAAGGGACTATCTTGTATGGATAGCAAGATATGGAGAATACAAACCCGATGTGCATTTGGTATATTGGCAGTTATGCCCTGACGGAAAGGTAAATGGAATACATCCTAAGGTCGATATAAACGTATTTAATGGCTACAAAGGTGAATTCAATAAGTTTGTCTCTAAGCATACGCTATAAAGAATACGTATGAGACATATCATCTTTATGATGAATAAAAAATACAGCTCGCTAATATATATTAAGAAATAATATCAGCGAGTTTCTGTTTACCAATATCACTTTATTTCATTGTAAAGTAATTCATCTAGCGCTTTATATAATGGGATATCATATCTTTTACATGTAATTCTAACGTTATCATATTTATAGAAACTACTATCACACACAACAGTTATCTTTTTTGAATGTGCAAACAAACCTAATTCTAACAAAGAAATGTGTGTGCACGTACATTATATAAGCAGAAATGGATGACGTGGCTAAGACGTAGCTCATCGAAGCTAAATTTTGCAAGCTATGTCTCGCCTTCCCCCTCTGTTTAAAGGCTTTATAAAAGATGTCGGAGCTTTCCGTAGCTAAAAACGCGAAAAGCGCTAGGGACAATGCCTAAATATACAAAATCAAATCGCCACAATAGTTATTACACTACTGTGGCGATTAAATATTTACAGATATATCTATTAATTATTCTTTATATAATCAGCTATCCATTTTCCAACTTCTGTAGTTCCGTAAGTATTGCCATTTTCAACCTGAATTTCAGGAGTACGTACATTTGCGTCAAGACTTGCATTTACAGCCTTACGGATAAGTTGTCCCTCTGTGTTAAGTCCGAAGTGCTCAAGAAGCATTGCAGCAGAAAGAATCTGAGCAATAGGATTAGCAATATTCTTGCCTGTCGCCTGAGGCCAACTTCCATGAACAGGTTCAAACAAAGGAGTATGCTCACCAAGACTTGCAGATGGCTGAAGTCCCATAGAACCAGTAATACAACTTGTTTCATCTGTAAGAATGTCACCAAATGTGTTTTCGGTTACGATAACGTCAAAGAAAGTAGGCTCTGTAAGAACACGCATTGATGCATTATCTATGAACATGTAATCTGTGTTTACTTCAGGATAAGATGTTTCCATTTCCTTAGCAATCAATCTCCAAAGACGACTTGAAGCAAGAACATTTGCCTTGTCAACAACTGTAAGGTGCTTATTACGCTTCATCGCTGTATCAAAAGCAACCTTCAAGATGCGTTCAATTTCTGGGCGTGTATAGATGTCTGTATCATATGCCTTGTCATTATCCTGATACTTCTCACCAAAATACATACCACCAGTAAGTTCACGAATTACAACAAAATCAGCCCCCTTCAACAATTCATCCTTCAAAGGAGACTTATGAAGAAGACACTCAAAAGTAGCAACAGGACGCACATTAGCAAAAAGGCCTAACTTCTTACGCATTGCAAGCAGACCCTGTTCTGGACGAACCTTAGCAGATGGATTATTGTCAAACTTAGGATCACCTACAGCAGCAAATAAAACAGCATCAGCATCCATACAAACATTAAACGTATCTTCAGGAAAAGGATCTCCAACTGCGTCAATAGCATGAGCACCGCAAAGAGCCTCAGTATATGTAAACTTGTGGTTAAACTTATCTGCTACCTCATTTAATACAGCAACACCTTGTTTCATTATCTCCGGTCCGATACCATCACCGGCCAAAACTGCAATCTTTAAATTCATTATATTATATTTTAAAATTCATTTATCTACTTTCTGGATTCTCAATCATATTGAGCATCTTTATAGTTGCCTTAATGGCAGCCTCTGTCTGATCGGCATCAAGTCCTCTTGTACGGAACATTTTACCATCACTTTTAATCCATGTAATAATTGTCTGCACCAAAGCATCCGTACGTCCGCCAGGAGGAATACTTACCTGATAGTTATCCAGCAGCGGAAAATCTCTATTGAGATTATTCTTGTAGACTTTACGTAATGCCTTAACAAATGCATCATATTGTCCGTCACCAGTAGAGTCAGCTTCGTAGCAAACATCATTTATTGACACTTTAAGACTTGCTATAGGCCGCAAGCCATAAGAAGTTGAAACCATGTAACTTACCAATCTCACTTTTTCATCAGGAATACTATGTTTCAACACATCAGAGACAATATATGGCAAGTCCTCCTGAGTAACTAATTCTTTTCTATCGCCAAGCTGAGTTATGCGCTGAGTCACGGCCTTTGTCTGTTCCGGAGTAAGCACGAGTCCTAGTTCATTAAGATTCTGAGTAATATTTGCTTTACCAGAATTTTTACCAAGGGCATATTCACGATGACGTCCAAATCTTTCAGGAACCAAATCATTACAATATAGTTTATCTTTATTGTCACCATCTGCATGAACACCAGCAACCTGGGTAAAAACATTATCACCAACAATAGGAGTATTTGGTGCTACAGCAATACCACTGTATCCCTCTACAAGATGAGTAATATACACCAAGGATGTCTCGTCAATATTTGTAGAGAAGTCATACATATCCTTCAATACAACATGCACAGACGACAATGGAGCATTACCACATCTCTCACCCAATCCATTTACAGTGACATGCAAGCCTTTAACTCCTGCCTTAACTGCCGCAAGTGAATTAGCAACAGCCAGATCATAGTCATTATGAGCATGGAAATCAAAATTCACATCAGGATAACGTTCCACTACCTGACTGATATAATCCATTGTCTGAGTAGGGCTCAATATTCCTAATGTGTCAGGCAAAAGAAAACGACATATATTCTTGTCATGAAGAGAATCTATAAGCTTAAAAACATATTCGGGTGAATCCTTCATACCTGAAGACCAGTCCTCAAGATAAAGATTTACCTGCATATTAGAGTTTTTGGCATAATCAAGTACTTCTACTATATCATGAACATGTTCATCTATCGTTTTCTTCAGCTGCAATTCGCAATGCTTCAAACTACCTTTAGCCAAAAGATTTATGACACGACAACCACAATCATGTATCCAATCAACCGACTTATTACCATCAACAAAACCAAGAACCTCAACTTTATTGAGCACACCGTTAAGTTCGGCATAACGGCAAATCATGCGTACAGCATCCTTTTCACCTTCTGACACACCTGCAGAAGCTATCTCTATACGATCAACTTTTACATCAGACAATAAAGCACGAGCTATCATCAGCTTCTCATGAGGGAGAAAAGACACACCGTTGGTCTGTTCTCCATCACGAAGCGTGCAATCCATTATTTCTATTTGTTTGCGTTCTCCCATGATTCAACCTTATCACGATTCTCCACAAGGAAGTCTACATCATCAAGACCATTCATAAGACAATGTTTCTTATATCCGTTTATTTCAAATCGCTCACTCTTTCCTGTTTTTAAATTAGTAACAACCTGATTTGGTAAATCTACCTTCACCTCCATTTTGTTATCTTCGTTTATGCTATCAAAAAGTTCCTGAAGGAAGCCTTCTGACACAACTACAGGAAGCACAAAATTGTTAAGTTCATTATTTTTATGAATATCAGCAAAAAAAGAACTAATTACGACTCTGAATCCATATCCAGCAATAGCCCAAGCTGCATGTTCACGAGATGAACCTGAACCAAAGTTCTTACCAGCTACAAGTATGACTCCACTGTATCTAGGATCGTTTAAAACAAAATCTTTCTTTATAGAACCATCCTTATTATATCGCCAATCACGAAATAAATTATCACCAAAACCTTCTTTATCTGTTGCTTTTAAAAAACGAGCCGGAATTATCTGGTCAGTATCCACGTTCTCTAACGGCAATGGAATACAAGTTGATGTTATAACGTTAAATTTCTGTTTCATAATTATTATATTAAAGAGTTCGTGGATCTGTTATTTTACCCGTTATAGCTGCAGCTGCAGCTATTAGTGGAGAAGCAAGTATTGTACGTGAACCAGGTCCCTGTCGTCCTTCAAAGTTACGATTACTTGTCGAAACAGAATACTTTCCTGCAGGAATCTTATCATCATTCATTGCAAGGCAAGCAGAACATCCAGGTTGGCGAATTTCAAAGCCAGCAGCTTCAACAATCTTGTCAATACCCTCTTCGCGAATTTGCTTATCAACAAGCCAGGAACCAGGAACAAGCCAAGCCGTTACATTATCAGCCTTTTTCTTTCCTTTAACAATATTCGCAAAGGCACGGAAATCCTCAATTCTTCCATTGGTACATGCACCAAGGAAAACGTAGTCAATAGCATGACCAAGAAGTTTCTCACCAGGAGCAAATCCCATATAGTCAAGACTCTTCATGAATGAAGCTTGCTCTTTCTCATCTATTGTATCAAGAGTCGGTATTGTTTCATCAATAGCAATACCCATTCCAGGATTAGTACCATAAGTTATACGTGGTGCAATGTCAGAAGCATTAAAATTCAATTCCTTATCAAATATAGCATCGTCTCCGCTCTTTAAAGTTTTCCAATAAGCTAACGATTTGTCCCATTCTTCTCCTTTTGGAGCATATTCACGACCTTTGATATATTCAAAAGTCTTTTCATCAGGAGCGACAAAACCTCCACGTGCTCCCATCTCGATAGATAAATTGCATAAAGTCAATCTACCTTCCATAGACATATCACGCACTACATGACCGCTATATTCTACAAAATAACCAGTTGCCCCACTAGTAGTAAGTTTGCTCATCAAGTAAAGAGCGACATCCTTAGCTACAACATTAGGACTGAGTTTTCCATTGATGTTTATCCTCATACTCTTTGGCTTCTGCTGAAGAATACATTGAGAAGCCATAACCATTTCTACCTCTGATGTGCCAATACCGAAAGCAACAGCACCCATTGCTCCATGAGTTGAAGTATGAGAATCACCACATACGATTGTCATTCCTGGCAAAGAGAGTCCCTTCTCAGGACCGACCACATGGATTATACCATTATCTTTGGTATTCATCTTAAACTCTTTCAATCCAAAGTCATCACAGTTCTTGTCAAGCGTGTCAAGTTGTTTGCGTGATATAGGATCTTCAACAGGTTTATCCTGATCATGAGTAGGTGTATTATGGTCTGGCATACAATATATCTTGTCAGATCTAAAGCACTCCAATCCTCTTGCACGCATTCCTGCAAAAGCCTGTGGTGAAGTTACTTCGTGACAATAAAGACGATCTATATATAGTTGTGTAGGACCATCTTTAATGGTCTGAACAACATGTTTGTCCCAAATCTTGTCAAATAATGTATTCATAAATATGTGTATTTATTATTATTACCTAAATTAGCAAATCTTAAACTTATTGATGCAATCTATGTATGCCTCTACACTGGCAGTTACAATATCTGTATCAGCACCAAAACCATAATATACATGACCGTCGTATTCTACCTGCATGTGAACTTTACCAACATCATCAGAGCCCTTATCTATTGCCTGAATAGTAAACTCTTTCAGGGTCATCTTCTTCTGTATGATTTTCTTCAAAGCCTTGATAGCTGCATCTACTGGACCGTTGCCAGAAGATGCTTCTTCAAACTTCTGACCAGATAAGTCAAGTCCAATGCTTGCAACGCTCTTTACGCCCTTACCTGTAGTTACCTGTAAGTAATCAAGTTTAACTCCATGAGAATCAGTCTGGTCTGCGCCAGCCAACATCATAACATCCTCATCGCTAACCTCTTTCTTTTTATCAGCCAACTGTAAGAATTTCTTATATAAATTATCAAGTTTTTCCTCGTCTTCAATATCAATGCCATTTACATGCAGACGATATTTCAAAGCTGCTCTTCCTGAACGAGCAGTCAATACTATTGAATTATCATCTAAACCAACATCCTTTGGATTGATTATTTCATAAGTCTGTACATTCTTCAATATACCATCTTGATGAATACCACTTGAATGTGCAAATGCGTTACGTCCAACAATAGCCTTGTTAGGTTGCACAGGCATATTCATCAAGCTAGACACCATTCTAGACATTGGAACAATCTTATTTGTATTGATATTCGTGTCAATGTTGATGCCCTTATGACACTTAAGTATCATAGCAATTTCTTCAAGGGCAGTGTTACCAGCACGCTCTCCTATTCCATTTATTGTTACTTCTACCTGACGCGCACCATTTAATACTCCTTGAAGTGTATTTGCAGTAGCCATACCTAAATCGTTATGACAATGAGTTGAAAGTATAGCTTTATCAATACCATTAACATGTTCCATAAGATACTTAATCTTATTTCCATATTCATCAGGAAGGCAATAACCTGTTGTGTCAGGGATATTGACAACAGTAGCACCAGCTTTAACAACAGCCTCTACCACTCTTGCCAGATATTCATTATCTGTTCTACCTGCATCTTCTGCGTAAAACTCTACATCTTCTACGTATTTTTTTGCATAGCTAACAGCAGCAACTGCACGCTCAATTATCTCTTCTCTATTAGAGTTGAATTTATACTTGATGTGTGAATCACTAGTTCCTATTCCTGTATGGATACGCTTATGTTTTGCATATTTTAGAGCATCAACAGCACAATCAATATCTTTTTGCACAGCTCTTGTCAAGGCACATATTGTTGGCCATGTAACAGCTTTGGAAATTTCAACAACAGAATTAAAATCACCTGGAGATGATATAGGGAAACCAGCCTCAATAACATCTACTCCCAACTGCTCAAGAGCCTTAGCAACCTGTATTTTCTCAACAGTATTCAACTGGCATCCTGGCACCTGTTCACCATCTCTAAGAGTGGTATCAAAAACAAACAATCTGTCACTCATATATTTGTATATTTAATTATTTCACAATGAAAAAGCCTTTCACACTTACACGGAAGTGAGAAAGGCTTTAAATATCTTTTTACATCATCTATATGCGCACCTTACCACTTCCACTCACTTTTTGAAGTCGAATTCGAATAATAATGCTCAATATGTTTAGAGATGTAATCATATACTATTTTGTATTTATGGGTGCAAAGGTAATGATATTTTCTAAATACACAAAAGAATTAAAACATTTTTATCTAAAAATCTTTCATATTGCTACTTTTAGTAACTTTTTAAATCGTTTTTATTATTAATTTCAAATTAGAAAGGCATGTTATCGCCTTGAGGAATAGGTGGCATATCACCAAATGGATTGTCTTGAGGAGCAGCATCACCGTTATTCATCTTCGAGCCAATAATCTCTCCACCACCCTGAGGTAGGCCATAAGATTCTTCTGGATTCTGGAATCTAGTATATTCACCCTTAAATGTAAGCAATACGTCACCAGTGGCACCCTTTCTATGCTTTGCAATAATGATTTGAGCTTTTCCACGAAGATCGTTTCCCTTTTCATCATTGAAAATATGATAGTATTCAGGACGATGCACGAAAAGTACCATATCGGCATCCTGCTCGATGGCTCCTGATTCACGCAAGTCACTAAGCTGAGGACGCTTACCTTCAAGTCCATCACGATTTTCAACCGTACGATTCAACTGAGAAAGTGCAAGAATTGGAATATTCAATTCCTTTGCTAATCCTTTTAATGATCTTGATATTGTTGAAACCTCCTCCTGACGGCTACCAAACTTCATACCGTTAGCATTCATCAACTGAAGGTAGTCAATCATAATAATCTTAACCCCTTTTTCACGTGCTAACCTACGGGCTTTGGTACGGAGTTCGAATACTGACAAACCTGGGGTATCATCCACATAAACTGGAGCACCTGTCAACTTTCTAAGATTCTTGTCAAGACGTTCCCATTCATCAGGAGTAAGCTGTCCGTTCAGCATTTTACTACCCGCAATCTCACAAGCATTAGAGATCAAACGGTTTACAAGCTGAACGTTGTTCATTTCCAGAGAGAAGAACGCAATAGGAATTCTATAATCAACAGCTATATTCTTTGCCAAACTAAGTGCGAAAGAAGTCTTACCCATGGCTGGACGTCCAGCTATAATTACAAGGTCACTATTCTGCCATCCACTTGTCATTTCATCTAACTGAGTATATCCGGTTGGAACACCAGTCAAACCACCAGTATTTGCTGAAGCCTTTTGCAAGATGTCTATAGCCTGTTGAATAACAGGATCTATCTGAGTATAGTCCTGCTTCATATTCTTCTGTGATATCTCAAACAATGTACCTTCGGCCTCCTGCATCAATGCATCAACGTCAACGGTATCATCAAAAGCTTTTTCCTCAATCCTACTAGCAAACTGAATAAGCTGGCGAGCGAGAAATTTCTGTGCTAAGATATGAGCGTGATATTCCACATTAGCAGAAGATGCCACGTGAGCACTGATATCCAGCACGTAACCAGGACCACCAATATCATCAATAGCACCTTCCTTTTTCAGTTCTTCGGTAACAGTCATGATATCAACAGGGCGCTCACTCATGTTCAGGTTTTGAATAGCCTGATATATTTTTTGGTTCCTTGGCTCGTAGAAAGTTTCAGGACGTATAATCTCTGAAATCATTGAAAATGCATCCTTGTCTATCATTAAAGCACCGAGTACCGCTCTTTCGATGTCTGTAGCCTGTGGTTGAAGATGACCATAAGTAGTATCTATTGGGGTAGAAGTCTTACGTTTTTTAGTATTATTACTGTTATTTTCTGCCATATATTAATGATTTGTGACAAAGGTAATAATTTTTTTGTTTATATAATATTATGGTTATTAGATTTTTTGTATTTTTGCAATAAGATACAACTGCACTCAGCATAACATTCAAACAAGTTTGATGATTATACTCGCATTTGCAATATCTTTGTGTACATAATTAAAAATAAAAAACTATGATTATATTTCCATGTGCCAAAATTAATCTTGGACTGAACATTGTAAGCAAACGTTCCGATGGCTATCATAATTTGGAGACGGTATTCTACCCTATTCCATTATATGATGCTTTGGAGATAAAACATATGGACGAGGAATTTCCATCTGAAAATGATTGCGACTTAAAAGTTACCGGAAATGCTATCGAATGTGATGAAAACAATAATCTTGTTGTAAAAGCCTACAACTTAATAGCAGAAGATTATAAACTTCCACGAGTACATGCTCATCTTTATAAACGCATACCTTCACAAGCTGGTTTGGGTGGTGGATCTAGCGATGCAGCACACATGATTAAACTTCTTGATGAACGTTTCAGACTAAACATAGGTAATGCTGAAATGGAAAGATATGCAGCTAAACTTGGTGCTGACTGTGCATTCTTCATTGGTTGCGAACCATCTTACGCTACAGGTATCGGTGATGAGCTAATGCCAGCAGACGACCCGAAAGGTAATCTTAATGGATACTATATATTCCTAGTTAAACCAGATATAGCGGTTTCTACAAAAGAGGCTTATGCAAACGTTGTACCACGTACTCCTAAAATTTGCTGTAAAGAAATAGTACACCAATCTATATATACATGGAAAGAGCAGTTGGTTAATGATTTTGAATTATCAATATTCACAAATCATCCTGAACTAAGCAACATCAAGAACAAACTTTATGATAAGGGCGCTGTATTTGCTCAAATGAGTGGTAGTGGAAGCTCTATTTACGGTCTGTTCAAAGAGGAACCTAAAGAACTAGAAGGACTGTTCCCTGATTGCTTTACTTTTAAAGCCAAATTATAAATATGAAAGATAATAAAAATGAGATGTTTCCCCTTGTCGATGAACAAGGAAACATTATCGGGGCAATAAGTCGCGGAGAAGCACACAGTGGAAGCAAAAAATTGCATCCTGTAGTACACCTGCATGTTTTCAATAGTAATGGAGATCTTTACCTACAGAAACGTCCTGCATGGAAAGATATCCAACCTTCAAAATGGGATACGGCATGTGGTGGACATATAGATCTCGGAGAAGATGTAAAAACAGCACTAAAACGAGAAGTAAGAGAAGAACTAGGAATAACAGATTTCACACCACAGGATATGGGCCACTACATTTTTGAAAGTGCGCGTGAAACAGAATTGGTTTATGTACACAAAACAATATACGATGGAAAGGTACAACCAAGCAAAGACGAATTAGACGGTGGAAAATTCTGGAGCCGTGATGAAATATTAACCAATATAGGCAAAAATATTTTCACCCCAAACTTTGAAAACGAGTATACGAAGTTTTTCAAATAATCATTACTAGTAGATTATCCGGAACTACTTAAATATTTCAAATATTTTACTTGCTGATTCTTATATTTAGTTCTATTCATAAGCTATAAGTTCTTATCTATTAATAGCAGCCAAGTTATATATAAATAGCAATGCTAATCAAAAGAGAGACTTATTATCTTTCATCAGAAAGTGGCGGTTTTAGAATATATAAGTTGATAAACAACTTATGAAAATATACAAAAATAAAAAGGTTGTAAAGCTAAACTTTACAACCTTTTTTATTTAGTTCTTAATAGAATTACTTCTTAAAGAAATCCTTAACAGCCTCATTAGGAACCATGTGCTCATCAAATATATAAGCACCAGTCTTAGGGCTCTTTACCATCTTTATTACCTTTGAATATGCGCGACCTTCCGAAGAACCTTCATGGAGGGTAGCGACCGCTTTCTTTGCCATATCTTATATGAATTTAAAAGGGTTATTACTTAATCTCCTTATGAAGAGTCATCTTCTTCAGGATTGGGTTGAATTTCTTCAATTCAAGACGCTCAGGAGAATTCTTACGATTCTTTGTTGTTACGTAACGGCTTGTTCCTGGAAGTCCGCTATTCTTCATTTCAGTGCACTCGAGAACGACCTGCACTCTATTTCCTTTAGCTTTCTTTGCCATGATAATTATTCTCCTATTACTTTAATGTCTTTCCATTCGCAATAACCCTTAGAAACAGCCTGCTTCAAGGCAGCGTCAAGACCGACTTTATTAATGAGACGAAGACCAGCAGCACTGGTCTTAAGGCTAATCCAACAATTCTCTTCTACATAGTAGAATTTTTTGTTGAAAAGGTTAACATCAAAGCTTCTCTTAGTATGGTGCTTTGAGTGAGACACATTACAACCTAGCTGTGCCTTCTTTCCTGTAATCTGACAAATCTTAGACATTACTATCTTTAATTTTTGTTTTCGTTTTTTGATACTTATTCCAAACAGGGTGCAAAATTACAAATAATTTTGAATTTTCCAAAATATTTCCCTAAAGAATACTGTTATTTAAGTATTTTTTTGTTTTGAGTTACTCTTTTGGATTTTTCTCTTTGACAAAATCCAAAAATAATCTCAAAGCTTTTCTTGATGCAATAGCAAGATTTATATCTCGTCCAAAGTCTTCTTCCAACTTAAACGTACGTATATCATCCTTGCAACCATATCCTATCCATATAGTACCAACTGGTATGGAAGGTGTACCTCCCGCTGGTCCAGCTACGCCTGTTGCAGAAATAGCATAATCAACATTCAGTGCATCACATGCTCCAGCAACCATTTGCTTGGCAACATCTTCACAAACAGCAGTCTGCTCTTCCAATGTATCATGAGAAACATGCAATAGATTTTCTTTGATCTCGTTTGTATAACTAATTATTCCTCCCTTGAAATAATTACTAGCCCCTGGTACTGCGATTATAGCTTCTGCAATACGTCCACCGGTACAACTTTCAGCAGTTCCGAGAGTAAGGTTATTATCATACAAATATTGCTGTATTTCTTTACTTAATACTTTACTTTCTAATTCCATATCGTTTACTTAAAGGTTACTTTTGAGAAAGCCGGCATATCTATAGAGCCGAAATCCTTATCCTCATATTTAAAATTGCCTACACATGCTATCATAGCGGCATTATCAGTTGTATAGCTGAATTTAGGGATGTATATTGTCCAACCATATTTATCGGCATGCTCACGGAAAGCATTACGAAGACCATTGTTGGCAGATACTCCACCAGCCACTGCAACATGAGTGATTTTAGTGTCTTCTACAGCCTTACGCAATTTTTTCATAAGGATATCTACAATTGTAAATTCCAAACTTGCAGCCAAATCTTGCTTATGATGTTCTACAAAATCAGGGTCCTCACTTACCCACTCACGAAGGTTATATAGAAAAGATGTCTTCAATCCAGAAAAAGAATAATTCAATCCAGGAATATGAGGTTCTGAAAATTTATATGCTTTAGGATTACCCTGACGAGCAAGCTTATCTATGATAGGACCACCAGGATACCCAAGTCCCATGACCTTTGAGCATTTATCAATCGCCTCACCAGCAGCATCATCAATAGTTTGTCCAAGAACCTGCATATCATTATATGCATTTACTTTAACAATCTGTGAATTACCACCAGAAACCAATAGGCAGATAAATGGGAATGGTGGAGCTGTTATATCATCGTCGCTTTCCTTAATAAAATGAGCCATAACATGACCTTGAAGATGATTAACATCTATCAAAGGAATATCCAATGACCGTGCAAATCCTTTTGCGAAATTAACACCAACAAGAAGAGAGCCCATCAATCCAGGACCACGTGTGAAAGCTATTGCACTCAACATTTCCTTTGTAATACCAGCACGCTTTATAGCCTGATCAACTACAGGAACTACATTTTGCTGATGTGCACGTGAAGCCAATTCAGGAACTACGCCACCATAAGCTTTATGAACATCCTGTGAAGCAGTAACATTAGAAAGAAGCACACCATTTTTCAACACGGCAGCAGAGGTATCATCGCACGAAGACTCAATACCTAATATATAAATATCTTTATTCTCCATATATTTCGAATTTCATTTATATTATTTATTAGTATGTAAGGATTTCCACTCCATGCTCTGTCATAACAAATGTGTGTTCCCATTGAGCACTTGGCAATTCATCGCCAGTAACAATCTCCCATTCATAAGGATCGTCAGCATCAAGGAAGACTTTCCATGTGCCTTGATTAATCATTGGTTCAATCGTAAATACCATACCAGGTACAAGTAACATTCCAGAACCTTTATGTCCATAATGCACTACATCTGGTTCCTCATGGATATCCAACCCTACACCATGACCGCATAAATCGCGTACGACTCCATAATGATATTTTTCGGCATGTTTTTGTATTGCGTGACCAATATCACCAACAAAACTATATGGTTTTGCAGCTTCTGCACCAATCTCAAGACATTCTTTTGCAACTCTTACAAGCTGTTCCTTTTCCGGAGTAGTCTTTCCTATGATAAACATTCTGCTAGCATCAGCATAATATCCGTTGAAAATCGTCGTCATGTCTACATTTATGATATCACCTTCCTCAAGAACATCCTCCTCTTTAGGAATACCATGACATACTACCTCATTTATGCTGGTACAAACACTTTTTGGATAGCCTTCATAATTCAAACATGCAGGTGTGGCATCATGCTCCTTACAATAAGCCATGCAAATATCATCAATCTCTTGCGTATTCATACCTACATGAATATTCTTAGCTACCTCATCAAGACAACCAGTATTAATGACACCACTTTTACGTATGCCTTCTATCTGCTCTGGAGTTTTTATGAGATCACGACTAGGCACTTCCTTGCCTTTTTTTTCCCAAGACATCACTTGCTTATCAAGTTCAGTAATTGGCTGACCAGGCAGGCAATGCCATTTTTTCTTCTTAAGAATCATATTCAAATGTTTAAATCGAGCACAAAATTACAATATAAAATCGAATTCAGCAAATTTTTTAATATATCGAAATATATTACCGCCATCGAATTACAGTAACTTTATCTGGAATGTTTATTTTTAAGTTCTGGAATCTTTATGATTTCACCTTCCTTTAATTCCTTTTTGCCATTCATCACCTCTATATAACATTCCATTCCGGGACCGAAATACAATCTACTGATAGAGCTCAATGTCTGACCTGCTTTTACTTTTAGTGTCTTTTGTACTCCTACTATTTTATATGCACCAGTGCGCACACGTGCATCACTATTATTCATTACCGCATATTCATCTGTGACAGCAGGTTTACTCTCCACCTTCACATTATTTTTAGTGATAACATCAGGACTCTTAGCTTTCTCCGTTGACTTCTTTACAACCGGTGCAGGCTTAACTGCCATAGATTTTACAGGTTTAGCTTTCGGCGTAGCTTTGCGTTCCTCTAAACGACTTATCAAACTCTCAATACGACTGTTGCGTTCTGTTACTTCATTATACATATACCACAATGCACCAGCTGATAATATAAATAGTGCAAATATTGAAATAATCAAAAGTTTATTTACCCCTGCGGTATTCTTAACAGGTTCCGATTCATCAGAGTTTTCTTCATTACTGTCAATTTCCTCTAAAGTTTCAATCACATTTTGATTATGATGTTCTAAGACCTTGTCAGCAGCACTTTCAACAACAGGCTCTGGTTCAGGAGTAACTTCTTTTATTTTAATGTCAACAGTTCCACTTTCCTTTTCTGGTTCAACAGGTAGTTCTATGTTCTGTTCAATAGCTTCTTCAGTTTTCTGTCCAACGATACTATCTACAACATCCTTAACTTCGTCGTTAACCGTGCTATTTATTTTTTGCTTTTCTATCTCTTTATCATAAGACTCGGATGAATTATCTTCATTGGTTTTAACAACCTCTTCATCTTTTTGTTCAACTTGTTCCTCTTCTTTTTGCTCAACAGATGTCTCTACAGTTTCTTCAACATCATCAGTCGCATCTTCCGAAGTTTCATCAAGCGGATCATCACCAGTCTGTTCGTCCTGTCCAAAATCAACGCCATCATTAACAACAACTGTTTCGAACTGAGAAAAAGGACGATTAACAAGCTCTTTCATTGCATTATCAGGCGAGAAAGAAATTTTATCTCTACCTTCTATAAGTATTCGCTCTCCTGTGTTTACATCAACACTTTCACGAGGACTTACGCTAGTAACTTTAAACGTACCAAGTCCTTTTATTTTAACGAGTTTATTATCCAAAAGTCCATCATTGACAACATCAATCATCAATGATAAGAATTTCTCGGCATCTGCCAAATCCAACTTTTGCTTATCAGCGAGGATACGAGATAAATCTTTTACGTTACTCATGTGCCTCTCCTCCATTTTTAAGTTTTTCCTTTATAGCCGCAATAGGTTTAAACCCAAGCACTAACTTTGGTGGAACTAACATTTTAAGTCCTGTAACAGGATTAATAACGACTCGTTCCATACGTTTCTTCACTTCAAAGGAACCAAAACCTGACAATGCGACGTTTTCTCCTCCTTCAAAGGCATCACCCATACTCGCAATTACCGTGTTAACAAGCCTTTGGGTATCAGCCTGTGTGTAACCGCTGCGTTGCGCTAATTCTGAAATAAATTCCTTGTTGTTCATGTTAATTTATACTATTTCTCCATAAAGGTCGAATTCTTCACTTGACGTTATCTTGGCATTATAGAAACATCCTACACGCAGTTTCTTGTCAGCAACTTTTATGAGCACTTCAGGATCAACTTCTGGGGAACAATACTCTGTTCTACCAATATAGTATTCACCTTCCTTGCGATCAATGATTACTTTCATCACCTTACCAACTTTTTCTGCTTCAATCTCTGCACTTATATCCTGCTGAACAGCCATAAGAGTATCAAGACGACGTTGTTTTTCATCTTCTGGGATATTGTCCTCATAATGTTCTGCACTATATGTGCCTTCCTCCTCTGAATAGGCGAAAGCACCCATACGTTCAAAACGAGCCCATTTCACAAAATCTACCAATTGATCGAAGTCCTCTTCTGTCTCTCCTGGAAATCCAACCATTAAAGTTGTACGGATGTGAATACCTGGTACTGACTCACGTATCTTAGTGATCAGTTCCATTGTTTCCTCCTTACTTACATTACGATGCATTGCATCTAGCACGTTATTGGAAATATGCTGCAAAGCTATATCAAGATACTTACATACGTTTGGCTTCTCACGAATTACATCCAACAAGTCCAAAGGGAACTGATTAGGATACGCATAATGTAGACGAACCCATTTTACGCCATTTATATCTGCAATATCGCTTATCAAGTCAGCAATATGTCTATGTCCGTCAATATCTACACCATAATAAGTCAGTTCTTGAGCTATAATCTGAAATTCTTTTACCCCACTGGCTACCATTTCCTTAACCTCCTGTAATATCTCATCTTTAGGACGGCTAACATGCTTGCCAGTAATAATAGGAATAGCACAATATGCGCAATGTCTATCACAACCTTCTGCTATCTTAAGATAAGCATAATGATGTGGAGTTGTAAGATGACGTTTACCACTACAAGAAGGAACTTCGGCTTTCCCAAGATCTGACAATAATTGTTTATAATTAAACTTACCATAGAATTTATCAACCTCAGGGATTTCTGTTTCCAGTTCGTCCTTATATCTCTGAGACAAGCATCCCATGACATAAAGTTTGTTTAATCTACCTTCATCTTTTGCTTTAACAAATTCAAGTATCGTATTGATACTTTCTTCTTTAGCTGTTTCAATAAATCCGCATGTGTTAATAACAGCTATTTCACCTTCTGGGCGTTTGCTATCATGAACACAATGATAACCATTTGCTTCAAACTGTTTCATAAGAAGTTCGCTATCAACGAGATTCTTAGAACAGCCCATAGTAATTATATCTATCTGATTTTTCTTCATATGAATGTTTTTAGGCAAACAATGAGTCTACAAATTCCTTACGGTTAAACAACTGCAAGTCTTCCATCTGTTCGCCAAGTCCGATATATTTAACCGGTACTTTCAACTGATCGCTGATACCGATAACGACACCACCCTTTGCAGTACCGTCAAGTTTTGTAATTGCAAGACTTGTAATATTCGTAACTGCTGAGAATTGTTTTGCCTGTTCAAAAGCATTCTGTCCTGTACTGCCATCCAAAACGAGCATAACTTCATCTGGAGCTTCAGGAAGGACTTTCTTCATCACATCCTTTATCTTCTTCAACTCGTTCATTAGTCCTAATTTATTATGTAGACGACCGGCAGTATCAATAATTACGACATCAGCTCCATTAGCCTTTGCGCTTTGAAGAGTATCAAAAGCCACACTAGCTGGATCAGATCCCATTTGTTGCTTAATTACAGGAACACCAGCACGTTCACCCCATATTGATATTTGTTCAACTGCAGCGGCACGGAAAGTATCAGCAGCTCCAAGATAAACCTTCTTTCCTGCATTTTTAAATTGATAAGCCAACTTGCCTATAGTAGTTGTCTTACCCACTCCGTTTACACCAACAACAAGTATCACGTATGGTTTATGATCAGCCGGTAAATCCCAGCTGTCATTATCGTCAGTATTATTTTCAGCTAATAAAGCCGCAATCTCTTCACGCAATATATCATTGAGTTCAGAAGTTGAAACATATTTATCCCGCGCAACCCTTTCTTCTATTCGCCCAATGATTTTCAATGTTGTATCAACACCTACATCACTAGTAATCAGTACTTCTTCCAAATTATCAAGTACTTCATCATCAACCTTAGATTTACCGGCTACAGCACGAGTCAGCTTACTAAAAACACTCTCTTTAGTTTTCTCGAGTCCCTTATCAAGAGTCTCTTTTTTCTTTTTATTGAAAAGTCCGAAAATTCCCATAATTACGTAATTCTTTTGCAAAGATAGTGCAAACGAGTGGAAAAGCAAAGGAAAATCATTTTTTTCTTTGTTTTTAGAAGTACAGCCTATCTTATAATAATAATATTGCATTCATTAATAAACTTACACACTATTATGTGAGCATATAGACTTTTTGAGATATAAGTATCAAATTGGCAATTGATTGACTATAGGCAAGTTAAATGGGATTCATTTGTTTTCACGGCCATACTTTTTGGTTTTAAAACTAAAAAACACAAAAAATATGGGGTTAATTTGCGAAAATAGTTACCTTTGCAGAAATTTTGGAAAAGTAGATATTTAGTATAAATGCAAAATCAATTTTCACGTACCCAACTATTGTTGGGAAAAGAAGCGATAGAAACACTTAAAGAATCACGTGTCGCTGTATTTGGAATAGGTGGTGTTGGTGGATACACTGTAGAGGTACTAGCACGCAGCGGTGTCGGACAATTAGATCTTATTGACGATGACAGGGTATGCTTAACAAATGTAAACCGACAAATCTACGCAGTACTATCAACTGTGGGAAAATACAAAGTTGACATCGCAGAAGAGCGCATTCATGATATTAATAAGAAATGCGTCGTAAACAAGTACCAAATGTTTTATCTACCTGAAAACGCAGATAAAATAGATTTAAGTCAGTTTGATTATGTTGTTGACTGCATTGACACTGTAAGTGCTAAACTAGAACTTATAAAGCGTTGCCATGAATTAAAAGTGCCTATCATATCATGTATGGGTGCAGCAAATAAACTTGATGCAACAGCTTTTAAAATAGCAGATATCAATAAGACAAAAATGGATCCGCTGGCTAAAGTCATCAGAAAGAAGCTCAAAAAACTGAATATACCAAAGCTAAAAGTTGTATACAGTGAGGAGCAGCCTTTAACGCCAATAGATGATCAAGACATCAGTTGTAGATTTCATTGCATATGTCCTAACAAGGATATGAGAAAATGCACAGAAAGAAGAACTATCCCAGCAAGCAATGCATGGGTTCCAGCAGCAGCAGGTCTGATTATAGGCGGAGAAGTAGTAAAGGACATCATTAAAAGGGCTGGAACATTGCGCCTGAATGGTGATGAAAATAGAATATAATGAAATTACACATATTCAATCCAGGGCATGATATAGCTCTAGCTGGTGACAATGAAAAGATGACGGCTCCGCATGCCGTAAGGCAGATGCAAATAGATCTAGGATTTATCCCTGCTTTATGGGCAAATAATTCTGATTATATACTTGTAGATGACACAAATAACACAATTCCTAACAACGGCTGTAAACCTTATTTAAACAATGTTAGGTATATTAATTGGAATGATTTACAAAATATTGATAAAGAAGAACTTGAAGTATCTCCTTGGGGATGGGACAAGACGATAAGATATAAGTTAAATATTGCCTCTGAAGGGAAGTTGGATAGCTGCATGCCAGACACTATTCAACTTGAAAAAATAAGAGAAATAAGTGGCAGAAACTGGGCATCACAAAACTTATTGACCAATTTACTTGACTGTGACAAAACATGTGTAGGTGAATCTGTAGCTGTGAATGACTACGAAAAGTTTATGAATGTATTAGATAAAGCAGATAACGGACTTGCTTACCAATACGTACTAAAAGCTCCTTGGAGCAGTAGTGGTCGCGGATTAAGGTACGTAGACCTTCAAAATGAAGGAATTAACGAACACCTACAAGGATGGATAAAAAATGTAATAAGGAAACAAGGATTAGTCATGATTGAACCTTATTATAACAAAATACGTGATTTCGGGATGGAGTTCACTGCCCATAAAAATGGCGAAATAGAATATCTCGGGCTATCAGTATTCAGCACCTCAAACGGTGCTTACATGGGCAACATTCTTACAACTGAAGAAGATAAGGAAGAATTACTTTCTAGATATGTTAATACGGAAATCCTTGTTGAAATAAGGAATGCGATTGCATCAATAATGAATGGCAAATTAAGAGGTATCTATTCTGGGCCATTCGGCATTGACATGATGATTGTGAATGGCGGCAAGATACATCCATGCGTTGAACTAAATCTGAGAAGAACGATGGGCCATGTAGCATTAGATCTTACCCACAAGATGACAGAAAAACGTGTGATGCGAATGGAATTCAATGCTGGGCATTATTCACTAAAAATAAAGAATTGAAAAACACTCCAACAAGAATCCTATTCATGATGATAGGGTTCTCCTTTTATAATCGTACAAGCACGATAAATCTGTTCTGTAAAAATCACACGCACCATTTGGTGACTAAATGTCATTTTTGAAAGTGATATCTTTTCATTTGCACGCTTATAAACAGCTTGCGAAAAGCCGTAAGGTCCACCAACAACAAAAACAAGTCTACGAGCTGTATTTTGCTTCTTCTGCAACCAGCCTGCAAACTCAACAGAACGGAAATCATCTCCATGCTCATCAAGAATAACAACTGTATCTGAAATACTTATAGACTTTAATATCATTTCTCCTTCACGCTCTTTCTGTTGTTGCTCTGTAAGGTTCTTCGTGTTCTTAATTTCCGGGATAACATTAATATCAAAGGGCATATAATGAGAAATACGCTCACTATAATCATTAATATTAGCAATAAAATGCTTGTTGACAGTCTTTCCTATCAATATCAATGTAGTCTTCATTTCTTTTTAGGATTTTTTGGAAACCATCCCTTCTCAACCCTTTTCTTCTGATCAAAGAGTTCACCAATACTCCACAAAAGCGTAGCTCCAAGTACACCGAATATTGATGACAAGATCACGTTATCAACACAAAGAGAGACTATAATAGACAAGATACCAAAGGCAAGAAACAACCACCATGGGCGAGTTCCAAAATAATATTCGGTCTTGATTACAATAGGATGAAATATTCCTATTATTACGAAAGTAATCAAAGCTATGATAATACCTGTAAAATACATAATTTAATTTATTGAATTGTTCTCTGGGTGCAAAGTTACAATAAAAAAAATAAAAAATAAGATAAGCTGTACCTGAACCATAAAAATAAATAAATTTATTTTGTATTGTCTTCGAATTGCAGTATCTTTGCATATAGATATAAACAACTTATATATAACTTATGGCAAATAACGCACAACTAATTTCACAATGTGAAACAAAGGCTAAACAATGGTTAACACCATCCTTTGACGAAGAGACACGCAAGGAAGTTGAATCAAAACTTGCAGCCGAGGACAAAACCGAACTTATAGAAAGTTTTTACAAGGATTTGGAATTTGGAACAGGCGGTCTACGTGGTATCATGGGAGCCGGTTCAAACCGTATGAACATTTATACTGTAGGTATGGCAACACAAGGTTTTGCCAACTATCTGAAGAAAAATTTCAAAGGAAAGAACGACATTGCTGTTGTTGTATGTCACGACTGTCGTAACAACAGCCGCAAATTCGCAGAAACTGTTGCTGATATATTCTCTGCAAATGACATAAAAGTATATCTTTTTGATGACATGCGCCCAACACCAGAATGTTCTTATGCAATCCGCCATCTTGGATGCCAGGCTGGTGTTAACATCACTGCAAGTCACAACCCTAAGGAATACAACGGATACAAGGCTTACTGGGAAGATGGAGCTCAGGTTTTGGCACCACATGACACAGGTATTATTGATGAGGTTAATAATGTTAAGGTTGAAGATGTAAAATTCACTGGCAACAAACAACTTATTCAGATTATCGGCGAAGACATTGATAAGCTTTATCTTGACGAGATTCATACTCTTAGTATTGATCCTGAAGTTATCAAGAAACAGCACGACTTGAAGATTGTCTACACTCCACTTCACGGTACTGGTATGATGTCTATACCACGTTCGTTGAAATTATGGGGCTTTGACAACGTACATTGCGTGAAAGAGCAAATGGTTAAAGATGGTAATTTCCCAACTGTAGTTAGTCCTAACCCTGAAAATGGCGAGGCCCTTACTTTAGCTCTTCGTGATGCAAAGGAAATTGATGCTGATATCGTTATGGCAAGTGATCCTGACGCAGACCGTGTAGGTATGGCTTGCAAAAACGACAAGGGTGAATGGGTACTAATCAATGGCAACCAAACATGTCTTTTGTTCCTTTATTATATTATAACAAACCGCAAAGCTAAAGGTTTGCTAAAGCCTACTGATTTCATTGTAAAGACAATCGTTACGACAGAAGTTATAAAGAAGGTTGCAGACAAGGCTGATATAGAAATGCGTGACTGCTATACTGGATTTAAATGGATTGCTCGTGAAATTCGTATTTCAGAAGGCAAACAGAAATATATCGGTGGTGGTGAAGAAAGCTACGGATTCCTTGCTCAAGACTTTGTTCGTGATAAGGATGCTGTATCTGCCATGAGTTTGTTGGCAGAGATTTGCGCTTGGGCTAAAAATCAAGGCAAGACTCTTTACAACATATTGATGGATATCTATTTGGAATATGGTTTCTCTAAAGAATTCACTGTTAATGTTGTGCGCCCTGGAAAGACAGGTGCTGACGAAATCAAACAGATGATGACTGATTTCCGCAATAATCCTCCTAAGGAATTGGGTGGTAGCAAAGTTGTACTTGTAAAGGATTACCAGACATTAGAGGCAACAACAGCGGACGGCACAAAAGCAAAACTTGATATGCCTGATACAAGTAATGTACTTCAGTGGTTCTGTGACGATGACACAAAGGTTAGCGTTCGTCCTTCAGGAACTGAACCTAAGATAAAGTTCTATCTTGAAATTAAAGGCACTATGACATCAGCATCAGAATATGATGCTCTTGATGCAAAGAGCGCAGAGAAAGTTGCTGCTATAAAGAAGAGTTTAAATCTAGATTAATAAAGAAATGGCAAAATTAGTAGTTAATTCATATGACGAGTTTGCGTCTCATCTAGGTGAGCAGCTTGGTATATCAGAGTGGTTATTGGTTGATCAGGACCGCATAAATAAATTTGCAGACGCAACATTGGATCATCAATGGATTCATGTTGACACAGAGCGTGCCAAAGAAGAAAGTCCATACAAGAGCACTATCGCCCATGGATATCTTACATTGTCATTGCTACCATACATGTGGAACCAGATCATGGAGGTTAACAATCTTAAGATGATGGTAAACTACGGTATGGACAAGATGCGCTTTGGAAAACCTGTAATCACAGGAAGCAAAGTAAGACTTGTAACAAAACTTGACGCAATTGAGAATCTAAGAGGCATATGCAAGACTCAGATTGGATTTAAAATTGAGATAGAAGGTGAAAAAAAGCCAGCCCTTGAGGGTGAGGCTACATTCCTTTATTACTTCGAGTAATAAGAATAATATATTATAAAAAAATGGGAGACATCTTTAATGTTTCCCATTTTTTATTTATTACTTAATAAGACCAAGTTTCTTAAATTCCTCATATAGCGGCATCGCTATCGCTTTAGCATCAGGATGAGGTTCACCAGTTGTACCAATAGCACGCAAATCAAAGAAATGTTTCCAATCTTTCAAGAAAGCTGTATGAACAAGTTCGGTATTTGTATCTAATGGTAATACCACCCTAGCCTCCTGCGGCTTCTTTCCCATCGCGATAAGATTCATGTAAGAGAATTCAGCAGCAAGATTGGCAAACAACCAATTATTGATTGCATTCCATGACTTATCGTTCTCTGTAACTATCTCATTACAAAGTTGCTTGAAAAGTTCCATATCCACCTGTGAAGGAACATTATCAAAATCAGAATCATCCTTAATCCATTTAGGGACATTCACAGATATTTCACTTCCAAATTTATCTTTGGTATAATTGCAATAACGTGTAGACTGCTCTGCCATTGAATTAGCACGATGGCGATTAAACTCACGCGTAATTGCTACCTGTGTAGTAAAATGAACCGTGATACGCATTTCGTGATTTTGAGTCGGATCTGAGATGTATTTCAAATCATCCAACCATTCATTTTCAACAATGACACGAAGATTTGTTGTCACATAATCACTCTTATCATCAGTTGCCACAATAGAAAATCTGTTGTAGTTATACTTATTATAAATTATATCTTTTGGAGCTGTAAGATATATAGTCCCATGTTCTAGCATTGCAGTATGCTGAGACGCAATCATACGATCAACAAAAGGTTTAGCAGAAGTCTCAGTAGTATTCTTTTCACTTTTATAACAGACTCTTCCCGCCTGTTCAATCAATTTATAGACACCGGCAAGTCCGTTTCTTTGTTGCCATATCTCAAAAGATGGATTCAATATTTTCATAACCTTATTATATTATTTGTATTCTATTTAATTTTATATGCCTTAAGATAATAGTCTTTAATTGATGCTCGTGGAGTACCAAGACGTACCATTCTGTCCAAATCAGCAATAGCTAAATCCTTTTTCTTTTTTAGAATATAAATATTTGCACGATTAAGCAAATAATCTTTATTATCATTATCAAGACTAATAGCTTTAGAATAATCATCCCCAGCTAAATCATACATTTTACGCTCAAATTCGATATTAGCACGTGCTGCATAAGCAACAGCGCTGTCTGGGTATTGACTGATGAGATGATTCATACCATCATAAGCCTCTGTATAATGCTTGTCTTTTTCATTCAGTAAAGCCAATCCCAACTGTGCCTCAAAATTACCAGGAACTATACTTAATAAATTCTGATAATCAAGTCTGGCAAAATTATATCTTAGCAGTTGTACATTAACATAAGCCCTATATAGTAAAGCTGAAAGATTCCTTGGATTGAATTTCAGTATGATATCATACTCATCCTTTGCATAATTCCATTCATGTAACTGAATATTCCATGAGGCTTTTTTCAATCTCAAATCCACACTGTCAGGATGGAAACTCAAGTCTTGTGATGCAATGCGCAAACTATCACGCAATGGATTATCCGTATTCTGTGCAGAAACACTATTACTGCAGAGAAAAAAACAAACTGCAAAAATTATTTTATTCATATACTTCGTCTATTTGATCATCACCATAACCATTGTCCTCTTTTAGACAAGGGTCAAAATTAGCAGGCAATCCAAATGTTGCCTTATCACTATAACCAAGAGATACGTCATGATAAACCTTTCTCATAAAATATGCCCAAATTGGCAAAGCCATAGTTGCACCTTGTCCCATAGACATATTATCAAAGTGGATATCACGGTCTTCACCTCCTACCCAAACACCTGATACAAGTTGTGGGGTAAATCCCATAAACCAAGCATCACTATTTTTATTTGTTGTACCTGTCTTTCCACCTATTTCGCCTTCCATATGATATTTATAGCGGATGCGACCACCAGTACCTCCATCAATTACTCCCTGTAGAAGTACTAACATCTTATTAGCACTCTCAGCACTAATTACCTCATTCATACGAGGTTGGAACGTAGATATCACATTACCCTCATTGTCTTCTATCTTTGTTACAAACATTGGTGAGGTCCTTATACCATGATTGGCAAAAGTAGTATATGCACTAACCATTTCCTCAACGCTAACATCACATGGACCTAAGCATAAAGACATTGATGGATGTATATCAGGATTGTTTATACCAAATTCATGCAAAGTAGAAACAAATTGACTAGGATTTAATTTACTCATAAGGTAAGCTGAAATCCAGTTGTTACTTTGTGCAAGTCCCCATTTCAACGTTACCATCTGTCCATATCGTGCATGTGATGCATTACGAGGAGTCCACGGTTGACCAGCAACAATATACGTCTGTTGTCTGTTAGGTGCCTTATCACATGGAGAAAAACCATTTTCCATAGCCAACGCATAAAGGAATGGTTTTATAGTAGAACCAACCTGTCTTCTACCGCCTGTAACCATATCATACATGAAATGATTATAGTCAAGTCCACCAACATAGGCTTTCACGGCACCTGTCTTTGGCTCCATACTCATAAAACCAGCACGAAGGAAACTCTTATAATACTTTATAGAGTCCATTGGAGTCATAACGGTATCAATATCTCCATGATAAGTGAAGATTGTCATGTCAACAGGTCTGTTAAAAGCTTTTCTAATTTCAGAATCATTCATACCACTGGCACGCATACTGCGATAGCGCTCACTTTGACGAATGTTTCTTGTAAGGATCGAACGAAGTTGATCGTATGTTAAGTCTTCTGTAAACGGAGCATTGCGCTTACTTCTATTTTCTTTGTTGAATGCTGGTTGCAGGAATTTAGCCACATGACCATACACAGCCTCTTCAGCATATCTCTGCATTCTACTGTCTACCGTTGTGTATACTTTCAAGCCATCAGTATATATATTATATGGCTTACCGTCTTTTTTAAAGTTTTTGTTACACCATCCATACAATGGATCTGAAACCCAAGTAATAGAATCAATCGTATATTGCGCCTTTTTCCATGAAGGATAATTTGATATCTCAGGTTTGGTAGCCATCATATATTGGCGAAGAAATTCCCTGAAATAAGTAGCCTCTCCGTCCTTATGATCAGTACGATGGAAATTTAAAGTCAATGGTGTATCACAATATTGCTCATATTCAGAATGGGTCAGATAACCCGCTTTTTCCATCTGTCCTAATACTACATTTCTGCGTTCCTTTGCTCTTTCAGGATAACGCACAGGATTGAACAATGATGGATTCTTACAAAGACCAATCAACATTGCCGACTCATCAACATCAAGATTTTTAGCCTCTTTATTAAAATATGTATTAGCAGCAGTCTTAATACCTACTGCATTATGCAAAAAGTCAAAATAATTAAGATATAAAGCAATGATCTCTTCCTTTGTATAATTACGTTCCAACTTAACCGCAATTACCCACTCTATAGGTTTTTGAAACACACGCTCAAGTGAATTGTGAGCCTGCTCTGAATAAAGTTGTTTTGCTAATTGCTGTGTTATCGTAGAACCACCTCCGGCAGATGCCTGACCGAACATTCCTCTTTTTATTATAGCTCTTCCTAAAGCAAAAAAATCAATACCACTATGATCATAAAAACGTGAATCCTCTGTTGCTACGAGTGCATCTACAAGATGTTTCGATATCTTACTATAAGGGATAACTATACGATTCTCTTTATTGAAATTATATGTACCCATAACCTTACCATCAGATGAATACACCTGTGTCGCAAAACGGTTTATAGGATTTTGAAGGTCCTCAACAGGAGGCATATAACCAATCCAGCCATTCCAAATAGCTGTAAATCCAAGTGCAGTTCCCATAATTAAGAATATAAGAACCGCCCATAAGAAATGAATGAAAGACTTTCTCATTATGTTTAATTTTCAGCAAAAATACAACTTTTCTAGCAAATATAACACATAAATCAGAATTTATGATTAACTTTGAACACGAATTCGGATCAATCAATCAAATTATAGATGAAAAAGCATAATTTTGTAACGATTGCCGATTTGAATAAAGATGAAATAATGTATCTTATTCAAATGGCGCAAGAGTTCGAAAAACATCCTAACCGGGATTTGCTGAAGGGAAAGGTAGTTGCCACTCTTTTCTACGAACCTTCAACTCGAACAAGACTTAGTTTTGAAACCGCTGCCAATAGACTTGGAGCACGAGTGATTGGCTTTAGTGACGCAAAAGCCTCGAGTGTCTCCAAAGGCGAGACGTTAAAAGACACCATTCTTATGGTAAGTAATTATGCAGACGTTATAGCGATGCGGCATTACATTGAGGGCGCGGCACAATATGCATCAGAAATAGCCCCAGTACCTATTATCAACGCAGGAGACGGTGCTCATATGCATCCTTCACAATGTCTACTTGACCTCTACTCTATCTATAAAACACAAGGAACACTAGAAAATCTAAATATTTATCTTGTAGGCGACTTAAAATACGGTCGTACTGTTCATTCTTTAATCATGGCTATGCGCCATTTCAATCCCACTTTTCATTTTATTGCACCAGCTGAACTTGCTATGCCACAGGAATACAAATTGTATTGCAACCAATATGGCATAAAATTTCAGGAGCATACGGATTTCAATGAGAAGGTCATTGCAGACGCAGACATATTATATATGACACGCGTACAAAAAGAAAGATTTTCTGATCTTATGGAATATGAACATGTTAAAGACGTTTATATTCTACAAAATGATATGCTAGGAATGGCTAAGGAAAACATGAAAATTCTTCATCCACTCCCACGTGTAAATGAAATTGCATACGATGTCGATGACAATCCACACGCATATTATATTCAGCAAGCCCAAAACGGACTGTATGCACGCGAGGCTATTTTCAGCTATTGTCTGGGAATTACACTTGATGATATTTTAAACGACAAAACCATTATCAAATCCAAGTATTAATTATGGGAAAAAAAGAAATGCTGGTTTCGGCAATTGAAAATGGAACAGTGATAGATCATATTCCCGCCGAAAAAACTTATCAGGTTGTTGACCTTCTTGGTTTAAGAGAATCCGACACCCCTGTCACTATTGGTTATAATCTACCGTCTAAAAAAATTGGACGAAAAGGTATAATTAAGATTACTAATAAATTTTTCAGTAATGAAGAAATTAGTAGACTTAGCGTTGTAGCTCCTAAAATCGTATTAAATGTTATCAAAGATTATGAAGTAGTTGAGAAAAAAACCGTTGAGACTCCTGACGAACTTCATGGTATTGTGAAATGTAATAATCCAAAATGCATCACAAACAACGAACCTATGCAGACCTACTTCAACGTGGTTGATAAAGAGCATGGAGTGTTGAAATGTCATTATTGCGATAAGGAGCAAGATATTGCTAATGTAAAACTTTGCTAGCAAAAACTTTGCAATTAAAAGAAAATTGCGTAATTTTGCACGTATTATTAAGATAAAAAGATTATTAACTACAATATAACATTTTAACACGATGGAAAGAGATCTGGAGATTTTCAGCCTTATTGAGAAAGAACATCAGCGTCAGCTGAAAGGTATGGAGCTTATAGCATCTGAAAACTTTGTCAGTGACGAAGTTATGGCAGCTATGGGATCATACCTGACTAACAAGTATGCAGAAGGACTACCTGGCAAACGCTATTATGGTGGTTGTCAAATCGTCGACCAGGTTGAAGATCTGGCACGTGAGCGCGTAAAGAAAATATTTGGAGCTGAATTTGCTAATGTTCAGCCACATTCTGGAGCACAAGCCAACGCTGCCGTTCTGTTGGCTGTTTTGAAACCTGGTGACACATTTATGGGTTTGAACCTTGATCACGGCGGCCACTTATCACATGGTAGTCATGTAAATACTTCAGGCATTCTTTATAATCCTATCGGTTATAATCTTAACAAGGAAACAGGTCGTGTTGATTATGATGAAATGGAAAAGCTGGCTATTGAGAACAAGCCAAAATTGATTATTGGTGGTGGTTCTGCATATAGTCGCGAATGGGATTACGCACGCATGCGCAAAATAGCTGATGAAGTTGGCGCATTATTAATGATTGACATGGCGCATCCTGCAGGTCTTATAGCTGCCGGAATACTTGAAAACCCTGTCAAATATGCTCATATCGTAACAAGTACTACTCACAAGACTCTTCGTGGTCCTCGTGGTGGTATCATTTTAATGGGTAAAGATTTTGATAATCCTTGGGGACTAACAAATAAGAAAGGTGAATTGAAGAAGATGAGTATGCTTCTTAATTCTGCCGTATTCCCTGGAACACAAGGTGGTCCTCTTGAGCATGTTATCGCAGCCAAAGCTGTTGCCTTCGCTGAGAACCTTCAACCTTCATGGAAAGATTATGCCATACAGGTTAAGAAAAATGCAGCAACCCTTGCTGATGACTTGATACAACGCGGCTTCGGCATTGTAAGTGGTGGTACAGACAACCACTCTATGCTTGTTGACTTGCGTTCTAAATATCCAGATCTTACAGGTAAGGTTGCAGAGAATGCGCTTGTTGCAGCAGACATCACAGCAAACAAAAATATGGTGCCATTTGATTCTAGATCAGCTTTCCTGACATCAGGTATTCGTCTCGGTTCAGCAGCCATGACAACACGTGGTGCAAAAGAAGACATGATGCATCTCATTGCAGAACTTATCGAAGAGGTTCTCAACGATCCTGAAAACGATAAAGTTATAGCTAGAGTTCGAGAAAAGGTTAATGCTACAATGAAGGATTATCCTTTGTTCGCATATTAATCTCAAAATAAACGTCTACTTATAAGATAGATTTCTGTCTTGGCAATATGAAAAAGATTTCAATTGCCATACTTAAGACAGAAATCTATCTTTTTTATCGAACATTAAAAACAAACTATCAATATCTATAAAGATATAAAATCAAACCTATCAAGAAATTATGATTAAGAAAATATTTTGCTTTTTTCTATGTTTAATGGTTACCATACCTGGTATCACAGCAACAAAAGTTCAACATCCATGGCAGGGTAAACGAGTTGCATATCTTGGAGACTCTATCACTGACCCTAAAAATAAAGGTGCTAAAAAGCATTATTGGGCTTATTTACAAGAAATGCTAGGCATAACACCGTATGTGTATGCTGTAAGTGGAAGACAATGGAATGACATTCCTAGACAAGCAGAGCAATTGAAAAAAGAACACGGTAATGACTTTGACGCAATTATAATTTTTATTGGTACTAATGACTATAATGCAGGCGTCCCTATTGGAAAATGGTTTACAGAAGACAGCACAAAAGTGTTGGCTGCTATACATAAACCAAAAGCTATGGTCACACGAATGAAACGAACTATGGTAATGAATGATAGTACTTATCGCGGACGTATAAACATCGCACTAAGCACACTTAAGAAGATGTTCCCTACTAAACAGATAGTCATGCTAACCCCTATTCATAGAGCTATCGCTAATTTTAACGACAAAAATATACAACCAACCGAAGAATACCAAAATGAGTGTGGTGAATATCTTGATCGCTATATAAACTCTGTAAAAGAAGCTGGAAATATATGGGCACTACCTGTCATAGATCTAAATTCTACCTGCGGTCTTTATCCTGTACTTGATGAGTTTTCACAATATTTCCATGATCAAAATACTGATAGGCTACATCCAAATGATGCTGGGCATATAAGAATAGCCAAAACTTTATTCTATCAACTACTGAGCCTTCCATGTACTTTTGAAAAATAAACATAATATTATAAGCATAATTCATTTACAGAATTAAATAAGTGCAAATTCATATACGTGAGCTTCATAGTAAGATAATTACTCCTTACTACGAAGCCACGTAAGCACTATATTTCATTGATTTACAGAATATTATATACTTATTGTTAAACACTTGGCTATGGCATTTTTATAACACGCAAAATGCAAACTATAGGAACATACAATATTTTCTTATATAATGTACGCGCCCATGCGCGCGCACCGAAGGGTTTTCAAAATACCAGCGTCGAACTAACGACAAACTGACTATCAGTGATTTAGATGTGATTTTTCAGAAAATGAAGTGTCGTTTTATATATCAACAGTTTTATTGAAAAACAAAATCAGCTTTTTAATCATTTTCATCAATTTTCTATCAAAAAATGCATATTTTTGCATAGTAAAATCGCCTTTGATTCATGCCGTATTTTGCGTTTCATCGATATAACGCATAAAATCACGTCATTTGCATGATACTATTTTCATTCCCAAAAGCAGTCTAACTAACTGACATACAGCCACTAGACACTTTGACACTATTTATTTTCAAAAACTATAGGAGGGAAAATTATGTTAATCAGCAATACATTATAATGGACTAAAAACTATAAGCTATCTGAATTTACGGCATAATGATGCTTAATATCTCATTTTTACTATAACCAAAAAGCATTTGAAAATCAATGAATTCATTTCTACGATAAAATGTTTGCGTTTCTACGACATAAAGTTTGCGTTTCTACGATCAAACGTTTCTATTACTACGATATAAAGTTTCCGTTTCTATATGGAAAATCGCTATTATACGAATCAAAATGTTCTAATTAAAGGATGCTTGGATTACAACAATGAAAAATCACCTCGAATTTTATTCAATTTTACGTTTTGTCGTTATAACGCCTATTGATTACGTAGCTAGTACGTAGCTAACCAGAGCTATAATTTTATGTTTTGTTTTCAGCAATCTATTTAAGTAAGGAGCTTTCAAGCATAAACGTAGTTACGTAGCTAATATAATAAAAAACGTAGGGAAAGTAACTCCGTCATGAAGTACAGATTTTGTTACGGAAAATAAGCAAAGTCAATGATATTAGTAACTTATTCGACATATACTTTCAACCATGCAAATTTTACCAAAAGATAAATGTAAACAAAAAAAACAAGGCAAACAACTTTTGAGTATTTGTTTGCCTTGCTTATATTTGGATATGTTGTGTATACTACTCAGCTTTCCACAAGCCATGTAAATTACAATACTCTCGAGCTACCACTTTCTTTGCATCAGTCATAAATACAGCTTCAGGCTTGTCACCAGGTTTCAGATACTTACGCATAACCTTGTCGTCTGCAAGAAGTTCTATCCACATTATATAATGTTCCTCAAGCATAGGATGAGCAACTGCACCAACAGTAACTTTGTAGCCACCCTCAATTTTTTCGATAACAGGAACATGTTTCTCCAATGCTGCATCTATTGAATTTTCTTTCAACAACTCCATTGGCTGTCCGCAACAAGTCAAGGTTCCACCTGCAGGTTTTACCACTTCAACGATATTTCCACAGACATTACAACGATAAATTTGCTTTTGTTCTGTCATAATTACTTAATATTAAAGTTAAACATAATAACTATTATAATATCTACATTGAATATAATCAATGCAGAATATCAATACTGCAAATATAATCATTAATTATTAATATTAGCACTCCAAACTGTGAAAAAATAGTTAACACACAATTATTTGAATTTCTTTATGCAAATAGACATAATATTAATTTGTTGGTTTCAGATTTAATTACTACTTTTGCTCAACAAAACTAAAAATAAAAAATATGAGAAGTAGAACCGCAGTTTGGTTTGAAACCAAAATACGTTACGAAAAGACAATGGAAGATGGTATGCAGAAGAAAACTACAGAACAATATGTAGTTGACGCTCTGAGTTTTACAGAGGCAGAAAGCACTATCATCAACGAAATGAGAGTATATCTAAGTGGTGAATTTAAAATCACTGATATCAAACAGGCTGCTTACGGAGAAATTTTCTTCAGTGAATCAGACTCTGACGACAAATGGTATAAATCAAAATTGCAGTTTATTACTATTGACGAAAAGACTGAAAAAGAAAAGCGCTCTACTGTAACTTACCTTGTTCAGGCAGGTAGCTTACCTGGCGCTGTTAAGCACATAGATGAAGTTATGGGCGGAACAATGATAGACTATGTTATGACTTCAATACAGGAAACTCAGATAATGGATGTATTCGAACACAATGCTGCAAAAAAGCAAGAAGAGAGAAATGACGTTCCTGAGTATGAGCAGACTCCTGCTGCTGAAGAAACAATGACTGAATAAAATAAAGAATATGAATGTTGATGTAGCAAAAAATTTACATGAAGTACTGGGCAACCTGCCTAAAGAAGTAAGATTGGTTGCCATCAGCAAATATCATCCCAACGAATATCTTGAGACCGCATATAATGAAGGTCAAAGGATATTCGGGGAAAGTCATGAGCAAGAGTTAGCGCAAAAACAAGAAACACTTCCCAAAGACATAGAATGGCATTTTATTGGTCATTTACAAACTAACAAAGTAAAATACATTGCTCCTTATATTTCCATGATTGAAGCTGTAGATAGCTATAAATTATTAAAGGAAATAAACAAGCAGGCAGCTAAAAACGACCGTATCATTAAAGTGTTGCTAGAAATGCATATTGCTGAAGAAGAGACCAAATACGGACTAACGCTTGATGACTGTCGAGACATGTTAGAAAAAGGAGAATGGAAAGATCTGGGAAATGTTCAAATATGCGGCTTAATGATGATGGCCAGCAATACAACAGAAACATCACTAATAGAAAAAGAATTCGACACCGCAACTAGTTTCTTTGATGAGATAAAAGCTAAATTCTTTGCAGACGACCCAGAATTTAAAGAGCGTTCTTGGGGTATGAGTCATGACTATAAGATAGCTATCAAACATGGGTCTACAATGGTGCGTGTCGGTACTACAATTTTCGGGCCACGAGTTTATTAATTTATAACAAAACTACATTAGTTTAAAATAAATTATTATCTTTGCACCTTGAAATAGAACAAATGGCAATTAAGCCATCACAATTAAAAGAAGAAAATGCCAGAAATATCAGTTCGCGGATTAGAAATGCCAGAGTCGCCAATCAGAAAATTGGCACCACTTGCAGCCGCTGCTAAAAATCGCGGTATAAAGGTATATCATCTGAACATTGGTCAGCCTGATTTACCTACACCTCAATGCGGTCTTGACGCATTAAAGACAATAGACCGCAAGGTATTGGAATATTCACCAAGCCAGGGCAATCTGACTTACAGACAGAAGCTCGTAAATTATTACAAAAAATATGACATCAACGTAACTGCTGATGACATCATTATAACATCTGGTGGTAGCGAGGCTGTACTCTTTGCATTCATGAGCTGTCTGAATCCTGGAGATGAGATTATTGTACCAGAGCCAGCATACGCTAATTACATGGCTTTTGCCATAAGCGCTGGTGCAAAAATCAGAACTATAGCAACAACAATAGAAGAAGGATTTTCTCTTCCAAAGGTAGAAAAGTTTGAAGAACTCATAAATGAGCACACACGTGCCATTATGATTTGTAATCCAAACAACCCTACTGGTTATCTTTATACGAGAAGGGAAATGAACCAAATTCGTGATCTTGTTAAGAAATACGATTTGTATCTTTTCTCTGATGAAGTTTATCGAGAATACATATACACAGGTTCACCATATATTAGTGCTTGCCATTTGGAAGGCATTGAAGATAACGTAATCCTCATTGACTCTGTATCTAAAAGATACTCTGAATGCGGAATTCGTATAGGAGCCCTGATAACTAAGAATGCAGAAGTAAGAAAAGCTGTTATGAAATTTTGTCAGGCACGCCTGTCACCTCCTTTAATAGGTCAAATTGTGGCAGAAGCATCACTTGATGCACCTGAAGAATACTATCGTGATGTATATGACGAATATGTTGAAAGACGTAAATGTCTAATCGACGGACTAAACAGAATTCATGGAGTTTACTCTCCTATACCAATGGGTGCCTTTTACACAGTTGCGAAACTACCTGTTGATGATAGTGAGAAATTCTGCAAATGGTGTCTAGAAAAATTTAATTACGAAGGCGAAACGGTTATGATGGCTCCCGCTGCAGGTTTTTACACAACTCCTGGAGCAGGAATTAATCAAGTGCGCATTGCTTACGTACTTAAAAAGCCTGATCTAGAACGTGCACTTTTAGTATTAAGAAAAGCCTTGGAAAATTATCCAGGACGAACAACAGAAGAATAGAAAAGTGAATTTACCTCTTTTCATTGCAAAAAAAATATATGGCGACAAAGGCGAGAAACAGAAGGTTTCACGCCCTGCCATAAGCATAGCCACAGCTGGTGTAGCTATAGGACTTGCCGTTATGCTAATTTCGGTAAGTGTTGTACTTGGTTTCAAACATACAATACGTGATAAAGTCATAGGATTTGGCAGCAACATACAAGTTGCTGATTTTAGGACTCTTCAAACATCGGATTCCTACCCTATTCAAATGGGTGATTCAATGCTGAACGTATTGAAATCAACGTCGGGTGTAAAGCATGTTCAACGCTATGCCATGAAACAAGGTATTTTAAAAACTGATAAAGACTTCTTAGGTGTATTATTCAAAGGTGTTGGACCTGAATATGATACAACTTTCATACACAGCAACCTTAAAGAAGGTCGTATCCCTAAATTCAGTGACGCAGCAAGTAGCAATAAACTTCTTATATCAAGAAGTATTGCAGACAAACTAAATCTGAAAATAGGACAAAAAATATTTGCATATTTCATTGATGGTAACGGCGTACGCACAAGACGCTTCACTATTCAGGGAATATACGAAACAAATTTGTCACAATATGATAACGTTATTTGCTTTACAGATTTGTATACTGCTGTGAAGCTAAACGGATGGAAAGATGATCAGGCTACAGGTGCAGAGATTACAGTTAACGATTTTAATAAAGTAGACGAAGTAGAAAACCAATTTATTAATAAAGTAAATAAAACTACTGATAAATATGGTGAGACATATAGTTCTAAGACCATCCGAGATATAAGCCCTCAGATATTTTCATGGCTAGATCTTCTTGATCTAAATGTATGGATTATACTTGGTTTGATGGTTGCAGTAGCAGGAGTGACAATGATTTCAGGACTTTTGATAATAATTCTTGAAAGAACTGTTATGATAGGTATTCTTAAAGCACTCGGAGCTAGAAACAAAACAATTAGACATACTTTCATGTGGTTTGCCGTGTTTATAATTGGAAAAGGCATGGTTATAGGAAACTGTATTGGTTTAGGACTTATTTCATTACAATATTTCACGGGATTAATAAAACTAGATGCACAGACATACTACGTTAGTACGGTACCTGTTGAATTTAATATTCCTATGTTTATTGTTCTAAATGTCGCCACACTATTAATTAGTATTTTTGTGCTTATAGCACCTAGTTACTTGATATCACACATACATCCAGCAAAATCAATGAGATACGAGTAAGTCAAAAATAATACTATTTATCCGAGAAATAGGACATTCTTTTTATCCAAAAATTTTGCATTTTAATTTTATGCAAAAAAACAAGCTTGAGAAAACAAAAAGTGCACAATAAGTTTTGAATTGTGCAGATAAGTAGCTATCTTTGCACACAAAATTGAAAATTGTGCAATGAATTCAGTACCTAAATTTAATAAGTATATAGAACAGAGCATCGTCAACAATTGGGAGAAGGATGCTTTGACAGACTATAAAGGGACAACTCTTCAATTTCATGATGTGGCAAGGAAGATCGAAAAGTTACACATTATGTTTGAGAACAGTGGTGTTAAAACTGGGGATAAAATAGCTTTATGCGGACGTAATAGTTCAAATTGGGCTGTAGCATTTCTTGCGACACTCACCTATGGAGCTGTAGCAGTTCCAATTCAAAACGAATTTAAACCTGAGCAAATATATAATATAGTTAATCATAGCGAATCAAAGTTATTATTTGTTGGTGACGTTGTAGCCACACAGATTGATAATGAAGAGATGCCTAATCTTGAAGGTGTCATCTATCTTCCAGATAATTCTCTTATATTATCTCGCTCAGAAAAGTTAACTTATGCGCGTGAACATCTTAATGAGATTTTCGGACATAAGTATCCTAAATTTTTCAGAAAGGAACATATTAATTATCATGAAGATTCTCCAGAGGAATTAGCTATGATAAATTACACTAGTGGCACAACAGGATTTTCAAAAGGTGTTATGCTACCCTATCGTGCATTATCAAGCAACTATGATTTCCTTTCAGATGTCATTGGCTCAAAACTAAAACCTAATTGTGATGTTATGGCTATTTTGCCAATGGCACACATGTATGGTTTATCATGCGAGTTTATATTGGAATTTTGCCTTGGCAATCACATATATTTTCTAACACGACTTCCAAGTCCAACTGTTATACAAGAAGCTTTTGCGGATATACATCCTGCAGTAATTGTTTCTGTACCATTGATAGTTGAGAAAATAATAAGGAAAAATGTATTCCCAAAAATTCAGACAAACATAATGAAGCTTCTTATCAATATGCCTGTAATTAATAAGAAGGTAAAAGAAAAGATTCTTGAATTGGTGAAAGCTGAATTTGGTGGTAATCTGTATGAAGTGATTGTCGGTGGAGCTGGACTTAACAAAGAAATAGAAGATTTCTTATTAAGCATAGGTTTTCCTATCACAGTGGGATATGGAACTACAGAAACTGCTCCTATGATTACTTTCAGTGACTGGAATGACTTCGCTGGTGGAAGTTGCGGGACTGCAGTCAAAAACATGGAGGTAAAAATTTTAAGTGAAGACCCTCAAAATATCGCTGGTGAAATTGTCACTCGTGGACTTAATATTATGACAGGTTACTATAAAAATCAAGAAGCAACAAACGCTGTCATTGATGAAAACGGATGGTTTCACACTGGTGACTTGGCAACAATGAATGCTGAAGGACATATTTTTATACGAGGTAGAAAAAAGAACATGTTACTTGGATCTAATGGACAAAATATTTATCCAGAAGAAATTGAAAACAAGTTGAATTCAATGGCGATGGTTAATGAAAGCCTTATTGTTCAACGGGAAGACCGTCTTGTTGGTTTGATACATCCAGACTTTGACGAAGCTAATTCTATGGGGTTCTCAATGGAAGACCTAGAGAATATAATGGAACAAAACAGAAAAGAACTCAACGCAATGTTGCCATCTTTTGCAAAAATCTCTGCAATAAAACTACTTGATGAAGAATTTGCAAAGACTCCTAAAAAGAGCATAAAAAGATATCTCTATCAGGACGCTATTTAAATATAGCGTTCTTTATAGTAATATATAGAACTTGAAACAAACGAAAAAAACAATATTATGGAACAAATACCTAGTTTCAACAATCTAATACAAAAGTCAATTATTGACAATTGGGAAAAAGATGCATTGACGGACTTTAAAGGTTCTACACTGCAATATCACGATGTAGCAAGAAAAATAGAAAAACTCCACATCATGTTTGAAAACTGTGGAGTTAAAAAAGGTGACAAGATTGCATTAGCAGGTCGCAATAGCGCTAACTGGGCAGTTGCATTTCTTGCTACTTTAACATACGGAGCCGTTGCCGTTCCAATACTCCATGAGTTCACTCCTGATCAAATGCATAACATTGTTAATCATAGTGAAGCAAAACTCTTGTTTGTTGGGGATGTTGTTGCGACCCAGATTGATGCAACTAAAATGCCTGAACTAGAAGGAATAATATATATTCCAGACTATTCCCTAGTATTATCGCGTACAGACAAACTTACCTATGCTCGTGAGCATCTTAATGAGATGTTCGGAAAGAAATACCCAAAATATTTCCGAAAAGAGCACGTGAACTATTATATAGAACAGGATCCTAACGAACTTGCACTTATAAATTACACCAGTGGAACTACGGGATTTTCAAAAGGTGTAATGATTCCTTATCGTGCTATTTGGAGTAATGCATACTTTGCTGAGCAAGTTGTTGGAAAAGCAGTAAAATGTGGCGACAATGTAATCAGCATTCTACCTATGGCTCACATGTACGGAATGTCTTTCGAATTTTTGTTCGAGTTTCTAAAGGGTTGCCATATATTCTATTTGACACGTATACCAAGTCCTGCAATTATCGCACAGGCTTTTAGCGAAGTTAAACCAAAAATCATTATAAGCGTACCGCTTGTTATTGAAAAGATAATAAAGAAAAAAGTATTCCCTAAGATACAAAACAACCGCATGAGAATGCTCCTTCATATGCCTGTCATTGCAAAGAAAGTGCGTGATAAGATATGCGAACAAGTTTCAAATGCTTTTGGTGGCGAATTCTATGAAATTATTGTTGGTGGAGCTGCATTCAATCAAGAAATGGAAAGTTTTATGCACCAGATTGGATTTAGATACACGGTTGGTTACGGTGCTACTGAATGCGCACCTATAATTTGCTATGCTGATTACAAGGACTATGTACCAGGAAGCTGTGGACGTTCTGTTGTAAACATGAAAGTGCGAATTGATAGTTCTGATCCTGAAAATATCCCAGGAGAAATTTTAGCAAAAGGTATGAACGTCATGCTTGGTTACTATAAAAATGAGGAAGTAACACGCCAAACAATTGATAAGGATGGTTGGTATCATACTGGAGACCTTGGAACCATGGATGCAGACGGAAATGTATTCATCAAGGGGCGTTCTAAAAATATGCTGCTTGGAGCAAGTGGACAAAACATTTATCCAGAAGAGATTGAGGACAAACTAAACTCATTAGCTTTGGTTAATGAGAGTGTTGTTATACAGGAAGGAGATAAGTTGATAGGACTTGTACATCCAGACTATGATGAGGCTAAGAATATGGGATTTTCAAAAGAAGATTTGGAAAACATTATGGAACAGAACCGTAATGAACTCAATCAGATGCAACCATCATACTGTAGACTTGCTGCAATAAGAATTTACGAAGAAGAGTTTGAAAAAACTCCTAAAAAAAGTATTAAGCGTTACCTCTACCAGAAATAGAACGTTTTTGCTTTTGTTATTGACGAAAAATTTGTATCTTTGCGGTCATAATAGTAAACAATAAATAAAATATAACAAGCTATGCTTACACTTAAACTCATCAGTGAGGAAACTGAACGTGTTATTAAGGGTCTTGAGAAGAAGCACTTCACAGGTGCACGTGAGGCCATAGAGAAAGTTTTAGAATACGACAGACTACGTCGTGAGGCTCAGCAGAAGCTTGACAGCAACAAGCAACAGCAAAATCAGCTTGCCAAGCAAATCGGAAGTCTTATGAAAGATGGCAAGAAAGAAGAAGCTGAAGATATAAAGAATAAGGTTGCTGATCTGAAAGCAGCAGACAAGGCTTTGAACGAAATTATGGATAAAGCTCAAAGCGATATGACAGAAGTTCTTCTAAGTATTCCTAATATTCCTAATAATGATGTTCCAGAAGGAAAAGATGCTAATGATAATGTCGTTGTAAAGGAAGGTGGAATAAAGCCAAATCTTCCAGAAGATGCACCTTGTCATTGGGATCTTCTTAAGAAATACAATCTTGTTGATTTTGACCTTGGTGTAAAAATTACAGGTGCAGGTTTCCCTATATATCTAGGCAAGATGGCACGTTTCCAACGTGCTCTTGAAGCTTTCTTCCTTGACGAAGCACGCAAATCTGGATACCTAGAGGTTCAACCACCTTATGTAGTTAACGAGGCTTCAGGATATGGTACAGGTCAGTTACCTGACAAAGAGGGACAAATGTATCACGCAAACTTGGATAACTTGTACCTAATCCCTACTGCAGAGGTTCCTGTAACAAATATTTTCCGTGATGTAATCCTTGAAGAGAGTCAACTTCCAATTAAGCGTTGTGCTTATTCAGCTTGCTTCCGTCGTGAGGCTGGTTCTTATGGTAAGGATGTTCGTGGTCTTAACCGCTTGCATCAATTTGACAAAGTGGAAATTGTACGTATCGACAAACCTGAGCATTCTTACGATTCTCTGAAAGAGATGTTAGCTCATGTTGAAGGTTTGGTACAGAAACTTGAATTGCCATATCATATCTTAAGACTTTGCGGTGGTGATATGAGTTTCACCTCAGCAATATGCTACGACTTCGAGGTATGGAGTGCAGCCCAAAAGCGTTGGTTGGAAGTTTCTTCAGTATCTAACTTTGAAAGCTATCAGGCAAACAGATTGAAGTGCCGTTTCCGCCGTTCTGATACTAAGAAACCAGAACTTTGCCACACACTCAATGGTTCTGCTCTTGCTCTTCCAAGAATAGTTGCTGCCATAATTGAGAACAACCAAACTCCAGATGGAATAAAAGTTCCAAAGGTTCTTGTACCATACTGTGGCTTCGAGTACTTAGATGACAAAAACTTTGACTAAAAAATAACTAAATTCAGTATTGATTGATATACCATCAACGATACTGAATTTATCTTTTATAAAACTATAACTTATTATCAATTCATATTAACTGATACCCAATGAATAAGATTATTTGCAAGAAACAGTTTTCAGAGAAAGTATTTAGCTTTGACATTGAAGCCCCTTTAATTGCTAAAAGCAGAAAGGCTGGAAACTTTGTCATAATCAGAGTAGACAACAATAGTGAGCGTATGCCGCTTACAATAGCAGACTCAAATATTGAGAATGGTACAATAAAATTAGTTGTGCAAAAGGTTGGACTTTCCTCTACAAAACTATGTAATCTCAACGAAGGTGATTTTATTGCTGATGTCGTTGGGCCTCTTGGTAATCCTACTCATATTGAGAATTTTGGTACAGTAATATGTGCTGGTGGTGGAGTTGGTGTTGCGCCAATGCTACCTATTATTCGTGCATTGAAAAAAGCAGGCAACAGAGTATTATCTGTACTTGCAGGAAGAAACCGTGACCTCATCATAATGGAAGATGAAGTTAGAGCTTCATCTGACGAGACCATCATAATGACCGATGATGGAAGTTATGGAGAAAAAGGTGTAGTCACTGTAGGCATCGAGAAATTGATTCAACAAGAGAATATTGACAAAGTTTTTGCTATAGGTCCTCCTATCATGATGAAATTCTGTTGTATGCTCACCCAAAAATATAACATTTCTACCGACGTTTCTCTTAATACTATTATGGTTGACGGAACAGGAATGTGCGGTGCATGTCGACTTACAATTGGAGGTAAAACCAAATTCGTGTGTATTGATGGTCCTGAATTTGATGGAGCACTGGTTGACTGGGACGAAATGTTCAAGCGAATGGGAACATTCAAGAACGCAGAAAAGGAAGAAATGGAGCACTATACAGAACATATTGCTTCAACTAACGAGCCTGTATGTGAACCCTGCAAAGCAAACAATGATATTCACAATGATGTAACTGAGAGTATTGAAAGCTTGACTGACCGAAATTCTAATTGGCGTTTGGAACTACGCAAGGGAATGAAGCCTAAAGAACGTACTTCTATTGAACGCGTCATGATGCCAGAACTTGATCCAGAATATCGTGCAAAGACAAGATTAGAAGAAGTCAATATTGGTCTTACTAAAGAAATGGCTGTACTTGAATCTCATCGTTGCCTTGATTGCGCTAAACCATCTTGTGTAGAAGGATGTCCTGTAAGCATTAATATTCCATCATTTATAAAAAATATTGAACGAGAGAATTTCCTTGGAGCAGCTAAAGTTCTGAAAAGCACTTCTGCCCTACCAGCCGTATGTGGTAGAGTTTGCCCTCAAGAGAAGCAATGCGAAAGCAAATGTGTTCATCTTAAAATGGGTGAAAAAGCTGTTGCTATTGGATACCTTGAAAGATTTGCAGCAGACTACGAACGTGAAAGCGGAATGGCTACTGTACCAGAAATGGCTCCTTTAAACGGAATTAAGGTTGCAGTTGTCGGTTCTGGCCCTTCTGGACTAAGCTTTGCTGGAGATATGGCAAAAATGGGCTTTGACGTATATGTATTTGAGGCTTTACATGAAATCGGTGGTGTCTTGAAATATGGTATTCCTGAATTCAGATTACCTAACAAGATTGTCGATGTCGAAATAGAAAATCTTAAGAAAATGGGTGTCCATTTTCAAACTGATTGTATTATCGGAAAAACGATTAGCGTAAAGGATCTTGAAGATAAAAACTTTAAAGGAATATTCGTTGGTTCCGGTGCAGGACTTCCTAATTTCATGGATATACCTGGAGAAAATGCACTTAACATCATGTCTAGTAATGAATACCTGACACGAATTAACCTTATGGACGCAGCTAATCCACATACTGATACTCCAATCAATATCGGTAAGCACGTTATCGTTGTTGGTGGTGGAAACACAGCTATGGACTCATGTCGTACTGCAAAACGACTTGGTGCAGACGTAACACTTGTATACAGAAGAAGCGAAGCTGAAATGCCAGCTAGATTGGAAGAGGTAAAGCATGCTAAGGAAGAAGGCATTAATTTCATGACATTACACAATCCAAAAGAATATATCGCTGATGAGAATGGTGCTGTCAAGGCAGCCACACTTGATGTAATGAAATTAGGCGAACCTGACCAAAGCGGTCGTTGTCGTCCTGAGACTACTGGACAAACTATTACATTAGAATGTGATCAGGTTATTGTTGCTGTTGGTGTCTCTCCTAACCCACTAGTACCTAAGAGTATTGAAGGACTGGAACTAGGTCGCAAGAATACTATTGTCGTTGACGATAATATGAAATCAAGTAGAAATAATATTTATGCAGGTGGCGATATCGTTCGCGGTGGTGCCACAGTAATATTGGCAATGGGTGACGGACGAAGAGCCGCTGCCAACATGGCAAAAGAATTAAAAGGATAAATGAACGCAATATATACCATTTTACTATTAATATGCAGTAATGTCTTCATGACATTCGCTTGGTATGGACATTTAAAATTACAACAAACAGGGGTCAGCAGCAGTTGGCCCCTAATTGGTGTTATAGTATTTTGTTGGGCGATAGCATTCTTCGAATACTGCTGTCAAGTACCAGCAAACAGAATAGGATTTGTTGATAATGGCGGCCCTTTTACGCTCATTCAGCTAAAAGTAATTCAAGAGGTTATATCCCTTATAGTATTCGCACTTATAGCTAATGTAATGTTTCAAGGTCAAGGACTTCATTGGAATCATTTAGCTGCATTTATCTGTTTGATAGCTGCAGTATATTTTGTATTCATGAAGTAATTCATTTAACAAATATCATTTATTAAGCTTATATTCGTCTATTTTTCGATAAAGAGTTGTAAGACCTATTTTCAATAGTCTTGCAGCTTCTGTTTTGTTTCCGTTGGTGTGTTGAAGAACTCTTACAATATGTCGGCGTTCAATTTCTGCTAATTCAAAATCAAAAGATTTAGCATCATCTGAATTTTGCACATCTGCATTTAAAGATGGCGCATTATAAGTGGAATATGGGGCTTGCAAATCAAGTGGTAAATCTTGCAGAGTAAGGCTTGAATCACAAACAATAGCACTACGTTCAATAGCATTTTTCAACTCACGAACATTTCCATGCCATTCAGCATTAGTGATAGCATTCACAAATTCAGAGGACATCCCGTCTATATGTTTACCAAGCTTTTCAGAATATCGTACAAGGAATGACTTTGCCAACAAAGGTATATCTTCACGACGCTCACGTAATGCAGGTAAATGTATTTGGAAAACTGAAAGACGATAAAATAAATCCTCCCTAAAATTACCGGCTATTATCTCATTTTTTAAATCACGATTTGTTGCTGAAATAATTCTCACATCAACTTGTGAAGGAGAAGTATCCCCTATTTTTATATACTCACCAGATTCTAGCACACGCAATAGTTTGGCTTGAAGTTGATATGCCATCTCTCCTATTTCATCTAGGAATAGCGTACCATGGTTAGCTACTTCTATCAATCCCTTTTTATCTTTCATCGCTCCAGTAAATGAACCGGCACGATAGCCAAATAGCTCACTTTCCAATAAATCACGACTAAATGCTGAACAGTTAATAGCAACTATAGGAAACTGACTACGCGAACTAGCGTTATGTATAGCCTGTGCAAACACCTCCTTACCGGTTCCTGTTTCACCTGTAAGTAATACCGGAATATCTGTATCAGCAACCTTACGCGCCAATTCCTCTACACTAAGTAATGTTTTTGAATTGCCTATTATTGTATCAAAAGAATTAACCTGTAATAGTTTTTTATCAATCTTAGGCAAGTCATTATTTAAATTATGCTGACTGTTGACTTGATCCATAGCTCTGCTGATAATAGGGATAATTTTATTATTATCATCACCTTTTGTTATGTAGTCAAATGCCCCATTCTTAATTGCCTGAACGCCATCTTCTATATTTCCATGAGCAGTAAGCAGAATTACCTCGATGAGAGGAGTCTCCTGCTTGATTTTTTTAACCATATCAACACCGTTGCCATCTGGCAAAAATACATCACAAAGCACGACTTGTGGTTTATGCAACTTAACCTGTCTCAATCCTTGAGTACAGTCAACAGCTTGCCACACTTCATAACCTTCCAATTCCATCATTCGCGAAAGAAGTTTGCGAATAATAGGTTCATCGTCTATTATCAGTAATGTATTCATATAGTCTGGTTTATTTATTGTATCATTGCAAAAGTAGGAATAATTTTACAAACATAAAAACATTATCACATCTAATGTATATAGCTTTTCATTTTGGTATGGCAAGTCTTTCATTTTGGAAAGGTATAAAATTAATGTTTATATTTAACTATATACATATAAAGCTCTATAATACAGATAATTACAAAAATAAAAATAATTATGGCACAGTTTTCGTAATTAAGAATAATAAATAATTTAAAATAATAATAAAATGACTACACTTATTTTTGAATTACTTGCATGTCTCCTCTGCGGAATAACGTGCTTTGGCGTATTTTATAAATGTATTGAATGGTTTGAAAAGATTTAATTAAAAAAAGAAAAGACTATGTATTTAATTATGTTTATCATCAGCATCATAATGTTCTGTTATATGATATATGTACTGATAAAACCAGAAAAATTTTAAAACTCTAAAATATGGGAACAGAAATTTGGGGTGCGATATTACAAATAGTAATAATGATAAGTTTAGCTTATCCATTAGGTAAATATATTGCGCGAGTATATAAAGGCGAAAAGACTTACCTCGACTTTTTAAAACCTGTAGAAAGGTTGATTTATAAAGTCGGCGGTATAAATCCAGACAAAGAAATGAACTGGAAGACATTTCTTAGGGCAATGCTTACAATCAACCTATTCTGGTTTGTCTGGGCTTTAATACTACTTGTCGCCCAAGGATATCTACCATTAAATCCAGATGGGAATGGTGGTCAAACAATACATCAGGCCTTCAATACAGCTATAAGTTTTCTTGTAAACTGTAATCTACAGCACTATAGCGGTGAAAGCGGACTAACTTATTTCACTCAATTAGCCGTTGTAATGTTATTCCAATTTGTCACAGCAGCAACAGGTATGGCTTGTATGGCAGGAATAATGAAAGCTTTAGCAGCCAAGACAACTAACACAATAGGCAATTTTTGGAATTTCCTTGTCAAGAGCGTAACGCGCATCTTACTACCATTGTCATTAATAATAGGATTTATCCTTATACTACAAGGAGTTCCTATGACTTTTGACGGGAAAATGGAAGTAAATACTCTTGAAGGTAAAGTTCAGAATGTGTCACAAGGACCAACAGCTGCTATTGTGGCAATAAAACAAGTCGGAACAAACGGAGGTGGATTCTTTGGAGCAAACTCTGCACATCCTTTAGAAAATCCTACATATCTTACTAATACAGTAGAATGTATCGCTATAATGCTTATCCCTATGGCAATGGTCTTTGCCTTCGGCTTTTATGTAAAGAAGCGCAAATTAGGATTTAGCATTTTTGGTGTAATGCTATTTGCTTACCTTGTAGGTGTATTCATAAATGTTCATCAGGAAATGCAAGGCAATCCAAGACTGACCTCTTTGGGAATAAGCCAGCATACTGGAGCTATGGAAGGTAAAGAAGTGAGATTGGGGTCTGTAGCAACTGCATTATGGAGTGTTTCTACAACCACAACATCAAATGGTTCCGTTAATGGAATGCACGACAGCATGATGCCTCTATCAGGTATGGTAGAAATGCTTAACATGCAGATAAATTCATGGTTCGGCGGTGTCGGCGTTGGTTGGATGAACTATTTCACATTCATAATCATAGCTGTATTCATAAGTGGACTCATGGTCGGGCGTACTCCTGAATTCTTATGTAAAAAAGTAGAGGCTAGAGAGATGAAAATAGCTTCTCTTATGGCACTACTCCATCCTTTCTTGATTTTAGCAGGAACTGGTTTGGCTGCATGGCTCGCTGTAAAAGCACCAGAATTTGTATCAAGAGAAGGAGGATGGCTAGGCAATCAAGGCTATCACGGACTGAGCGAAATGTTATACGAGTTTACATCATCATCTGCTAACAATGGTTCTGGATTCGAAGGACTGAAAGACAACACCTGGTTTTGGAACATTTTGTGTGGCTTAGTTATGATTTTGGGAAGATACATTCCAATAATAGGACAGGTAGCAATAGCAGGTTTGCTTGCAAAAAAGAAATACATTCCAGAAAGTGCCGGAACTCTTCGTACAGACACATTAACTTTTGGAATAATGACTTTTGTTATTATATTCATTATTGCCGCTTTAGCTTTCTTTCCTGCTCATGCATTAAGTACGATAGCTGAATATTTAAGTATATAAAAGACTAAAATATGAAAGATAAGAATAAGACCTCCCTTTTCAATAAGGAGATGGTAAAAAATAGTGTTTGGCAAGCCATAAAGAAACTTGATCCAAAAACTATGATCAAGAATCCTGTAATGTTTCTTGTTGAAATATGCACTGCTATAATGGCTGTAGTAACAGTTACTTCAGCCATGACAAACGACTCTGTAGTTCTTGGAAATGCAGGATATAATATAGCTGTATTTATAATACTATTCATGACACTGCTGTTCGCCAACTTTGCCGAAGCCATAGCCGAAGCTAGAGGTAAAGCACAAGCTGACAGTCTAAGAAAGACCAGAGAGGAAACACCTGCAAAATTAATTGAAGGTAACACATATAGAACTATAAGCAGCTCTCTGTTAAAACTTGGAGATGAGTTTGTTTGCGAAGCCGGTGACATTATACCTTCTGATGGAGAAATTGTTGAAGGTATGGCTTCAATAGATGAAAGTGCAATAACTGGTGAATCAGCTCCTGTAATACGAGAGTCTGGAGGTGATCGCAGTTCTGTTACAGGTGGAACCATTGTACTCAGTGACCACATACGTGTAAAAGTAACAACACGTCCTGGAGAAAGTTTTCTTGATAAAATGATTGGACTAGTTGAAGGTGCATCAAGACAAAAAACACCTAATGAGATTGCCCTTACAATATTATTATCAACCTTCTCTCTTGTGTTTATAATTGTGTGTATATCACTTGTTCCAATGTCTTGGTACTCTGGCACTACAATAGGTATTGCAGCTATAATATCATTATTTGTATGCCTCATACCAACAACAATCGGAGGTTTACTTTCAGCTATCGGTATTGCTGGAATGGACCGAGCACTGAGAGCAAATGTAATAACAAAATCTGGACGAGCTGTTGAAACGGCTGGTGACATTGACACACTATTACTTGATAAGACCGGCACTATAACTATTGGCAACAGAAGAGCTACGCATTTCTACCCAGTAGAAGGATTCAGTGATAAAGAATTTGGAAATCTTTGCGTCCTCTCATCGGCAAGTGATGATACTCCTGAAGGAAAATCTATTGTTGAATTGGGGCAGAAAATGGGAATAAGCATTGATCAAAAACAAATCATCCATGCCAAGATGATTCCTTTTACTGCAGAAACACGCTGCTCAGGTATTAATCTGCCTGATGGCAATGAAATCCGTAAAGGAGCTTTTGACACAATGAGACAAATAACAGAAAACGCTGGTGGCATTTTCCCAAATACAGCACAGACTGTTATTGAAACTATCACGAAGATGGGTGGTACTCCACTTGTAGTAAGCATAAATAAGAAGATTGCCGGAGTCATAGAATTACAAGACATCATCAAACCGGGCATAAAAGACAGATTTGATAGACTACGCAAAATGGGTGTCAAAACAGTTATGGTTACTGGAGACAATGCTCTCACAGCTGCTTTCATAGCTGAACGTGCTGGCGTTGATGATTTTATTGCCGAAGCTAGACCCGAAGACAAGATGAGATATATTCGCAATGAGCAACAACAAGGTAAACTGGTGGCAATGATGGGCGACGGAACTAATGATGCACCGGCATTGGCTCAAGCTGACGTTGGTGTTGCAATGAACAGCGGAACACAGGCTGCTAAGGAAGCTGGTAATATGGTAGACTTGGATAACGATCCTACAAAACTTATAGAAATAGTGGAAATAGGTAAACAGTTATTAATGACACGAGGCACACTCACCACATTCTCTATAGCTAATGACGTTGCAAAATACTTCGCTATCGTGCCTGCACTGTTCATGGTTGCTATTCCACAATTGTCAACTCTCAATATAATGGGATTACACAGTGCCGAAAGTGCTATTTTATCTGCTGTGATATTTAATGCAATCATTATCCCGTTACTTATTCCTTTAGCATTGCGAGGTGTTAAATATAGACCTATCGGAGCCTCGGCATTACTACGAAGAAATCTATTAGTATATGGATTCGGTGGAATTGTAGCGCCTTTTGTAGGTATTAAGATTATTGATATGATTGTAGGACTTTGTTTATAGGGTAATAATTAATAAATAAGATTATGAAGATCGTTTATATAAAGAGCATCATAAATGGCTTAATAAAATCATTTAGGCTCACAATAGCCTTTTGCCTTTTGCTAGGCATAGGATATGTATTGGTACTTTGGACGTTTTCACGAATAGCCTCACCTAACAATGGCAAAGCTGAAGTTGTATATTCTAAAGCAGAAAATAAAGATCAGTCACATAAAATTGTAGGTGCTGCAAACATTGGACAGGAGTTTCATAGCAACAAATATTTTTGGGGCAGACCTTCAAGTGCAGGAAATGGTTATGATGCATCTTCTTCTGCAGGAAGTAATGCAGGACCATCAAATATTGAGTATCTGAAAAAGGTAGAACAACGACGTGAAATATTTCTTAAAGCTCATCCATACATCAAACATAATGATGTTCCAGCTGAAATGGTTACTGCCAGTGGTTCTGGTCTTGACCCAGATATCTCATTACAAAGTGCCTACTTAGAAATCAGACGAGTTGCCAAGGCACGTGGAATATCTGAAAAATATGTAAAACAAATTGTAGATAAATGTGTACAACACCCTTTGCTCGGTATATTTGGACCTGAGAAGATAAATGTATTAAAGTTGAACATCATGTTAGATAACAAATAGCATTGATATTATGAACGATACTTATTACGATAACGACAAGGCTGCACAACACTTTCTTGACATCATAAGAAAGCAAAGACGTGGAAAGTTAAAAATCTACATCGGCATGATTGCCGGTGTAGGTAAAACTTTTCGCATGCTTAAAGATGCCCATCACATGCAGCAACAAGGAATTGACGTGCAAATAGCATTTGTTGAAACTCACAAAAGACGTGAAACGGAAAATTTGCTCAACGGGCTTACTGTTATACCACGCAGGAAGCTTTTCTATAAAGGAAAGCAACTTGAAGAAATGGATCTTGACAATGTCATAATGCAACATCCCGAGGTCGTTATTGTTGATGAATTGGCTCATACCAATTTACCAGGAAGTAAAAATACAAAACGCTGGCAGGATGTTGAACAGCTGCTAAATGTTGGTATAAATGTTATAACAGCCGTAAATATCCAGCACATTGAAAGCATTAGTGAGGAAGCTGGAAAAATTACAGGTGTAGAGATTCGAGAACTTGTTCCTGATAGTATTCTCAGTGAAGCAGAGGAAATAGTAAATATTGACCTTACTGCCGAAGAACTAAGACAACGGTTATGTGAAGGAAAAATATATGGCAAGGCTAAAGTAGAAACTGCGCTAAATCACTTTTTCAGTACAGAGAATATACTAAAACTACGTTCCCTTGCACTTGGAGAAGTTGCACTTAGAGTTGCTAACAAGGCGCAAAATGATTTATCAAAAACTAATGTAGAATCACATTCTATACTAGCATGCATAAGCAGCAATGCTTTGACGCCACGTCATATCATACGTCGTGCAGCAAGAATTGCAGCCCAGCATAATTCAACATTCTGTACACTCTACGTACGCCGTCCTTCTGAAAGTCCCGACAGAGTGAGCTTAGCATCACAACGACATGTATTAAATCATTTTCAACTTACGATAGAACTTGGTGGAGAAGTAATACAAGCTTCATCCAGTGATGTAATCAAAGAAATAGAAGCATTGTGCATACAACGAAATATAACAACAGTTTGTATTGGACGACCATCTTTTAATATGCCTTCTACAATAATGAAAATAAGGAAATATCGCAAATTTCTACAATTTCTTGCTAAAAAAAGAATAGATTTGATTATACTTGCATAGTAAAACAAAAAAATACAGCATTATGAATATTAAGACAAAACTCACACTTGTAATAGGATTACTTGTGATGATGACATTCGCTCTTGTCGTCGTATCTGTAATAAATGTGCAAATACTCACCGCTACCGACCCAGAAAGTCCGGCAGCAGGTCCTGGTATGGAGCGTGCCCTATTCTGGATAACCATGCTTGGCGCTATATGTATTTTCACTGGTATTGGAATATGGATATCATTCCCCTCTTCTATAGCTCGTCCTATAAAAGAACTATTGAATGCTATTCAAGATATTGCATCTCAGCATTATGAAAGAAGGTTACAATTATATGGTACAAAAGAATTTGACGATGTTTCTCGCAATTTCAACATTATGGCAGAAAGGCTTGCAGCATATCACGCAAGTTCTATTTCTCAGCTTATTGCTGCTAAAAAATATATGGAAACACTCGTCAATAGCATTACAGAACCAATAATAACCCTAGACAATAACAAAAATATCATTTTCATTAATGACGCTGCACTTTCTATACTTAATATTTCACGGGATGATGCTATTGGACATTCAGCAAATCAACTGTCTATAAGTAATGACTTACTCAGACAATTAATAAGAGACTTAGATAAAAAGGAAAGTAATATTGACAATTCCACATCTCTGAATAAGCAGACAAACGAAATACCTCTCAAGATTTATTCTGATGAAAAAGAAAGTTATTTCCAAGTTAAGTATATCACAATAGTAAATAAAAAAGGCCATAACGAAAAAGATGAAAGGAGTCACATGATTATGCTTAAGAACGTGACCGAATTTAAGGAACGTGATTCTGCAAAGACCACTTTTATTTCTACTATATCACATGAACTAAAGACTCCTATCGCTGCCATTATGATGAGTCTAAAATTACTTGAGGACTCACGCATTGGAATACTAAACAACGAACAGGCTGAGCTAACTGATGATATCAAACAGAATAGTGAAAGATTGCTTAGCATCACCAGCGAACTGCTAAACATGACTCAAGTTGAGTCTGGTAAATTGCAACTGAAACCACGCATAACACGACCTATTGAATTAATCGATTATGCTATAAAAGCAAATAGAGTTCAAGCAGAGAAATTCAATATCTCTATAGAAGTTGAATACCCCAAAGATAATAACATATCAAAATTGTTTGTTGACAGCGAGAAAATAGCATGGGTAGTGACGAATCTATTGTCGAACGCAATACGCTACTCTCAAGAAAATGCACGCGTAATAATAGGTGCGCTGCAACAAGACAACTCCCACGTACAAATATATGTAAGTGACTTTGGAAAAGGTATTGATCCGAGATATCACCAAAGTATATTCGATCATTATTTTCGCGTTCCGGGTACAAAGGTACAAGGAAGTGGACTTGGACTTTCTATCTCAAAAGATTTCGTAGAAGCACATGGAGGCACTCTCACCGTTGATAGTCAAATAGGCAGCGGTAGTACTTTCACTGTAACACTTGAGGTATAACATCATTTGTAGGAATAGACAATTCAAACAACAATTTATACAATTATTATGGCGTTTTGAAATTTATTTTGTAATTTTGTAAGTGTGAAGGATAAAGACTTCTCTTATATTATAAAGGAATAAACAAAATGCAAAGTAAAGCAAAATATCTTTTAGCAGCGTCAATGCTAGCCACATTAACTGTAAATGCGCAAACAGCAAAGCGTGTTGTCAAGGCTAAAGCTGCCATAAGCATCACATCTGATAAGAAAGTAATAAATCTTGATTTGATGAAACAGTTGATGCCTGCTACAGCCAAGATTATGTTTATTGACAGCACCGTAGTAAGTAAAAACGATTTTTTAAGCCACATTCCACTAAACAAAGAATCTGGCAGATTAGAATACTCAAATAAATTCTTCGATAAGAAAACAAGTAATAACAATACTGTTTACATCAACGGATTTGGCAACAGAGCCATTTTCGCTGATGGCGATTCATTGCAGACGAATATCTGCACAATAGATAAGATTGGCGATAAATGGTCGACTCCAACGAGCATAAACTCTATCGACAAGAATTATGATATGCCGCTATATCCATTTTTACAAAGTGACGGAGTTACATTATTCTTCGCTGCTAAAGGTAAAAACAGTATTGGAGGATACGATATCTTCCTAACAAGATATAACAGCAATAACAATTCGTTCTTTCCTCCTGAAAATTACGGACTTCCTTTCAACTCTACAGCCAACGACTATCTGCTTGCTATAGACGACTTCGACCAATTGGGATGGCTAGTTACAGACCGTAACCAACCAGAAGGAAAAGTCTGTATTTACACTTTTGTACCTACAAAAGAAAGACTTAACTTCACAGGTGATAATCTTAACGAGAAGCAGTTAAATAGAATGGCTACAATACATTCTATATCAGAGACATGGAAGTTTGGCGACCGCAATGTAGCCTTAGCCAGACTGAAAGCCATGATTAACCGTAATAATGCTACAGCAAAAAATAATGGAGATATAAACTTTGTTATAAACGACAACACAACATATCACAGTATTTCTGAATTCTCACCTAGCAACAGACAGAAATATAGCAAACTTATACAAATGATTTCTGAACAGGAACAAGATGCGCATCAATTGGATTTAATGCGTGATAAATATGCGATATCAAATGTTAACACCAAAAAGTCATTATACGATAAGATTATCAAGGCAGAAAAGTCTAATGAACAGCTATGTGATGAGATATCAAAACTTGAAAAAGAAATAAGAAATAACGAAAACATCAAATAATTTATTAACTATGGATGAGAAAAAATATTTTGCAGAATCAGAACTGATTCTCAATGAAGACGGTAGTGTCTTTCACTTGCACCTTAAACCAGAACAGCTTGCTGATAAAGTAATCCTAGTTGGTGATCCTGGACGCGTAAGCCTCGTTGCATCACACTTTGAAGAGCAGGAATGTGAGGTTCAAAGTCGTGAATTTCACTCTATAACAGGTACATATAAGGGAAAACGCATAACAGTACAAAGCACAGGTATAGGATGTGACAATATAGACATTGTTTTAAACGAAATGGACGCCTTGGCAAACATCGACTTCAAAACACGTCACGAAAAGCCTGAACATCGTACGCTAACATTTGTACGTATTGGTACTTGTGGAGGTCTTCAGGAGAACACTCCTACAGGAACATATATTGCAAGTGTAAAAAGTATTGGATTTGACGGATTGCTCAACTTCTATGCAGGACGTAATGAAGTTTGCGATCTCAAACTTGAAGAAGCATTCAAGAAACACATGGATTGGAATCCTTTACTGTGTGCACCTTACGTAATTGATGCTGACAACGAACTACTTGATCGTGTTGCTGGTACAGACATGGTAAGAGGTGTAACGATCGCATGCGGTGGCTTCTTCGGTCCACAGGGCAGAGAGTTACGCATTCCTTTAGCAGATCCTGATCAGAATGAGATGGTTGAAAGCTTTGAATACAATGGTTTGAACATCACAAACTTCGAAATGGAAAGTTCTGCTGTTGCTGGTCTTTCTGCATTGATGGGACATAAAGCACTTACATGCTGTATGGTCATAGCCAACCGTCGCGCTAAACAAGCAAACACCGGCTATAAGAATACCATTGATGGATTAATAAAACTTGTACTTGAAAGAATTTAAATGAATAACGACAATATCTGTGCACTGGCTACACCTACCGGAGGTGCAATCGGAATAGTAAGAGTATCAGGACCTGAAGCAATTAGTATCACCAATAGTATATTCAGCAAGGATATATCTTTGGTTAAACCAAATACAGTACACTATGGTGAGATCATTGATAAAGAAGGTTCAACTATTGATGATGTACTAGTTTCTGTATATCGTGCTCCTCATAGTTATACTGGTGAAGACAGTGCAGAGATATCTTGTCATGGTTCAGCCTACATACTCAATAAGGTGGTTCACACTCTCATTGATGCAGGCTGTCGTCAGGCAGAACCTGGCGAATATACAAAGCGTGCCTATCTAAATGGTAAGATGGACCTTAGTCAGGCTGAGGCTGTTGCTGATCTTGTTTCTGCAACCAACCGTGCGTCCCATAAGATGGCGCTCAGTCAGCTCAAGGGACATTTCAGTAGTGAGTTGTCTATCCTTAGAGACCAGTTGCTGAAGATAACATCATTATTGGAACTTGAGCTTGATTTCTCTGATCATGAGGAGTTAGAGTTTGCTGATCGTAGCGAACTAATGCAACTTGCCAAGAAGATTCATGAGCGAATAACGTCATTAGCAAAATCATTTGAAACTGGTAATGCGTTGAAAGAAGGAATTCCTGTAGCAATTATCGGTAAAACAAATGTCGGCAAGAGTACCCTACTCAATCAACTTCTTCACGAAGACAAAGCTATCGTTAGTGATATCCACGGAACAACTCGTGATGTCATCGAAGATACAACTGAGATAAACGGAATCACATTCCGGTTTATCGATACTGCTGGAATTCGTCAGACAGAAGATAAGGTTGAGCAGCTTGGAATAGAACGTACATTCAAGAAGATAGACGAAGCCACCTTAATTTTATGGCTAATAGACGCTATCCCATCTTTAGAAGAAATAAAGAATATTCAGGAACGTTGCGCTGATAAGAAACTGATAATTGTTATTAACAAAATTGATAGCAACGATTCTTCTGCTAACAATATCATCAACCAACTTACAACAGCTACACCAACCTTGCAACATTTGGAAATATCGGCAAAGTTGGGTACAAACATATCACAGTTGGAGCAAGCCCTATACACAGCAGCCAACATACCAGAGATTAACGAGAATTCTGTAATCGTAACTAGTGCCCGCCATTATGAGGCTCTGACACATGCCAACGAAAGCATAACTCGTGTAATAGATGCAATGGAAGCTGATTTAAGCGGTGACCTAATTAGCGAAGACCTGCGTATATGTCTTGAACAGTTGTCTGAAATCACTGGTGGACAAATCACTCCAAATGAGGTTTTAGGCAACATCTTCCAGCACTTCTGCATTGGAAAGTAAATAAATGTGAGTTTGTTAAATTGTTAATTGATGAGAAGATGATTTAATTTGAGACCGTTTCTTTTTTTAATAGGAAATTATATAATCGTGTGGAACAATATTATACCATTTTATCATAGGTCGTGTTCTTGCATTAAGACTAATCCAATTATACTTCATCTTCTTCCCATTGCATTTTTGTGAATACTTGTTGCAGTTCTGTTACCTGCATATCAATTGAAGTGGCTTTTCGAAGATGAGCAACTTGAAGAATGAAATCATCATTTATCCCCTCCATTGTGAAACCATCTTTGGTCTGAAGCAAACGCTTCAAATACTTTCTTCTATCTGCCAGCATCCGATTAAGTTCAATATCGGTCAGATTCTTGATAATATCATATTTATCATACAACTTTGTACGAGGATGCTTCTTCAAAATAGCATTAATGAATGCAACATACAACAAAACGTCGGCTTCAACTGCCCATGGAGAGAGCCATAGGTTCATAGCGTTTACTGTAGAATTATAAACTACATATACACCTGTTGCCGATTCGTTATACTTAAACACAATACTTGCATCTTCTCCTTCGTCACATTCTACAAAATATTCGTCATATAGAACATCCTCAGGATTATCAGGCTCTCCATTTGGATATAGATAATCTATAGCCTTGTAAATTTTGAAACTCTTTGGGAGCCCAATGATGGTTAATTCATCATATTTCATTGTTTTATCAATTAATTATTAGTTAAAGAATTAGATAATATTTTACCCCAAACTCAGTACATTCTTTCAGATATTCGATTATGGTTTTCTCTACCTACCTATCCATTCATCAACTACTCCATTTTTTTGGGGAAGCACATATAGTACTTTATTGAAGTATAACATCGCAAAAATAAACTATTAATTTGAATCAAACAAGTATTCTTTAGTAACTTTTGATTCTCAGACGATTATTTTACGTTTTTACCTTAGCAAAGTATATTTTCTCTTACGCATCACTTACCATATGATTTTATTTTGTACCTTTGTTTCCAATGAAAAGAACTAGTACAGTTCTACTTAGCAAACAAGTAATAGGAACGCAAAATAAAGTTTAATCTACAATTGTCTTTTAGCGTTGATAATCAAATGATAGCTAAAAGTTAACATATAATATTAAGCCCTTAAAATAAATGATTTCAATAGATACAACCAACATGTGCTCACACTTGCAGAAGAAGCTATTTGAAGAAGATGGCGTTTACCATCATATTTGGATAGCTATGCAGGATGATAACGAGCTTACTGCAGTTGTTCGCTCACGCCAACTGCATATATACCGTAATGGCAAGAAAGTGCTGGTGTTGGCTGGCAAAGCTACGCCCAAGATTATCAGAGAAGATAGAATCTGTGAAATGATTTAAGATGTATCTAGCAATGAAACTGACATATATATATCATAGTGGTTTTGCAATTGAGACAGAAAGTTGTGTGCTCATCTTTGATTGCTGGATGGACCCAGCAGGAGTCATTCCAAGAATACTATCCACTACTAATAAGCCCATTTATGTATTTGCGAGTCATTTCCACGAAGACCATTTCACTAAGGATATTCTGAAGTGGAGAACTGATAACCCTACTCTTTCTATCACCTACATTCTTTCTAAGGATATTATGAAACGCCGAAGAGCTGACAAGGAAGATGCTGACGTATGGATGGCAAAAGGTTCTGTATGGAGTAACGATATTATAAATGTCTATGCCACAGGTAGTAATGATAGTGGCGTTTCATGGATAGTTGACGTAAAGGATGCTAAAAATCAAGCTACAATTAAACGCTTTTTCCATGCTGGAGATTTAAATAATTGGTATGCCCGCTTTCTTACTGATGACTACAATGGAGGCACTATTGATAGTGAAGCATTTGGTGTTATTGATCCGATAAAAGATGAGAAACAATTCCTAGGAGAGTTGAAAGACATCAAAAAGATAACGGACTCATTCGATGTTGTTATGTTCCCCGTAGATGGTCGTATTGGTAACGGATATACTCGTGGAGCCAGACAATTCATAGAGCAATTCAAAGTTGGATTGTTTATACCAATGCATTTCGTTGTTAGTGGTTTTAAGAGTGCATGGCGCATGAAAGAGTTTACCGACGAATACAACATTCCTTTTTGGAGCATTGAGAGAGATGGTCAGCCGATTAACATAGAGAAGGAATAAACTGTATTACTTGACATATTGTTGTAAGCCCCCCTTAAATCAGATGTCAGTTTCTTTGCATGTTAGGGTGGTGAAAAAACTTATCCTATCAATTCCTTAACACGCTCATAGATTGCATCATCGGCAGGGAGCCATTGGATAGTATTCCATTCCGATAGACTTATCCATCGGGCAGCTTCATGTTCAAGAAGAGTAAGATTGCCTTTGGTTACTTCACACAAATAACAATGCATAATGAGGTGGAAGTTTGGATAATCAATTTCTACAGTTTGAATGAAATCACGAATCTTTATTTTCGTGTTCAACTCCTCTAGAATCTCTCGATGAAGTGCATCCAGAGTACTTTCACCTACTTCAATTTTTCCACCCGGAAACTCCCACCAATCTTTAAACTCACCATAACCTCTTTGCGTTACAAAGATCTTATCTCCACTGCAGATTACTGCAGCAACAACTTCTATCTTTTTCATAACCTCCATTTTCGGTGTTATAGCTCATTGATACCTAAACTTTTCAAATAGTTATAAGTACCATCATAAAACTCAGGTAAGCGAGTTTGGTCTTCTGGAAATCCTTCTGCATTCAGACGACTATTTCCTTCTGGTACACAAATTACAAACCCCTGACGAGCACGAGTAAGCAACACTCGATATGCATTCAACATATACTTCTTACTCTCCTCATTTTTCTCAGGATTCCACTTTACCTTACCATTAAACTTGTAATATCCCCAACCATTATCCTCATAACGCATATCTGCATCCCAGAGGACACAAGCATAATCAAGTTCCAATCCCTGAACTTGAATCTCTGTCGCTGCATCCTCTAGATAATTAGAAGAGCGAATATCTGTCTTGTCTTCTAAAAACCAGTGAACAGCATTCTCGTCTCCTTGTCCCAAAACATGTACAGCTTGAGGTTTAAACCGAGCGGCAACTTTTGTAACAAGAACACCTGTTTGTTGAGAACCTCTTGCATTCTTGCGCAACCAAGCACGAGCCTTATTTATATCACGCGTCAAAAACACAGGATACCCCCTTTTGGTCAACATCTTTATATAGCAAAGGGGCATCATTACTAAAAGTCAACAAGGAATGAACAAAGGCTGACAATGTTTCTGCTCTGAACGAGCGCAAACTCACAGCCAAATGCAAACTATCAGAATATGTAACCCTTTTATTTCCTAGCAAAAGTTCGTTTACTTTTCCTTCTGCATATTCTATTGCATTTAGCTTATTTGATATATAAACATTCCAATGCTTATAATCTGTATTCAAGGCTTCTATCCATTCAGAAATACCAGCTTCACCTGTATTAATCTCCTGACCTCCACCAACAAGACAAACTATTACGGCCCAATCTTCACGTTGATCCAACGACCATATTAAGAACGAGGCCTCTGAAACAGGAAAATTTGGAACCTTGAGCTTATTTCCATAAGTACCACCGCGCTTCAAATAATCTGCCAGTCGCTTATGAGTCCACGAGCGTTGAGCTTCGTCAAAAATAGCGACATGTTCTACCTCACCATATCCCGTTTCACCCATCTTAATAGCCTTATCAGGATCAATTTCCAACTTTCCATTTTCAACAGGATTCTTTATTTTAGCAAGCATATTATCACGATAGCGGTGAATAATCTGCAAGAATTCACCAACCTCTCTACGGCTATCAGACAAATTCTTTTTCTCACCCCTTTCGTTACATTTCTTCTTATTGTCAATAGCAAGAGCTTCGGTCAACACAGCAACTAAAGGACCATTACCTGACAAATATACAGCACCATTCTCTCTATCCTTCTCACCATCCTTATACGATTGTTTGATTGCAACATCCAAGCCTACAAGAGTTTTTCCTGCTCCAGGTACGCCAGTCACGAAACAAATGCTTTTTTCTCGCTTTTCTTTACTTTCTTTGATAACGTTCAAAATATAATCAATGGTTTGATCTGTTGAAACATCATCAGCCTCATGGCGCGTTATATCTTCTACAGAGTGATTTTCATATAACGTTCGAGCAGCTTCTACGATTGTAGGAGTTGGCTTGTATGGACTTATCAACCAATCTTTTGCCCAATCCACTTTATCTGGCGAGGCATTTTCATTCCTTATAACACTTTCAATCAAAGATGGCAAACTATCTATACCTGTCACCAATGGATTATAGATTCTATCATCATAAACCGATTGTTGCAATACCTCTGTAGTTTTATTATAAGTAGTAGGAATTAGAATAGGCACAATAACCCTATCTTTACTATAATAATGAAAGTTCTTCAAATCTAAAGCATAATCAAGCACCTGCTCCACATCTGCCTGCAAAGCAATATTCTTACCCACTTTAAATTCCAAACAAAAGATTATGCCTCTTAGCATCAGAACAACATCAATACGCTTTCCCAAACGAGGAATATCATATTCAAAGGCTATGTGTGCATTCTCGCTTTTCCAAGCCAAAAGAGCGTTTTGTAGAATAACAATTTCGTGTTCCCATGCCTCATTGGTATTAGTTAGATCTACACCATGATAAGCCTTGACTATGCGTCCAAAAACTTCATCACCGTTAGCATTAAGGAAATCATCCAATGATGAATCGTACAAACATCTAGGGTGCTTCGTTGCATTTCCATTGTTTGCTTCAAAAGTATTATTTTGGTTTATTATATTATTCACACCATTAAATTTATATCTAACCGCAAAGATACAAAAATCCCCTGGGACTACCAGGGGAAATATTATTTAAATAAAATAAGATAAGGATTATTAGGATTGCCCTAGTACTTCTCAAGCCTCCTTATCTTTTTATGATTCTTCAAGCTTGGCAACAAACTCACCAACAATGCGGAAGTCATCACTATCTTCAACGCTAATTCGTATTGGTGTATATTCAGGATTACGTGGCATAAGAAGAATTTCATCATGCTCCCATGTACCGTCAGGATTATAATGCTTCACACTTTGATACTCCTTTATTGAATATGCACCTTGGTTCTCTGAATCATAAAAACTATGATGCTGTGCAAGTACAACCATTCCCTGACGTGAACCACCAGTGTAAGTTCTGAACACACAATATTCACCATCATGGATAAATGGCTCCATTGAGTGACCTACAGCCTTCACGACATACATATTTAGATTCAAACGCCCTACTCCTTCAGCTTTTACCCATCCCTGTATTTCCACAGGTTCGCCATCACCAAAGCGACCACAAGCGGCTCGAATTGAATATAATGGAAGATATTCTGTATATTGTTTTTCTGGCTCTACTTCTGCAACAATTAACTCCTTTTCTTCATAAATTTCCTCAGCAGCAATCATTGGCTCTTCAGTATGCTCTGGAAGTAGTTCTGCAGCTTTTATTTCAAATGTAGGCATTTCGTCTATAAGCGACTTAAGATGTCTACTCAATGCAGGGTCACAGCAATAAACATAACATCCTTTCATACCTCTTGACATCAGTACACGATAAATATTGCGTACATAGTCATCAAATGTCATCGTTGATCCTTGTCGATTTTGGCGCAACACACGATCTTGACATGCCGATTTGTCTGTGAATATTTGCTTAGTTATTTCGTTATAACGGAAATCGTCTCCTATAATGACACCAACGTAGTCAAATTCAAAACCTTGAGCAGTATAGATACATCCCACCTGTTTAATGCCTTCAGGTTTATAAGCCCATTCATACCACCGCACATACCCCTTAGGTATAGAAGTTATTTTTTCATGAGTTTCCCAAGGCATCGCAAAGTCACCAATTTGCACATCCGAGACCAACTTTCCATCAACTAGATGATTCGTCCAAGGCCAACAAAATCCAGCTGTAAGACGAGCCGTAACTCCTTGTTCGGCATTTTTAACGCAAAGAGCATCGTACATTTTCTGTGGATCATCAAATACTTGAAAATCATATTCTGTCTTATCAAATACTGATTTAATCTCTTGATTATACAAAACTTGCTCAATCCAGTTTAAATAATTGTCAGAACCATTACAACGGAATTGAGAAACGAGTTCTACTTCATCAACCTTTGCATTCCACCGTGCAGCACATTCACGTATAAGTTCAGAAGAACCAATTTCCACACCACGAATAGCTTGACGATCGTCTATGAAAAACACAGATACTTTTGCTGAACGAACTAGCGTATCAATCTGCGACAAGTCAGTTCTTGCAACCGCCTTTGTAAATTGAGTGTTTGCGCTTTTCAGAATACGATGCGCTTCGTCAACAAAAAGAACATCAATACTATTCTCTTCAGTGCTGTAAGGAATAAAGCTCCCTACATTTGAGAAAAGCACTCTACTATTAGGCTTCAGCTGCGTACGCACACCTTCGAGTAAAGGTTTAGACTTTGTAGCATAATGTACATTGAGGTTCGACTTAGCCATTTCGGCAATCAGATGCAATGCTATCACCGTCTTGCCCGTACCAGGACCTCCTTTCACCAAGATAACACTCTTCTGATTCTTATTTTTACTAAGCAATTTTATCTTATCACGAATGATATTTCGCGCAACAATCTGGTCCTCTATCAATGAAAAAGCTGAAGGATCAGCATTTTCAATCATTGTAGAAACCTCTTCAAGCAGCTTCTTCGATGGGCGAATAGGACTCGACATCATCTTATTAAAAACAGACAAACCTTGTCCGTTGCCTAACAGTCGATATAAATCCTTCGCTAATGCCTCTACATCATCAGCAGCATATGTTGGAAATTCATTCAACAAGGGCTTGTATTTATCATCAAACAGCAGAGTTGAGAGTGTTGAATCACGGAAATAGTTATAGCAATATGCCATACCAGTTAGCGATACCTCATGGCTACTAACTGTTTCTACAAAGTTAGTCAAATAACCTTGATAGCCTTTAACCTGCTGCGAAGGATGAGGTACTATACGATAAGCACCACCTGTAAATGCATTCACAGTATAAGTTGGCTCTTCGTCGCTTGTCATGAAGTTTCCCTCAGTATCACTTTCTTTAACGCCTGTATTGCTCCATTGCTTTAGTTCTATGTGAACAACATTTTTCTTATTGTCCTTATCTTGACCATAAAGCACACAATCAATACGTTTGCGACTATAAGGAATAAAGTATTCAAAAGTTACATAAGTATCATTAACTTCTGACAGCTCAATAAGATCCTTGACGTGTCGAACATTATTATTCCATGAGTTTAGCTCAGGCTTACCTGGTGAAAGGTTAATTTTGGCAGAAGATTCCACCATTTTTCCTACCACCTTGTTGAGCATTACATCCTTAAAGAACTGGGATTGCGGTGCGCTGTATATGATTCTTGAGTTAAACTCCATCTTGTTTTATAGTTCGTTGTATTTCTTGGCATTACCTTTAGCCTTTTCTACTGGGTATTTCTCTGCATTGCGTGCTATCTTGCTAAGGCAAATGTCCCTAACATCAAGATTGTATTTATCGGCTATCATGAAGGCGTAGTTAAATATGTCGGCAAGTTCTTCCCTCACCTTCTCTATCTTTGCATCCTTAGCTGTTTTCCAGAGATACGCCTCACTCAATTCGGCAGCTTCTATAGAAAGAGCTATCGCCAAGTCTTTCGCATTATGAAATTGCTCCCAATCACGATCATCATTAAATTTGCGGAGGGTTTCTATTATTTCCTGTATATCGCTTGTCATTTTGTGCTTCGTGTTAATTAAACTATGTGTAATATTAAGCACAAAGATAATACTATTTGACAGAAAATACAAATTTGGATGCTCTATTTTATAAGAAAGAAATAGCATCAAGAAGAATTATCAAACGATGAATACGTATGGATTTCCCTCAAACCAATAGGGAAAACTGATTCATCCTTTAGGATTTATCCTTTTGAAATGCTTGTCTTTCACAGTATCTTTGCATCATAACAAAGAAATATTAACCGCTCGAAAGAGCATTAAAGAAAGGAATAAGTTATGAAAAAGATGATGGCAACACTCGCAATCTTAATTGCAGCAAGCACTATTACAGCAAACGCTTCTTCAAAGCATGATGATAATAATGGTCGTCACAATAATGACAATGTTGCAATGATGAATAATGACTATGATCGTCATAACGATGGTGACAGAGTTTATAACGGTGGCAGACACCACAGAGGCGACAAAGTGGTGATCATCAATAATTATGGTAGACGTGACAGAGATTGCTACATGGTACGCCATGAGCCGCCCCGTGCAAGGTTTGCACATCACGCACATCCATTCATCGGCTATCGCATCAGCGAAATGCCACGTGGAGCACGCAGAGTCTATCGCGATCATCACACATACTATGTTTATGAAGGATATGAATTTAACCCAGTCGTTACCGCTGCAGGTATCATCTTCGAGGCAATGGCTGTTGCTTCAACTCGATAAAAAGCACGCTAACTTACAAAACACAACATATAAAGTCTACCTCCCGGCATTTCATCATTGAATTGTCGGGAGTCTGCTTTGTATAACTTTTGATATTCTATCATCATCTTTGCAACAAGATGAATAGTAACTACGTTCTCCCACTTCTGTCTCTCATCATGTATAGGAATGAATGGTTGCAATCAATGCTCTATGATATCAATACTGAACAGTAAAGATATAACCTATTTTTCCCTTCTCTAGAAATCGTATTCCATATAAATACTTTCTCCATCTGTCAGCCAACTATCGGAAGCCACATCATACACTTTACATTCACCAACAAGTGGGATATCTAAGCGGAATATCACAGGACCATTGAGAGAGTATAAATGCGCAAACCATCTAACATCGCCCAACACAACAGGTAGATAATGGTATTTAAGATGATATATTAAGTCGTCAAAATCCTCGACTTTCAGCGTAGTATCACACTGAGGGCTATCACCTGCACATACCTCATTACGTTCAAGAAATACAGTTATGCGAGGTTTTATCTGTACTGGAGCAGTTTGATATTTAATGTTTGGTTTTCTTTTCCGCTCATGTATCGTATCATAGACTAAAATACTCAATGGTATGGTTCCACCAACAATCCCCCATGAAAAAATAAGAGCTTTATCAGAAGGAAGAAGGTCATAAAAAACATAAGAGCATATTCCGATGACGATCAGACAGATACATATTGCTATGATTTTTTGTTTTTTAGAGGCTTGTGCCATATGTTCTGTATTTGATTAATCGAACGTAAGTTAGATTAATTATATGTGTAAAATAAATTTACGACTGGTGAAAATTAGCTTGTATATATTGAATCGTTGCCTGAGCATAGGTGGGCAAATAACTCAGAATAAGGTCTTAGGTAACATCTTCGTACATTTCTATATTAGAACATAGTGCCATTTAAGACTATTACAAAAAATTCCATGCCATATTTGTACAAGTGTTTTTATTAGTCACACTTGATACAAATCGTCTGCGGTTATTTGTATATGGATTTCTCATACAATGAAAGTACATCCGCCTATAGTATGCGGTTAATTAATTTATATTTCTACTTAGAATTAAACCTTTGCATAAAGATATCCACATCCAATATATTATTGATTTCAAAGATTCTTTCGTTACCATTCACATTTATTAAATAATTGCTTGCAGCTTTTTGGAGATAAGCATATCCCCTTGACATGAAGGCAATCGGAAATACTTCTAAAAAGAAGATATGGCCTGCCATCCAAAATTCATACATGCCACTTTCCAACATTTTTTCTGTTATATCATTCCCCATTGGTATCTTTAGCATCTCATCTTCTTGTGGTACCAACAGTATATTATTGAAAGCATAGAACACATGCAAATCACCAATGTCATAACGAGCAAATTTACGAACTACGTCAAACATTGGATGATTACCATTACCTGTTTCTTTATGGTATTTCTGAAGAAAAACCTCATAAAGTCCACGCTTAAATTGTCGTGTTACAGAATCACTTCTGAAATTTGATCGTATCTTAATCGTGTGCTTACTATGATGATAACTAAAAAATATAGAACTGAAACTTTTATAAGTATTTGCATTAAGATTATGGCCAAGTTTTATAAAGGCTTGGAACACCTCTTTGAACGCCAGATCAACAGCAGGCTTTCCTTGTTTAGCTGCACCAAATGCATGATTACATTCGTCACAGATATCAAATCCGATTTCTCTTCCACCGAGTTTTCTTGGTACAATGTGAGGTTGATTATCAAATGTTACTTCAGGAGTCCCCATCCCACACCATATACATTTTCCAGTTTTTATATACATACGTTATTATTTTCTTTCATAGCTCAATACAAATTGAAAAGAACCAATACGAAATTAATGCTATAATTTTCTAATCTGAAGTTTAAATAGAATCATAGAACTAAAATAAACACATAACATTATCATTGTGCTTATAAACGTTCAATTATTTAGTGTTGTTTCATAATTAATATCTTCCTTATTATTCAAATTTTCAAAGATTAAATTCAAAGAATTTGATCTTTTTTTTATTGAAAGCTTTAATTTCATTCTTGAAAAATGTAGTAGGGATTATTCCTTTATACTCATAATAATATGGAATATTCTTGATCATGCGGAATCTCGCCATATAACACATCTTGCTAAATTTAAATGCTCCAAGACCTTCCAGCCATGGAATACCCCAATCTGAAAGGGAATCATAATAGAGCAAGATTTGCTCTTTATCAGAAAGTAATGATCTCAGTTGTTTTACATACTGATATTTTTCTTTTTCGTTTAAAATTTTCTGTGATGAAATATATTTCACTATACTAAACAAACATCTAAAATAATGTCCCAGTATATTATTTCTATCCATCTTAAACAATCGAAGTTCATCATGTGGCACTTCTTTTTGCAATAGAGTATGAATCTTTAAGCTGATCTCATTTAGTATTGAGCCCCTCTTTATACTAAAATAAAAATTATCATATCCATACATTAAATATCCGAAAGCTAGTTCATGTACAACCTTCGGGTGGTGAAGTATTAACTCCTTTATTTTATCGTTATTGCCTAAACTAGATTGATACTCTTTAAAGCAATTCTCGGTTCTGTCATATATCATCTCGTAATGATCCAATAATAATGATAATGCCTCTTTAGCGGTTTTACCCTCATAAGAGGTACCTTCGACTATACTCATATATCTTGATATCATCGAATTCAGAATTGCCTCAAAACTCTGAATTTTATTGGACTTTTGTTGATCCAACAAAGTAGCAAGTAGCAAGATGATAGAAACAAATGATAGCAAAGTTCCAACAACGCCACCAACATAGCCTCCAATCTGACTTGTGCTTTGCATGTCAATTGTCGCACCTTCTTCACCTGGGGAAACATAATCGTACCCATGAGTTAAAAGTACTTCGCATAATCCACAAAGGAAAACGAATATAACAACAAATAGAATAATTGATAAAAATTTTAACACTTTGGCGCCCATATAGACATATTACATTTTATGGTTAATATCATCCTCATGATCACAAAGGAAATCAAGCGGATCAATATCTGCCGTTTCCTTCATTCTCTGCTGTATATATTCATTTGTTGATGGTGCTAAATTTAGTATGTTTTGGAAAATTGGAAGTTTTTTAAGTTCGTTTTGATATTTAACATATTTATCAGCACGTGGAGTAAGTGCAAAATTTAACGCACTAGCGTATATGTCAGCAAGCTGTATTCCAAATTCATTATGAGACTTGGCTAGCTCCATCTTACCAATAGGCAGAGGATATACATGTTTTCCGTTTCCCACACCATATCCCACTGCTGTTTCTGGTACCCTCATATCTCTAAGGCTCTCCAAAAAATCCTTGTTAGCAAAGAATGGCTCTGAAGAATCAAACAATACATCATCCTTGACTCCCGTTTTTTTATACCATTCCTGTATAGAAAATGAAAACAATGGTACCGTCAAATCTATATAGAATTTCTGATCAGATAAAGCCTCTTTGATATATATTATAGTAGGTGGTAACTCCGATAACATGTCAAAAAAGCCGTCCATTGTTTCTTTATTATATCTTAACTTATCAGTAGTCCTATAAAAATTTTCAATTGATTCATCAGATGGTTCTCTTACCATTTTTACGAAATGACTTTCAAACTCAGCTATTAATTCTTTGTTTGGATGCAATTCGGCAAAGTAATAAAGACCATTAGCTAAAATCAAATTCTTGGCACCTTGGTAGAGATTAATGCCATTATGATAGTAGCGAGTCTCTACCAACATGTTTACAATATTAGCATAAATACAATAACGTTTATAAGCATATGAAGGCATCACGTGATGAATGTCCATAAAGGGATAATTAAAAACCCGATTTAGCATATGTCTTCCTTGGGGATTTTTATACATACCTAAGAAATGGAACTCTTTTCCCCATTCTTCATATCTAATTTCTTTCTTCATCACAGCAGCCTCAACATCTGTAAGCCTTATAGATGCTAATGTAAAATATGGCTGCTCTAAGTTAGTTAAATCAGGACCTGTGTATCCAGACTCATCAAAATATAACATACAGTGTTAACATTAATTTTAGTTGTTATAATAATACTATGTTGCAAAAGTACTAATAATTATTGAAAGTGCAAGTCAAAATACAAAAGTTCCTACTAAGCAAGAAACTTTATATTGATATTATATCTTCAGGCTCTTATTTTCTTCAGTATAGTTTTCACCTATAGTATATTCCGGATTATCTAACTCCTTTGCAATGCTTGATGTTGCAAAAATAACCTGATAATCAGGATTACCAATATCAGCTAAACGCTTAATCAATATGCTCTGAAAGTTGCGAGAGCGATCTTCTTCCATACCTTTGTCTTCCATATTGTCAGAAAAGATTAGACGAGGATACTTCATCGTATCTGTCTGTACTGATGCTAGAAACAACGCAAAGCGAGCTGTCATCTTCAAATAGAAACTAGATGATGCAGATAACTTAACATGCTGATCTGTCATATATGCCACATTCTGCCCAAAGTCCATTTTAAAACTTGTAGCATTGTGAAATTCAGCCTGACGATCCTTATCATTCTTTAGTAGATAAACCCCATTCTCTGTAATAGCATTTTCAATCAGAGAACGTTGCTTCTTAATTTTAAATTCCGCTACCTGAACACAATGATCTAACTTGTCCTTCTTTAACTTTAGCTCTTTAAATTCTTTGACAAGTCTATCGTACTGTTCTGCTTGCTCTAGCATAGTCTGGTATTGTAGAATCTCACCCTCTTTATAACCCTTGTTCTGAATAAGCTTGTCAATTTGTTCATCGCAGGTGCTTCTAACATTGCTGACAGCAATATCATATTGCTTCTGAGCTACATTTAATTTGCCTTGAAGCATATTACGTTTGATTGTCAATTCTTGCAAGGTTGTGCGGTTAATCTTCAAGAGCGACCGAGACTCACTGATTTGGAATTTCAACTCTAATTTGATACGCATTGCTTGTGATTTACCCTTGGAATTGTCGATTGATGATTTGCATAGACGGCAATGGCCTTCTTCGACGTTATCCTCAATTTTGGAAAGACATTCTGGGCAGTACTCTAAATGAATTTTATCAAAATAATCGCGAGTAGCAATAGAACGATCAAGAGCGGATATTTTCTTTTCAAGTGTTGTGACAAAATACTTGGAGTCCTCAACATCTGCTTTAAGGAGAGCTATTTTATCATCAATTTGAGCACAATTAGTGCGTAATTTTGCCACTTGCACTTGCAAGCGCTCATATTCAAGAGAGTTATCTTTAAGATTAGTCACGCCTCCCTTACGGAGATTGCTAACATCTTTCGTAATTCTCTGAATTTCATCTGTCAAATCTGAGATAACGCTCAGAATTAAAGCAGGAGATAACTGGGTAGGATCAGGCAAAAACTCACGAGAAACTTTGATTGACTGTTTTATCTCCTCGATCCTCTTATTGATTTGTATCTGGGTAAGCTTAGCATTGCTCAATTTTTCATTGTAAAGTCCCATCAACAATTCTGCAACAGTTTCTCGAATAATCTCCTTGTCAAATATCTCGAAGAAGAACAAAGAAGATAAAGGAGATTCTTGGTCTAGGTATATGAGTCGCAATATCTGGTGCATAGTAATATTGCTGTCAGCCTTAAACTCAGGCAAGTCCATAATTTCGAACAACACATTGGAAAAACTGCGACGGTCAGCTGTGGTATTGTAACCATATTTTTGCCATTTTTCTGGCTTTCTATCATTTTTACATTCCTCCATACTGCCATAGTAAATATACAACGGCGTTTTTTTATTCACTTTACTACTATCTTCTGTCTTTTCCAAATATCGCTTTAAGGTAAGTATCTGCCCGTTTATCTCCACCTCTGCCATCACAAATTTACAATGAAGAGCTTCTGGGACGAAGTCTCCATAACATCCACCAAGGATATAGAAAATAAAGCGAATTATAGTGGATTTACCACTACTATTTTTACCGCGGATGATGTTTACTCCTCGGTGAAACTTCTCATCGTAGGCAACATTCTCTTGTTCAGTGAAAATAACCATGCGACGAAGAAATAGATTATTCTGCATCATATTTAAACTCTAGTAATTTAGTTCTTGCTTTAAGACCATTTATCCCAGACAAAGACATGTGGCGTGAAAAGATACTCATAAAAGAAAGTGTATTATTCTCAGAGGGCGAAAAATGTCCAGCTTGATCAACAAAATCATTCAGTGCCTGACGACTTGCAATGCAAACACGATTATTTAAGTACTCATCTTTATTGATAATGCCACATGATACAAGGCAGTTAAGAGCTGAAATCTGAAAAGGTCTTATCCATTCAAAAAGTTTTCTATTGTCTCCACTGTAATCATAGGGGCTATTTTTAGGTATATCTAACTGTTTGCGAGCCTCTTTGACTTCTTTTTCTGTCTGTTTCAACGACAAGTTGTATAGCATTGATGGGAATAATAAGTAAAAGTCCCATATGCGAATCTTATCAATCTCAAAACATTCACCATCATCTAAACGCTCAATTATATGCGTCATACGATAAATGCAATGATATAAATCGAAAGCTGGATTATACGTTATCATAATCTTTCCAATTAAGATGGCACATACCTGTAAGATAGTATATCATACCATAAATGTGATCAGATGTATAGTTAAGGTACTCATCATGGCAACCCGCAACATCTAACTTATCCATTATAGGTTTGACTATCGTCTCATAAAGCTTTTGCATAATTACATCAATAGGTTCATTGCATTGTATCATCGGGAATAAATAAGTATTAAACTCGTTTTTAATTTTTGCAAATAATAAAAGATTTATTTTCTGAGTTGATGGGTAACACTCAAATTTAGTGGCTTTTTTGGCATACGCTTCTTTTTGCCTTTGGGCAACATTAATCATTGATTGAGGAAAACATCCATCTTGTAATTTACCTTCCAGCCCTTTTGTGCCATCAAGTACAGTATGATATTCACGAAGGTCATCTATAATTTCTTCAGTTGTATTATTTGCGATTTCATTACATAATCCCTCAAAATAAGAAGATATACGAGACGGGCCAACTATACTATTATTAACAGGGCCATAATTATTTTGAATATTTACCTGAGTTTCAACTTTATTATGATTTTCAACTGTGCTCATATTTATAAATTGATGGTACCATAATTATCTTTAAGATTCACTTGCTTGCCAACATCTGCATTGTTCATAACAGTTTGATCACATAGACTGGGATAGGACTTTTGCAATTGATCTAGTTTGAGTAATAGCTCTTTCGCTAAAGAATAATTATTATCAAGTTCTTCTTTGAGAATTTTCATAATATATTCTTGATCTTGGATGGATGGATTATTAGGAAGTATCGTTCCAATTTTACCTTTTAACCATCCCCAAAGATCTTTTCCGATTTGTTTGCTAAATTCCTCGCCAGCAGTAGTAATATATGGCGTTAGAAATGTCATCGTTGTAGATAATAAAATCATTAAATCCATAAGGTTATAATATTTTTGTTAATATTTAAACTTTAATAGCATTCTATTGCTTTTGACATCAAGAAAGTTTGCTGCCAGAATCTTACTAATTATATGAATTTCTTAATTTCCCCTTGGCGTAAGCTATTAAGGTCCCCCCAGGTGTGTTTAAGACTTTCAGGCATATTACTTTCGTTAAGTCATATTTAAATTGCAAATATAAGTATTTTTTTGCAATCAAACATATAAACATGTGAAAAAGTATACCATACTTATATTTTTTTTGTTTAGAGTCTTAAAAATAGAATATCAATCTAAAAATCAAGTTGTAAATTATGACCGTAATAAATCATTGGTTAGATGCAATGTTACAACTTACTATATCAAATTATCATATATGTCAAAGGATGATTATAATACTTTAAACAATCTAGTTCTAAAAAGAACATATTATTGAATTCACCCCATCTTTCTCACAGCCACTAGGCGTTTATGGCGAAGTAGTGGCAAACCATAAATTTCAAAAACATGGTCTTTCATCAAATCACGCTGATGTTGTTTTATTATGCCTTTATGAATGTTATATACAGCCGTTCATATTACAGACAAATAACATTAGAAAAGAAGCATAAATCTATTTTCTCATTGGAACTATGCTTTCTTTGCACTTTCATACAAATCTTCCTAATTCATAAGCCTCTTTCAAGGACTTAGTATTCTTGATGTTGCCTTTGTCTTTAACACCTCTTGCAACAACGCAACCAGCATCATCTAAATGGAAGAAATTAATGCAAAGTTTATACTGAGTGATTATGCTGTCGAATAACTCAGGAAGGGTTGATGCACCTACTAGCAGAAGGGCTGTCTTCTTGATGTTGAAGGTATCACGAATTGGATTGTGGCAACGATCAATTACAGCTTTCACTTGTGCACTCAGTCCATAGAAATATACAGGTGAAGCAATAACAAGCATATCTGCTTGTTTCATTTTCTCATAAATACCAATCATATCATCCTTCTGTACACACGTATTATTCTCACTCTTGAAACAGGCATTACAGCCTATGCAAGGAGCAACCTTATTATCATGCACTGATACAACTTCTACGTTGTGATGTTCTGATATTCCTTTGACGAAAGCCTCAACCATTAAGTCTGTATTCCCGTGTTTTCTTGGGCTTCCTGATAAAATCAATATGTTCATTTTAATTATTTTGTTTTAGTTCAAAGAATAAGAAGTCTGTCCAACCTGTATTTTCAGCAAACAGATGTTGTTTGCCACGATACTCAAACCCTATGCGCTTGTAAATCTTATGAGCAGGAGTGTTTGATGCAAGTGCATCTAAACGAATTGATTTCATGCCTGAGTCGACAGACAGATTAATCGCCTCACGAATCATTTCAGCACCAACACCTGTACCTTGATAATCAGGATTAACTGCAAGAATATGTATCACAGATGCTTCATTATCTTCTACGTGCTTAGCCCACTCTATAGCCTGGTAATCTTCACCTTGATACATTGTTACTGCCATAGCGCCAACAATAGTATCATTCTCTTTATACAGATACATACTTCCTTCTTCAATATAAGCCTTTATGCCCTCTTCTGTTGGATGTTGCCCTTTCTTCCAACATGCATAAGTCTCCATCTGCGGAGTACGCAGAATCACATCATCATAAAATCTGATGATTGACTCAAAATCATTTATTGTTGCTTTATCTAACTTCATTTATTATTAAAATTAATGTTGATATAATATCAAGTATATGTCTATCAATTTTTCATTTTATCACTAACTTGCTCAGCGTATCCACTATTGTGGTTTTACAACATACAAGTTCAACTTTATATTAATGATGCAAATATAGTACTATTTTTTCATTTTATGATCATGCAGACCATAAAACGGCTTATTTTGATTACTATCTCGTAAGAGTGCTTTTCTGATGACTGCTTATTCTGAATTTATATGGCCACTTTATAATCAGAATACACTATGATTATCATAATTGAAAGTCCCTTTGTATTTATGAATGCTTATCAATGTCAAAGAACGCTTCTGCAAACAAGAACAAAAACATCAAGCTTGAATGTTTTGCCGAGTGCAGCTGAATTTTATGCAAAGATTCTGCAAATGAGAACAAAATCATCAAGCTTGCTTGAATGGTTTGCCGAGTGCAGCTGAATATTCTACAAAGATTCTGCAAATGAGAACAAAATCATCGAGCTTGCTTGAATGGTTTGTCGAGTGCAGCTGAATATTATGCAAAGTTACTCTAAGTTTTTCACGCACGCAACGATATTCATTATTGCATGTTAGCCAAAGTTATATGAGTAATGTTTCTCTTTATGATAAATAATAGCGCACGCGCACGCTATAGGTTTTTGCAAAATACTAGTGTCGAAGTGTCTATGTATTGAGTATCAGTATAGTAGGACTCATGTTTACAAAAACAAAGTGTCACTGCGGTGTTAATTATTTCTTTATTATTTTAGACAAAAAACATCTCAAGGTATATTGTAAAAGACTCGAAAATTCGTTGGTCAACAAACTTTTTTGTCATATAGAAAACAGCTTTTTTATTTTTTTCCATTCTGTTTTATCGTCTTACGTAGTAAAAAGACATTAAAAAAGGTTTCAGATTTGCGTTTCTACATAGAAACGTATGTTTTTGCACGTGGAAACGTTTCCGTTTCTACGATATAAAGTTTACGTTTCTACGATGTAAAGTTTGCGTTTCTATATAGAAATGGAAATTCGAATTGACATTTGCCCGACACATATTTTTTGCAAATAGATAATCTAACGTACTGATAGTCAACCAATAGACATTTCGACGCTTATCTTTTTGCAAAACCTATGTACGATTAATGCTATTGAAGCCTAGATTCCCCACCCCAGCAATCATATTATGGGCCACAAAAACAAGCTCACAAAATGAATGATAAGCACCAAAGACGCCTTTTGATATTACTCCTCTATAAGATAACTTGTCATTGCCATTGAGTCTAGTTCGCACTGATTATTAAATGTGGTTACCTTCTTTCCATCACTTGCACCAAGCACATATAGCAATGGCAGGAAATGGTCGGATGTAGGTACAGAATAACGTGCATCCTTGTGAGAAGAATAATTGATAACCGTTTCGTCTTCACGACGTTCTACAGCTTCAGTGATGTAGTTATTGAATGCTATAGCCTCAGGACTACCATGATCACTGTCCCAGTTGACTAGACGAAGATTATGCACCACATTGCCACTTCCTACGATTAGATAACCTTGCTTTCTAAGTGGAGCTAGGTGTCTACCTATTTCATAGCATTGCTCAGGGCTAAGCACTCCATTCACTGATAGCTGAACGACAGGAATATTTGCATCAGGAAACATGTGCACAAAAGGAGTCCAAGTACCATGGTCAATACCCCAAGTATTATCAACTTCTGCTCCTAATTCCTTCATCGCCAGAATCGCATCACTGAGTTCAGTGCATCCTTTTGGTTTATATTTCACATCGTATAGAGCCTTAGGAAATCCATACATATCAAATATCTGCTGAGGATTTTCTGTCTTCTGAATAAGCGTACGATTCTTATACCAATGAGCCGAAATAACCAATATAGCTTTAGGCTGACCATAGTCACGAATAATCTGATTCCCGATTTCACTCATCTCACGAGTGATATTATTGTCTTCAATAGCAATCATTGGACTGCCATGACCTATGAATAATGCTGGCATTGTTTTCATAAAATATCAACTTTCGTTCTGCTAATTATAAATACTTAAAAGTTGGTGATCAGTGTATGAAATTATAACATCATAGTATTTAACAAGACTAGATAACAAATAAAATTCACAACGACTACCAAGAACAAAGTTACTGAAATATTTCATATTGCAAATGATTGCTGCAAGTTTTTTGAAAGCATAATGAAAAAATATACAGAATACTATATCTTAAATGCATTGAAATAAACTATAATATAAATAAATTATCATTTGCTTTGCCATCATTTTATTTTTTGGTAACTTCGCCGAACCTAAAAGACAAAAAATGAAAATAAAGATAATTCGAAATAGCAACAAAGGGGAAGTTCAAGCCTTTGACGGAGAAGTACAAGTTGGACAGATTAACTTTAACATAACAGACAGTTTGCTTTCAATAGAGCATACTAAAGTTATCGAAGGATTTGAAAGAAAAGGTATTGACGGCATTTTAGTTCAGTCTGCAACGGATTATGCAATGCATCATAAACTAAAAATAAAGCCAGTTTGCCCATATGCACAACTATGGTATAAACATCATAAGAAACAATACAAAACTATACTAGCTAAGGGTGAGTAAATTATTAGGAACATGCCAATAAGTTTACTACCGACATTACTGATGGCAATCCTTGTAGTGGGATATACACCTGGTCCAGCTAACATATATGCACTTTCCATGTCTATTCGACATGGAAAGCGAAATGTATTTAATATGTGGTTGGGGCTACTTGCAGGATTCTCAACAGCTGTAGTTATCCTAGCCATACTTACTCATTTATTAGGCGCTGTACTTGGTTCATACATTGGATATGTTAAGTATCTTGGTGCAGCCTACATCATGTGGCTGGCATGGAAGATTTACCATAGCAGTGGGCAAACGAAAGAAGACAATAGAGATTGCACATTCTGGAGTGGTTTCATTGTACAAATGACGAATGCCAAGATGCTACTTTTTGACCTTACATGCTTCAGTTCGTTTGTACTTCCCTACTCTAACAAACTCTGTGATCTGCTCATTGTCTCGGCTTTATTACTTATTGCAGGTCCCGGAGCCAATCTTGTTTATGTTTACATTGGCACGCATCTAAACCACTTCTTTAGCAAATATCGCAAGCAATCTGATATTGCTATGTCACTAGCCCTTGCATTATGCGCTATTTATATAGTGGTGAACTAATGCGTTTTAAGTGTTATGACACAGTTTATTTTTTATTGAAATTAATTCAACTGTTATTTTATTATCATAATTAATCCTGTTAGGACTGTAATACTGATAACGAGTACTTTAAACAACTTCTCTAAAATATCAGCTTTTATCCTTTTTAGTAAACGTGGTCCTATTAAAGCTCCAACGGCTGCACTACCTCCTAACAGTATTATTAGTATAAAATTGATATGTCCTACCGCGAAGTGACCGAACAGACCTGAAATAGCATTAAAAAATAATACGAAAACAGATGTTCCAATAACCATATTTGCAGGAAAACGAAGCATGTATAATCCCATAATGATAGGAAAAGTTCCGCTAATCCCAAACAAACCAGCCATAATGCCCGATAATAAACCAAATATTAAGCTTATAGATACCGTTTTTAAATTTATTATTTTAAAGTTATCAGAATTATCTATATACTTATTTTCTTTTTCCGTCTTTTTGAAAAATATTGGAATAACTAAAAGTATTGCAACTGTTCCAAAAAGTTTTCTAAGGATTAATGATGGTATTAATGTTGAAAAGTAAACTCCTAGCAATGTTCCTATGATTCCTGTTATACCGAAAATTAGACCTATAGCTACATTCACATTTCCCTGTTTATAATGGGCATAAGCCCCAAATATAGTTGTTGGTATAATAGAAGCCAATGAGGTTGAAATAGCAACCTGAATAGGTACATTAAATAAAATGGTAAGCAAAGGGACGTATAGACCGCCACCACCGCCGCCAAACATTGATACCAAAATGCCTATTAACAAACCGAATAGTGGTAAAAATAAAAAAGATGTATTAAAATCGAATATCATATTTTGTTATATTTTTTAAGTTTGTCTGATGCTTTTTCTAGAACAGGTTTGCCATGTCCTGGAAGTAAAACTTCAAATTCTAAATGTTTAATTTTACTTATTGTTTTTGCAGCTTCAAATAAATCGGCAGTCGCTATAGTATTAAACCCTTTAATATTTGAATGCCTATCAGTTATAATTGCATCACCTGAAAACAAAACAGTTCCTGCATTATATAAAGAAATGCTTCCTACGGTATGCCCGGGACTAGAAACGACTCGTAATCCACCAATAAAATCACCTTCTTTTAATATAATATCAGGAGCTATATTTTGGGTCTTTATAAATTTGAATAGTATACCGAAAATTAAACCTATTATTCCTTTTCGTTTTTTATTCTTTTCACCTAAAAGATAAGGAGCTTCATTTTCATGAATGGCAACCTTAGCTCCAGTAATATTTTTTAAATCAGCGACACTACCCATATGGTCAATATCCGAATGGGTAAGGATAATATATTTAATTTTTTCGATGGATATGCCTATCTTTAAAATCTGACTAAGAATTTTTTCGGCATTACCAGGCATCCCTGTATCTATTATCGAAACATCATTGTCATCAGATATGTATAGATATGAGTTAGCTCCTCTTATCTTTTCAAATAAATACACATTTTCGTTTATTCTCATATTTGTATTTTTTTTATGTAATAAATATTGTTTTTTATATGTTATCTAAAATGTTGTTATTACATATTGTTGCACATAACAACTATATAATTAAAAAAAATCAAGGTGTAGCCCTATCCTTAAAATGGGCTGCAACTTTATAAAAAGTATTTAATTCTGATTCTGTAAGACCCTCTTGAAGATCTTCGATAATCAACTTAAGAATACACTTGTATTGTTTTATTATTTCTTTACCTTTTTTTGTAACCATTAAATAATTTTTACGTCTATCTTTAGTATCCGCAACTCTTTTAACCAAACCTTTTGTTTCCAAGGAGTCAATCAATCTCAATATAGTTGATTTATTCTTCCCCATCATATCAGCCATATCTTTTTGTATAACTTCATCTTTTTTTTGATCTATGGCATGCAATAACTTAAACTGTTCGGTAGTTATTTTTAATTTAAGTTCCGCCTGATCTTTAATACGTTTTTTTATTGCATGGAACATATCTTCTAATATTACATGTCCCATTTTTAATATTGAATTTTGATCTATCATGTTTATTTATAATTCTAATAATATACAATTAAGGAAACACCTGAAATTCCATGAATAAAATAAGGAATCATATTCTTAATAAATACGCCTACAAGGAATAACACTACGTAATGATATCAGTTCATCATTTTACACTAAGTGATAAGATTTCTGACTCCGCACATCTCATTCATTAAAATTAAACTGCGGCAAAGATAAAATAATTAATTGTTATATGCAACTTTTTTATTAAATATTTTATTAAACCCCATTCTTTGTAATATCATTAAATTTTATTAACTGCAAATACATAATCAAAGAACGACTAAATTGACTTATAAAAATAGTTTTGATGCTAAATTTCATCCCCCATCAAAATACCATATTTCTTATACATAATAAGGAGTTTAGGCTCAAAAGTGAGCAAATAATAAAAATAGATAGAACTTATGCCTCGTTTTTTCGTATGTTTCCTATACCTTTGCATCAAGAAAAGAAAAATACATGGCACAATATTGCTATTTCATTTATATAGATTAAAATTAGTAATATGAAAAATATAATCAGCAATTACAATGAATACAAAGCAAAAATAGCTGCTTTGTTTAACGGCGAATATGATTTACCTACATCTGTACACAATATTATTGAACGAGGATATAGAATTCCTCAAAACGTGCAAATAGATAATATTGATGTTTTAATTGTTGGTATGAATCCATCTGAAAAAGGAGAGCAAAAAGAATATCCAACTTTTGATGAATTAACAACCAATATAAAAGGACCATATTGGTATGCTATTAAAAGATATTTATGCAAAGAATATAAATTTGAACATATTGATTTGTTTGCTTTATGCGAAACACATCAAAGCATGATTACTAAAATTGGCGATAACCCCAATGCATTAGAATTTCTCGCAAAACAATTATTTCTAACTCAGCAGTTAATTGAACTAATTAAACCTAAATTAATCATTGTTGCAAATAAAAGTGCTTTTGCATATTGGGGGAAATTACCAGAATATAGTTGGATGGGGTATTCTTTCGAATCTGTGAAATCAGACATAAATAGTGTAGAAAGATCTATGGAAATTATGAAAATAAGTGGTCTATCAAAAAATCATCCACTTCCAATAAGTAAATTACTGCATCCTGATTTTGAAACGAATCTCATAGGAACAAAGATCCTTTTTGCAAGATATCAGGCTAATGGGTGTCGTGAAGAAAAACAAATTACGAAGAATGATATTAAGTACATATTTGAACATCACATTGATAAGTAAAACTTATAAAACATAAGGCAATCAAATACTAGACATCTGTAATATCAACTCATCAATAAATGAGTATAGATCCATAAGAATAATATAACAGGAGTTAGTTATGAGAAAAGCAAAAGAGTTAAATGATAATAATAAATAATACTTTTAGAAAATGAATAATAATTATTGTGATCCTCGGCTATTAGTCCCACTAAAAGAGTTTTGTTTCAAAATAAATGATGATTGGAACTCAGGTTATTACTGGGGACCATTTCTACCATATGTTATGGAAAAATATAATGAATCAAAAGTTAAAACATTCTTCATAGGAAGAGATACTCGTGCTTGGATAAATGAAGAAAAATATGGTTCAGGACTAGCTTACCTTAAAAACCTATATGATAAGAATAATTTAAATCAGTATCTAGTTGCTAATTCAGAACTAAATCCATATGACATAGAAAAATGGAACAATAATACTAGCGCATTTTGGACTTTTGCAAGTAAATTATACCTAAGCATTATTACCAAACAAAACTACTATTCTATTAAGATACAAGATTATTCTGAAAGCGACATGGGGGAACTTAAAGGCATTGGATATGGTAATTTATATGCTATAGAAAAAAAAGATAGTCTTGAAAGGGAAAATTTTGGAAGCAATAGCTGGGAAGACATTTATAACCACGGAGACGAAAAAAAGTACTATCATATATTCAATACGGCAAATGATATTCTTAACAAATATAAATTTATTGCAGAAATTTATTCCCCAAAGATATCGTTCTGCTTTTGCTGGGAGTATAATGATTGGGATAAATATTTCGAAGGATGCAGTTTTGAGTGGCTAAAAGAATATAGTAGTCCTGATAAATGTTGTGTGTTTAAAGTTTATTTTCAAAATAAAGTTTCATTTATCATTGTAACAAAACATCCATCATCATTAAAGTATAAGCGTAATGAAGAGCGAGAAAAATTAATGCTTGAGCTTGTAAGAGTTTACAATAAACTAGTTGTTTTATAAACAATTAGCTTAAATATTTGATTCATACAATGTGTTTTAAATGTTGCTCCATTACATATAATTTCTAGAAAAGCTAGATAAGTATTATATTATTAACAAATAAAATCATGGAAAAATTCACAATTTCAAATTTAAAAAGTTTAAGTAAATTAGAGCTTGGTACATTGGGAGAAAACCTTGTATTGGAAAAGCTAAAGAAACTTGGTTATGATGCTGTCAATGCCAATACCATAAAAAATAACTATAAGGCGATAGACCTTATTTGTACAAATCCACAGAATAGTCAATCTGTTGGAATACAAGTAAAAACAACATTTGGTTCGAATGTCCCAATAGGAATGACCCTTGAAAATAGTTTTAGGGATAAATTAGAAAAAAAAATAATTGGACCATGGGTATTCATTCACATTGACAAGCAAGGAGAGTTTAGATTTTTCATTCTAAGCAAAGAAGAAATGATTACTTTAACTCATGAAAGTAATAACTGGTACGTAAATGAATGGAAAACAACATTCAGAAAGAACCCTATAAAATTAACTAGTGCTTGTGGTCTATGCATCAAATGGTTAGAAGGGGAAGGTGAAAAAGAAAATGGCAGACATTATGCGTTTAAAAATCCTCTAAATATAACCTCTGAAAATTGTTGGGACAAAATTATAGAAGCTATAAATCAAGATTCTCTTTACAAAACACTAAACGAGTTTACTGGAGTTACTGACATTAAAGATGAAAATGAGAAATTTGCAAAACTAGATCATCAATTTCTAGAAATCGCAAAATACATATTCTGTGGAGGATACTTTTCTATTAATGATAATCGCAGAATATATCCAGAGGATATTGAGTTTTATTATCATGAGGAAGATGAGAATGGTTTAAAAGATCCAGTGATGTATCACACTAATGACCATGAGAAGAAGAATGTTCTATATTTTCCCATAAATTCATTAAACTTTCATATTTCAGGAGTCGATGTAACTTTTGAGAATGAACAAAAGAAGTATCGTGCATCTTTTTTGATACGTAGATATAGTGTTTTCGACTTTGACGGAAATGAATGGCTTATAATAAAGAAAAATGAGACACGCTCTACCTATATTTATGATGACATGCTTATGAATATACCTATATCTAACGGTATCAATATTAAATGGGTAGATGAGCAGGTAAACATTGAAAATCAGAAAACTACGAAGAGTTGCCGAACTAATGTGGCAGCTTACGTTGTAAACAGAGATAATAAATACATAAAAGACAAAAATGGAAATTATATTAAAGATGAAATAAGCAATGAGGCCTATAAACAGCTTGCTGACAATGAAAAAATAAAATATTTTTCCTATTCTGGAAAGCAATATAGAAAATGCACCCGTGAGTGGAAATATAGCAAATTAGATTAATCTCAATATAACTAGTCGTTGTTGAGCAATTACAACGAGTGCTACCAACATCACTTAATATAATAGCAACAAAATGAAAGATATAATATTAGAATCGGCTCGTTTGATAGCTACTGACGACGAGAGCAAGAGAATCATTGAAACACTTAGGTCTGAAGGAGTTTATGGTCAAGAAGATAAAGAGTTACTATTGATGAATATAGTACTCGTATCTTCTGCTGAAGGAGTTGCAAAGCTTCCGGATGTGCTTTCGAAAAACTCGTTAGCAAAACTCAATATAATAATTAAGACCAATCCGTCTTTGAATATTGATAATGATATTAATTACTATTCTGTACTCTCATTCTTTAATGACGCAGACCCTTACGAGGAAATAAAGTCGTTATTGTGCTTCATTCGCACTAATGAAGATACTAATAGGAACATTGCATTTGATGAATATGAAATCTTTGATTTAATTAAAGACAGAAATATGATATCAACTGCATCGTATTCTTACAAAGAGAACGTTGATGAAGCAATCAATGAGCTTAAGAAAATTAAGCTACAAAATAATCGCAGATATCTATTGTTATTCACATACAAACATACTATTAAAGGAACAGCCCTTGATATATTATCTGTGAACAACTATTTAGATATGTTTCCCGAAAATGCAACCGTATGTTGGAACATTCTAGCGTCCTCTGTTAATCAAGTTACACTGTTAACGTCAATTTCTATATAATAAGAACAACGAATAAGTCTAATCTTTGCAGGGAAAAAGAGTTTAGCTAATTAACAAGTCGTTCCGATTTCGATAATTAAATCTTGTCAAATTGGGTATACCTCCTACGACGTACTCCAAGAAAACATCCGGATAATAAAGATGGCAACTTTAAGTCTCATCAGTCAAATAAGTTTAATGATAATAGAAATCAGGTTATACACTTTCAACTAATGCTTTATCCATTTGAATAAAAACAGCAATAAAGTATCTATTTGCATAAATACTTCATTGCTGTTTAATTATATTTTGCTCTATTTTACTAGAGAACGAAAAAAGCCAGTTATATTATTTATTAATTAAATCCAATGTATATTCCAATGCTTTGTCTGCTGGCACTTTAAAATCAGGGATTGTACCATGAATATCCTTCTCATTACTGCCTGGAAGCCAAAAACGTTTATATGAGATTGAGCTCCTTAAGCCAGAAACAGGTAGTTGATAAATCAAGATATCACCAAAGCTGACGCTCATGCCACCAGATTCCTCACCTATAACTTTTCCCATGTTATAATGCTGAAATGCCCATGAGAATGAAGAGGCAGAAGAGAACGTGTGATGACTGATAAGAAGCCAGACTTTACCTTGATAATGTCTAGACATATCACTAAAAGGATAGATTTTTTCTATTTCGTCGTTGTAATAAAGACCAACCTTCAGGCATTGTTCTGGTGATAATAAACTTTGTGTTACTGGAGATATACGAGCGAATGACTTACCGAATTGGTAGCATGGAACTTTTGATATATGCTGAAACAATATATCTCCAACACTAGAATCTCCTCCCCCGTTATTACGGATGTCAATAATTAAATTACCAATGTGCTTGGCATTTAAGTCAGCTATCATTGAATCTGCAAAGTTAGCCATAGCTGCTCTATCCTCTAAATTTCTAAAATCCATCACAGCAGCATTGTTTCCTTGAATAATACTATAGGAATAATTTGCAACACGACTTTTATCTTGAGCATCTTTATTTCGATTGATTTCTGCATGTATCTTATCGTAAGTTGCAGCCTTTAGTTTCTTAGTATAAATCTTGCCACGCAAAAGATATTTAATGTTGTAATCAGGAGCATTATAAAAAAGTTCAAAAAGCGCAGGAAATTGATAGTTGATAATTAGAAGTTTGAAGAAATAGCGTTCACCAGAAGCATAAGGCATCATCTTTTCTATCATAGTCTTATTATCTACCCCATTTATAGTTAGGATTCTTGCATTTTTAGGAATGCCAAACATATCTAACTTTGTAGTAAAAGTTGAGTCGTTAGTATTAATGTCTAACTGAAGAGGGAAACGTAAGCTTTCTTTAGTAAACAAATCATTGTTAGGAAATAACATTCGTGTATGACCATCACCTATAAATGACACTAAAGGTGCCAAGTATCTGTATAGTTCTATTCTATTAACGCTATCTGGCAACTCTATCTTTATTTTGTTTGCCATGCTCATAAATGCATCCATACCACATACAGAAAACATATCGGGATGAACTTCATTCAGCGTATACACCAAAGCATCAATATCAAATTGAGCCTGTTCTTTACTTAGTTTACCAGATGGAGATAACCTTAACAAGCTTTTAGATGGCTGTTCGAAAGGATTAAGAGATTCCCATCTAACCTGTGTGAAAGCAGAGTCATTTTTCGAGTCCAGTACTACAAAATCATAAATGCCATCCTTTTTCACATCAAATGCTATAGAATCCACATCACTTCTAAACATAACATGCTTAGCATGAGTAGAAAAAACATCAGGACGGGCTGAAGGAGTTATAGTCCAATTACCATGATTACTAACACCGTCTGCAATAATTTCTAATTTACTCTTATTTGATTTTAATACAGGGAGCTTAGTCTGTGCTTCAGAAGAACTTAATCCTGCTCCCAACAAGATTAGTAATGCTAATGTTTTTTTTAGTGTCATAAAATATAAACGTTTGTAGCGCACTCCTTAAATTTATTTCAGAAGTACTCCATAATAATAATGTGTTTCCAAATCGGTAAAATTACGCTGTGCGGAAGAGGTAATACTGATGCTAAGTACAGCTATTCATCGAAATATGATTGCAAAATTAAACATAATCTTATTAATTCCATAAGAAAACTTAGGAATTATATATAATGACATAAAAGTTATGCTATTTCACATTCTATATAGGTAACTATAATAGCTACAGTCAAATTTCATCAACTATATATTTTTCAAGGCTTGAAGGTGATGCAGTAGGTGCAAAGCGGTGAACAACCTCACCATTCTTATTGATAAAAAACTTTGTCTAGTCGTGATCATGATGACAACTGCTGTCGCCATATACAATAGTTCCACCTAAATACTGCTTTAGAACTTTTTATTCTTAAATTATCTTATAATTGTTCTTACTTTCTTCTGAAAAACTATATATTTAATGTGCAATAATATACCTTTGCAGAAGGTTATAAATGCAATTATCAAGTAAAACATTAAATACCATTATGTCAAAAATATATTCATCTTTAATCATCGCCCTATTCTGCTTTGTTTATTCTGCTTCAGCACAAGAGAGATTGCATGAGGCTCAATGGATTTCAGCTCCACATACACAGACTGCGTCAATGCCGATGTTCAGAAAAAACATTGTCGTTAAGAAAGATGTAAAGGATGTTATAATTTATGCCAGTGCACTGGGTGTATATCAGATTTATGCAAACGGCAAAAACTTGACTGACGACATGTTGATGCCGGGATGGACTGATTATCGCAAGAGCATACAATACCAAAGTTTTCATCTACAAGAAAAACTACACGCAGGCGACAAATTCTCCGTTGCCTCAGAAGTAAGTAAAGGTTGGTGGTCTGGTGGAATATCCAGAGGGATTTATGGCAAGGATATAAATATGGGATTTATTTGCGATGTGTATATTGTCTATAAAGACGGCACTACCCAAGATTGCCTTAGTGACACGACGTGGAAATGCTACACTAACGGCGCCCTAGTGATGGGCGACATTTACAATGGAGAAACTTATGACGCACGCAAAGACAATCTTGCAGATGTTTCTACCCCAGCCTACAATGACAGCACTTGGCAACCTGCTGTCATCAACCACGATAGTAAGGGCGAACTATGCGACATGATTGGACCACAAATCAAAATTAGAAACAAATCATTATGGCGTAAACCTCTAGATATTACCATTTATCAGGGAGCAGATTCAACAAACACCACATTCGGAAAAATACACATCATCAGCAACCAGAATAATCCTAAGAGTTCTATCCACCTAAAGAAAGGACAAACATTGTTGGTTGATTTTGGTCAGAACATTGTGGGATGGATCGACATGAACGTTAAAGGAAATAGCGGAACAACATTAACATGGAAGCATGGCGAAATGTTGAATTTCAACGGAGACGAATCACGACTCGACAAAGGACCTGGCGGAAGTTTGTGGACATGGAACTTAAGGGATGCAAAAGCTATAACTACATACGTGATGAATGGTAATGAGAAAAGTGAAGAATATCACCCTAATCACACTTACTTTGGATTCAGATATGCAGAACTTACGGCTACAGATGACGTAACTATAAATAATATTAAGGCACAAGTGGTAGGTACAGACCTAACAGAATGTGGAACATTCAAATGCTCTGATTCAAACATAAACCGTCTTTATAGCAATGTATGGTGGGGACAACGAGGCAATTTCATGAGTATTCCTACCGACTGCCCACAACGTGATGAAAGATTGGGATGGACTGGCGACACACAGATATTCTCACGTACTGCACTTTACAATTCTGATGCAGCCGAATTTTATCGTAAATGGATGCGAGACATGCGCGATAGTCAACGTGAGGATGGTGCCTATCCAGAGACCGCACCTTTCTGTAATATGTGGGGATATGGCACTGCTGGATGGGGAGATGCCGGAATCATCGTTCCATGGAATACATACGTAATGACGGGCGACAAAGATATTATAAAAGAGAACTGGCAATCGATGCAAAAATGGATGGAATTCTGTTCTTCTCAACATGATGGTCAATGGACGCATATTGGAGCAGAACCAAAATGCGGTGACTGGTTAGCATATAAGGAAGTTGATGCGCGATATGTTTCGTATGCTTACTTTGCCTATTCAGCAGAATTGATGCAGAAGATGGCTGAAGTTATCGGAGAAAGTGAAGAAGCTTCAAAATATAGCAAACTATGGCAAGACATTCGTAATGAATTTCAGAAACGATACATCACAGATGGAGAGATAAATACAGGTAAAGACACTCAGACTGCTTATCTGTTAGCTTTGCATTTCAATCTAATTCTGGATACTCAGAGACAGCATGCGATAGATTCTCTTCGAAAAAATATCATCAATAACGACTACAAGCTATCTACTGGATTCATAGGAACAGGTATTCTCATGGAGACGCTTACTGAATGCGGAATGACAGATCTCGCCTATCGTTTACTTTTCCAGCATCAAAATCCATCATGGCTCTACAGTATAGACCAAGGAGCAACAACAATATGGGAACGCTGGGACAGTTATACGCGTGAGAGTGGATTCAACAAGCATCCATGGAATATGAATTCATTCAACCATTATAGTTATGGTGCAGTTGTAGAGTGGTTCTATTCTTCTATCTTGGGCATTCGCCCTGACGAACAGCAACCAGGCTTCCGCCACATCATCCTTGAACCATATCCTGGCACAAAACTCCAATGGGCAAAGGGATCAACGATGACGAAATACGGTAAAGTAAGTGTGGAATGGAAAAAAGACACTCAAGGAAGAATACACTATATGGTTACGATTCCGAAAGGAACTAGTGCCACATTGATAACCAATAATCAGCGAAAAGAAGTAAAGGCTGGTAAGCATACATACTGTTTGGATATTAAAGAATAATTAGGTTTTTTCAGTATAATAAGCGATTGCTTGTTATACTGGAAAAAGTAAGATTATGCTTATCCTAATAGATACATATATTTACAGCTCGTTCACTATATATTTTTCTAGGCTTGAAGGTGATGCAGTTGGTGAAAAACGATGAACAACTTCGCCATTCTTATTGATGAGAAACTTAGTGAAATTCCATTTGATAGCACTCCATAAGATTCCTCCCTTCTTGCTCTTCAGCCACTTATATAGTGGATCGGCATCATTTCCATTAACATTTATTTTCTTCATAATAGGAAATGTCACACCATAATTTAACGAACAGAACTCCTGTGTCTGATCGTCTGAACCAGGATTTTGATTAGCAAACTGGTTGCATGGGAAACCTAAGATTACCAGACCTTTATCCTGATATGTATTACATAACTCTTCAAGTCCCGTTAATTGCGGAGTGAATCCACACTTCGTTGCAATGTTTACAATCAACACTACTTTACCTTTATACTCAGCGAGGCTTACAGACTCACCTTTCTTGTTCTTAACCGTGAAATCATAAAAATTCTTTGTTTCCATAATTTTATTTTTAAATGATTAAAATGCATGAAATATATTTTATATCTCACAAGATTTAAAAGTAAATTGCGACATCTTTAGAGTCTAGTTGTATTCAGTATAATTCTAGTAATCACAATTAAGCAAAATGCAATGTTCTCAGTTGTTACATTTCATGTATCATAACTCTTTCCGAAGAGCAGCTATAGCCCACTTTATTCCTTTAGCCTGACGTAGATCTCCTTCAACAAAATGATTTCCAGGATTTAGTTCAAAGTGCACAACATGACCTTGTACTTTATAGTGTTCAAAAATATGTTGCGTCTTTTCGATGGTAGTCTGCAAATATGTATTCTTTGATATACATTCTTTATCACCAATGGAAAGATAAACAGGTGCCTTAGTCATAGGCTCATGAGAGATTACAAAATCATCGAAATCAGGATACCATAAGCTTCCCGAAGCTGAAATGTAAGCAGCAAACTTGTCTGTACGATACATTGCATAGAGAGAAAAAAGCCCCGACATTGAATAGCCGAGGAGTATTCGGCGTGGATTATCCACTTTCAGCAGTTTCTCGCAATAAGGAATCAAACCTGTAAGCATCCATTTGAGATATTCATCGGCATTGCCCTCAAAGTTATCATACTTAGATATCACTTTATCTGCCGGATATGGCGACATATCTGCATCCCAATCAATCTTCGAGATAACGACAAAATGGAATGGTAAACAATTCAATTCCTCACATGATTCAAGAATAAGTTCGGTTCCATCGCCATAACTATTGCAATAAACGATAATATCTGTTGGCTCTAACGATGGAGTTAACGTGATGTTGTAACCGTCTAATATCTCTTTCATACTTTTACAGTTTGTAATAATCCATCATTTCCTTAAATCCCAACTTCAGATACACCCCTTTACCATCTTCTGATGATTCTAGATAAATCTTGGTTATTCCCTGCGCTTTAGCCTGATTAACAAGCCACGAGACGATTTCCATACCATATCCGTTACAACGATACTGGGGACGAACATATATGTTCATCAAGTAAGCACATCTACCTGATGGATTTTCTGGTGATGGCATTTCATCATAGAGGCATAAGCCGCCACATCCTATTTCATTATCATACAGGCAAGCAATATGTCCACCACGAGTAATCTCTTGCACATAGTATTCACGATTCGCCGCCTCCAAGGCTTTCCAATCTACATTTTCAGAATCTGCAAATACTTCGTGCAACACTTCCATACGCCACGACATCAACGTATCGAGTTCATCAACATTTACTCTTCTTATATTCATATCAAGCTAATTTTAATACTTTCGGCAAAGCCTTTACATCTACCTTTCCATTAGGAGTGAGCGGCATTGTGTCTAGTTTGACGAAAAACTCAGGAATCATATATGCTGGTAGAAATTTTGCCATATTTTCACGCACACGACTCATTCTAAAAGCTAGTTTATCCTTCGGCACGATATAAGCAGCTAGATAAGCGAGTCCGTTCTTGTCGTTATGTGCCAACACAATGCCCTTTTCCACGTCAGGACAATTACAAAGAATGTTTTGAATTTCAACGGTTTCTACTCTTTTGCCAAGAATCATCACCTGAGTATCTTTACGATGTAGAAATATGATGGTACCATCTGTTTTCATTAGCCCTAAATCACCAGAACGATACATCATCCTACCATCTTCTAACTTCACATAAGCTTCGTTTTCCTTCTCACGATGTTCACCAATATATCCTCGCGAGACTCCTCCACCTAAGATACATATTTCACCTATGTTGCCATTAGGAACCTTTTCCAACTTATCATTTCTTATCTCTATCTGAGTTCCAAGTACTGGCTTCCCTATAGGATAAGTACCATCGGGTTCAGCCTTAACCTTATTCACATGACAATAAGATGCACAAACCGTTGTTTCGCTTGGACCGTATGTATTATATATTTGAAATTTATCAAGAAGATTAGTCACATAATCTTCTCTTAATATGTCACCACCACTTATCAGCAATTTAAGAGAAGAGGGAATATGATTAAGTTTGTTCATCTCCAACAAGAGATATGGGAAGCCGCTGATTTCTGTTATTTGGTGTTTTTCGATGAAGTCCATCACACGCCTAATATTCCTCTTTACATAGTCAGAGGGAATAGCAAGTGTAGCACCATTGCAGAGCGTTGCGAACACTTCCTCTACAAAGATGTCGAATGAACATACAGAATACTGAAGCATCTTGTCTCCCACAGTGGTATGGAATTCATTCTCGAAAGCAGATATATAGTGACATACATTGCGATTCTCCACAGTCACTCCTTTAGGCATACCAGTAGACCCACTAGTATATAGCACGTAAGCAATGCCATCCGCAATAGATTTGTCTGTAGATTTTGCATTCTTGTCAATGACCAATCCCTGTTCGATGAAACACAAATTCAATCCTTCAAGTTTTTGTGCATACATCCCATTGGTAATAACAAAGTCTACCTTACATTCATCCATGATAAACTTAATTCTATCAGTTGGGAAAAATGGTTCAACTGGTACATACCCTGCCCCAGCCTTTAATATAGCAAGCATTGCAGCGATTTGCTCTACGTTATGATTCATCACAACGCCGATAAGTTTGGGATTATTTGTTTTAAATCTATCTATTATCGTGTCTACAAGTGCATTGAGTTCAGAAAAGGTTAGACTTCTTTTATGATCAAACACAGCTACAACGTCTGGATGAATCTCCACCTGTCGCATAAAATAACTATAAATTGTATTTTTCATATCACACCATTTCTTTTACATTATCTAAATCATTTTTCTATGGATGAATAAACAATCATGTTGAATGAACAACACTCTCTATTTTCTTCGTCCTTCTTATATAATTCAATGTAGTTATAATGCATATTCATGAGTAAGGTATTATCAGTATATATATGTACTCGTTACTAGACTGCATTATAGTGCTTATCATGTTGCTATATATAGCAAATCATTATAGCTACAAATATAGTAATAAAATGAACCGCCTCCAAATAATTCTTTGCCTTATAAACTTTGAACAACAAAAACAATCATTTTGTTTTATTATCCTGTAATACATGTATTTACATATTCATCAATATGATATTGATGAACAGTAAATAAAGTTATAGTTCAGATTTTGATAATTAATTATTATCGAATTGAGTATATTATTTTGGAGAAAATATGTAACTTTACCGAATGAATAACTAACATCATACGAATATGAAGAGTTTTATTGCAAAACCATGGCTGTTGCCACAGCCAGTACTCATTATTGGTACATACGATGAGAACGGAGTTCCTAATGCTATGAATGCCGCTTGGGCAGGTCAGGCAAATATGAACTTAATCACCATTTCGATGGGTAACCACAAGACTACCAGCAACCTGAATGCTAATGGCGAGTTTACTCTAGCATTTGCTTCAAAAGAGACGATGGTTGCATCTGATTATGTAGGAATTGTGAGTCAGAAGAATCATCCAGACAAAATGCTTAAATCTGGCTTAACCCAGGAGAAAGCTCCGAACGTGAATGCACCAGTATTCACAGACTATCCGATGACATTTGAATGCCGCGTCAAAGAGAAACTTTATGAAAGCGAAACTGGTTACTTCATTGTTGCAGAGATTGTGAATATACTTGTAGACGAAAAGTATCTTGCAGAAGATGGCAAACCAGATGTTGAGAAAATGAATTTAATTACTTTTGACCCTATCCATTTGGGATACATTGCACTCGGCGATCGTGTTGGTCAGGCATTTGGTGAAGGAAAGAAATTAAAATAAGAATGAAAGAAACGCTACTACATATCAAGGCATGGCTTCAATGCCTGTCATTTCGTACAGGCGTCATCGTGCTGGCTTTATGCATACCATTTTATATTCTCTCTTTTGCCCAAATGGCATTACCTGCAAAATATCTTTCTCTTGATACTAAAGGTTATCTGTGGATAGTACTATTTGGAATGGCTAAAATATGCCAATATGGAGGTCTCACCATTTTAGGAGTTGAGGGATATAAACGAGTTAAAACATGGTTAAAAGTAAACAAGGAGAAATAGGAAGACAATGGTAATATTGAATAGCTGCAATATGTAAGTTATGTCTTTTGAAGGAGAAACACAAGTTGGACAAATTTATCGTTGACTGATATCTTCACATTCTTTGAAATTCAGTCGTAGCTCGACGAAATTCGTGCTGTCGCAGTTCTGTTTTTCCTACTTTATCATTTGTTACTGATTATTTCTTCCTTGCCTTAAAGTATGCCATTGAACCTTCAATATGGTAATCAAGCACATCATAATTTCTATCTAAGCGATTCCGCAATGATTCTGCCGTCTCGAAAGGAGGCGTGAACCACCCCTTACGTGAAAGGATTGTATTCACTAGCCCATCAGAAATAAGAGATTTTCCTTTCACATAGAAACATGCGATGAAATCACCACCAATCTTCAACGTACGGTAGATTTCAGAATAGGCTTTCTCTTTGTATGGGAATGCATGAACTCCATTCATACTGAGCACAACATCAAACTCACTATTTTCAAATGGTAATATGCTGACATCTCCTTGAAGTGTTCTCACGTTTTCAAGCCCTGTTGCATTAAAACGTTGATCTGCTTGTGCCAACATATCCTTACTATAATCAAGGCAGATAATCTCGGCATCTTTCAACTCCTGATATTTCATATAGGTGAAGATACCTGTGCCAACAGGAACATCCAACAACTTACCACAAAATCCGCTAGGTATATAGTCTAACACATGCTTCACAATCTCTTTTTCATCAACATTTCCCCAGAATAATCTCATATAGAGACGGCTCCACCACTTTTTTTGCGTGAGCATATCATCGTAGAAATTAATACTCTGACGATATGATTCTTTTATTTTGTCTATCATGATTATTCATTTTATTTAGCGATAATGATAGTAAACTGTCGTAGCAATCGTCCAAGGAATCCATCAGGACGAGCACACTGGCAAAAAACATATTTTAATATTTTCATAGCAATAAAGTATAATATAAATTCCAATGCAAAGATACACATTGTATTTGAATAATGCAATACCTATTTCACGTCATTCATCATTTGATGCTACATTCACAGAAACTATTACATTGATAAATTCCTTTTACTATTTATTCTGTAAAGAAGCATCAAAATGATATAAAACAAATTCGTTTTTCTATAACAAATGATGTAAAATAATTCGTAACTTTGCATTCATGAATAGTAAAATAAAAAATATTATTTTCGATTTAGGTAATGTTCTCGTTAAACTCGACGAAGATGCCACAATGCGTGCTTTTGAAAAGCTTGGAATGGGTAGATTTAATCATTTACATGAATATCCAGAAGCTTTGAAACTATTTCAAGCCATGGGCATAGGAATGATTTCTAATCAGGAGTTCTTTGATTCATTCCGCAAAATTATCAATCCAGATGCTACAGACAAGCAAATTACTGATGCTACCAATGCGATGCTCCTCATAATTCCGGATGCGAAAAAACAAAAATTGATTGATCTTCGCAAAGCGGGATATAGAACATTCTTGTTGAGCAACACCATTGATATACATTGGCGCTATTGTAAAGACAAACTTTTTCCGATGGATCACTACACCGCTGATGATTATTTTGACCGCATTTTCACGTCACAAGAGATGCACATGAAAAAACCTGATGACGAAATATTTCAGTCGGTTATTAAAGAAGCAAGTATAAAGCCTAATGAGACAATCTTCATTGATGATCTTGAAGTGAACTGCGAGGCTGCTGAAAGAAATGGTATACAATCATTTCAGAACAAGGAATTTGATGATTGGATGAAATTATTTAGTTAATATGAAGCGACTTTAAATCGTTTATGCCTATATTTGCAACATGAAGATACCTTTATGTTCAACCAAAGTCAAGAAATTACACCTATGTAATTCATAAAGAGATAAATCTCATAAAGCATAAATAGAAGAAAATGAAAGCAACTAGAATAACAGAACTCTTTGGAATAAAATATCCTATCATTGCTGGAGGAATGGTATGGTGCAGTGGATGGCGATTAGCTTCTGCCGTGAGTAATGCTGGCGGATTGGGACTAATTGGTGCTGGTAGTATGCATCCAGAAACACTAGCCGAGCATATTGACAAAATGAAGGCTGCCACAGACAAACCATGGGGCGTAAATCTTCCATTGATGTATCCTGAAATTGATAAGATTGTAGAACTTATCATCAACAAAGGTGTGAAGATTGTATTCACATCTGCTGGTAGCCCTAGCAAACTAACGGCAAAGTTTCACGAAGCAGGTATAAAGGTTGTTCATGTTATAGCTAACAGCAAGTTTGCCCGCAAATGCGAGGAGGCTGGTGTTGATGCTATCGTTGCTGAAGGATTTGAAGCAGGCGGACACAACGGCCGTGAAGAACTGACCACAATGACCTTGATACCGCAAATTCGTAAGGCAACATCGTTGCCACTGCTTGCTGCTGGAGGTATTACCTCAGGCAATGCTATATTGGCTGCTATGGCTCTTGGTGCAGATGGCGTGCAAATAGGTACACTTTTTGCCTTGAGTGAGGAGAGTTCGGCATCTATTGCTTTCAAGCAGCACTGTTTAAATCTAGGCGAAAGCGACACAATGCTTGCGCTGAAAAAGATATCTCCTACTCGTCTCGTTAAAAACGCTCTTTACGAACGTATCAAGGAAGCTGAGGATCGTGGGGCTGACGCAGACGAACTGCGCACCATACTTGGAACCAATGCCGCTAAACGAGGTATCTTTGAAGGCGATATAGAGAATGGAGAAATGGAGATTGGCCAGGCAGTAGCTGGAATCCATGAGATAAAACCTGTGAGTTTGATTATGAAAGAATTGGTTGACGAATACGATAAGACATTACAAACACTTAGATGAACCATATACATCTAAGTACTTGTAAATATTCACATTATAGCAACCGATTACACCTTATCAGAATACTTTAATCTTAGTATTTTTGGCAGACCACTGATCACGAGATTATAGGATTCTACAATCCACTTTTTAATTTGTTCTGCATCGAATATATGCTCTATAAGGATGTCATTCCAATGCACTTTGTTTAGATGGTATCCGGCACTTACGGCTTCATACTTATCACGAAGACGCAGTCCCTCTTCAGGTGGCAGTTTGATAGAGATACGTGGTTCGGCATATTCCAAAGGCAGATGTAGGAATATCTTTCCTTCAATTCTAAACACAATCATCTCTGGACCATACGGAGAATCCTCTGTAACACCAGGTAGTGACAGACAATATTCTCTAACTTCTTCTATATTCATAATAATATTGTTTTACTTGGTTTTAAATTTCATATATCTCGCCCACTCTTCCTGCATATCTGTATCATGCTCTCCATCAAAGAATTCTACTTGGCATTCTTTTTTAAATGGACTCCAGTTACCACATATTCTACCATCTTTAGCTACTATAGGCTGAAAGATTCCATTGTTATTATGAGCCTTATGCTTGTATTCTTCTGAGAGTACAATGTCACGACTCTTATAGCTTATTAGATATTCATCATAGGGAGAAAGCAAAAGATACTTATCCTTACGGAATCCACGTGTCTTACAATCGTCGGTCAGATAGAAGTCTCTTCCATTGTATTTCTCAAGATGAATAGAATCACCTAAAAGAGCGATTCCTTTTCGGCAATCACTCATACTTAATCCCGACCACCATGCAAAATCTTCCAACGTTGCCGGTTGACGACTTTGAAAGTATTTACGAGTGAAGAGCATTAAAGCATTGTCGCGGTCTAATTTAGCAGACTGTTTCACCTTATCTGCTGTTAAAGCATAAGTAGCTTTCATCGGCAACAAGTCTCCACTACAAATGGTGCCCGACATCTCTGCCATGCGGATATGATAGGATAGTCGGTGATTATCCAGCCGAATATCTTTCTTTGCAAGCGCATCAATAAAGTCTTCTTTCGTTACGCTTTTCTTGTCGGCAGCTGTCTGGGCGAGAATATCTCTTACTCTCATCAGTTCATCATCTGGAATGCTGATTTTATTACTGCTCATCCATCCCTTAATTACGGCTATTGACTTGGGAGCGCAAAGTTCTATCAAGTTCCAATAATCATCAGCAGATATAAGTTGCCAAGTGCCTCTCATCAAGTGCATGCGTATAATCTTTCCACTGTCAAAAGCCTCTTTAAAAGCTTTAGCTGATGGCTTGCGAGTACGCATCTCCACAGCCCATCGCATCATGCGATATTCCTGTGCCTGCATCGCACACATATAGTTTACCACATCTTCAGGATTATTGAATTGTGGGCATATTAACTGCTGATTTAAAAGTCGTATTGCTATAGGATTCATACCGTAATCTCAATTAAAACTCCTTCGGGTCCTGCAATACAACTTTCGTAATAGCCATCACCCGTAGTACGTGGTCCACTGATGCACTCGTAGCCTGCATTCTTTAATTCTTCCGCCTTTGCATCTACAGCGTTCTTGCTTCCAAGCGCAATCGATACATGAATAAATCCGCCACGAAAGACATCTGTTAATGGCTCTGTAACCTCTGGCCTAGACATAATTTCTAAGCGTGCACCACCATCAGGGAAACTTAAGATATATGTTTTAAGTCCTGTACGTGGATTGTGATATAGTTCATTAGATGCACAACTGAAGTGTCCCACAAAGAAACACTTCATGCTTTCAAGGTCTATACAATAAAGTGCAATATGGTCAATATTCATATTACTTAGTTTGTGTATAACCTTCTTTCTTCAAAATGTCGAGAAGTCGCTCACGGTGATCTCCTTGAATAATAATCTCTCCATCCTTTACAGAACCGCCGACACCACATTTTTGCTTTAAAATCTTACAAAGGTTCATCATATCATCTTCTGAACCAACGAAGAATTTAACGATCGTGACCGTTTTGCCACCACGCCCAGCACGTTCCATATATAATCGTAACTTCTGCTGATTCTTTGGTAACGTCATCATTTCATCATCTGAATTCTCGGAATAGCCAAAATCAGTATTTGTGGAGTAAACCACTCCTACTCGCTTCTTTCTATCAACATCTTTATTTTCTGATGTCTCTACATTATCGCTTGTTGCTCCTAGAGCAGCCAAAGCACTTTTCCAATCTGTTCCTGCCATATTTATTTCATTACTTTTTGAAACTCAAACAATCCATCCGCTTGATCTAAATGCCCAGGCAAATTAGGATCTGGATGATGTGCATTAAAGAACTCTACTACATGAAAACCACAACGGTTAATGTAGAAGTGAACATTGCGAACATCGAAATAAGGTGTAGAGGTTGACCACACTTCTGTTTCTGGGTGCAGTTGCTCAATGGCATTCCAAATTGCATAACCTACTCCTTTACTCTGCACACCTACCTTTACATAGAGAAAAGTCAATTCATTATGGTGAGTCTGATTATCAACCTTCAGGACAGTTCCACCTAAGCGATGTCCAAATTCATCAATAGCCTCGTATGCTTCAGCGCCTTCTGCATTCATTGCCTCATAGAAGTCCTTATCAGGCAATATCTGCCATGTATTAGCTGCATCCTCTCCATCATGCTTACAAGAGTTGAAGCCTTTGAGAAATGCTTCTTGCATCTCTTCCTTAAAATCTATTATTTGATCATCAGTGAGTCTTTGCAATCTAATATACATCTTATTTACTTTCCAATTTAGAATTCATATACTCGCGGCTTACAGTAATCTGTGCCGTAGGACGAATAGAGTAACTTTGTGGCTTTTTATTTGTGGTAGAATAGCCGAAAGTTAAATGTCCATCAGAACTTTTAGTCAGTTTGATATCTTTGATTTCAGTGCCAAGATTGGTTTCAGGAAGTACCTTTGCAATCACAAAGTCTTTTTCGAAATCAATTTGTGTTGGCTGACCATTCTTACCCATAAAGGCTGCAGCACCGAAATAGCGATCAAACTCTACCTGCGTAGTCAGCTTGAGTAACTGTTCTCCCTTTGGAGCGTCATTACGGTAGAAGTAATTCTTTACTTCCTTGAAATTTACTGCTTCTTTACTTACAGAGCAAGATGTCATTGCTACTGCCACGAGACAGCAAACGACCATTCTGATTATCTTTTTAAACATAATTCTATTTTTTAACAAGCAGGAAATGCTGTAAACTAAGCAACAACACAACCTACCGAAGTTTATCAACAATTGATTAAACACAATAATAACAATAGAAATTCCCCTATTCTCATCATTAACATTGATTGGAAACAATATCCATACGAATGGTTATTTCTAGCTGATTTTACCTTATATTAATTTAATCAAAGAGCTTCTTCCAAATCCACAACACAACTACTGCACCAAGAATGCAGAATACGAAATTTGCAATATACCCCCTCCCAAATAGTTCAATATTCAGCAAATGACTTATTAAAGCTCCAGCATAGCTACCAACTATACCAATTATGAGGTTCATACAACATCCTTTACCCTTACCGATCATAATCTTGTTAGCAATGTAACCGATGAAGATGCCTGTCAGTATAGGCCATGCTGTAAATTCTGCAATGTGTTCTAACATACTTATTATAAATATCCGTTGATTATATTCCTTAACTCTGCCAGCGACAATGCACCACTTTGTCTCCAAAGCGACTGCCCGTTACGAAATAACATTAGTGTAGGTACTGACTGAATCTTATATTGCCCAGCCGTTACGCCTTGTTTATCTACATCTATCTTGATGATGCGAATGCTATCGCCCAATGCTTGTTTCAATTGTTCTAGAATGGGATGCATCATCTTGCATGGTTGACACCATGTAGCGAAGAAGTCCACCAATACTAGTTTATCGCTTGATATTACTTCATTGAATGTTTCCATAATTTGTATTTTAAGTTTAACTATTTAGTCCAAACCATCTTTACTAGGATGATGAGGTTTCAATACACCTGGCACTACATAACCAAGGATTACATAAATAACCAGTTTTAATCATAAAAGTTCAATTTGTTATTATGAGTACAAATATACTTATTTTCTCAATTCTATGATGGATTGAGTCTAAAATTTTGTTTTACAATTGCTATATTTAACACTTTCATCAAATTATTATAACTACTTATTTACTGCGACAGCAAATACAAACTGTTGATTAAATATTCAAACAAAAACATTGTATATAAATTGTGAATCTTAGTTAACGTAAATAAGCATAAAGCCTTATAACATCACATTTCCTACTTTTTGGTAACTATCTCACTTTTTAGTACCCTATTGCAAACGAAATTTTTATATGGTAACTTTGCCATATCAAGACAATGAAACATAACAATTTAAATATAAAACTATAATGAAGAATTTTAAGAAGACAACTGTTGACATGAGTGCTGCTCGCACAGAGCTCCATGAGTTATTAAACCTAACAGGTGAAGAGATTTCTATAAACAATATGCCTGCTGGTGTTCAAATACCTTTCGCTCATAAGCATAAGCAGAATGAAGAAGTATATGGTGTGATATCAGGTAAAGGCATTATGAATATTGACGGTGAGGATGTAATTCTAAACGCTGGTGATTGGATTCGTATAGATACTTCCGCAAAACGCCAGCTTCGTGCAGCTGATGATAGTGCCATCAGTTACATCTGTATCCAGACAAAGGCAGGCTCATTAGAAGAGTTTACTGCTAAAGACGGAGTTATCCTATAAATACTTATTTTATGGATATATGATGATGATACTTTTGTTTTGCATGTCTTAATCATAAAGAGCAAAACATAAGTATTATCACTATCAATTAGAAAAAGTTCTTCACCTAACAAAGATAAGTTAAATAACTAAACAATAGATATTTATCTTTATTAGGTGAAACTTTTAGTTTAATAGACTATCTATACATTATTATGTCACTCCATTGTCATGTAAGTATCTATTTTCTTATTCTGTAAAGCCTTTATCTTTCATATTCTCGGCATTCACAAATAAAGCCATGCCTGTTTTCATCTTCTTGAAACTGTTCTTTACCAGTAGAAGCATATAACAATATAAATATCTGTGGTTTACACATATTCTTTTTTCTGAAAAATACTATATTTAAGTTTGTAGTATTAAACATAAAATGTATATTTGTGAGCGTTGTTATAACATTGATAACAACTCGTGTCATTATTAGTATAAATTTTAAGATATTGATTATGGACAAAAAAGCAGATATTGGTTTAATAGGACTCGCCGTAATGGGCGAAAACCTTGTTTTAAATATGGAAAGCAAAGGCTTTGCTGTTGCTGTGTATAACCGTACAGTACCTGGTGTTGAAGAAGGCGTAGTGGAACGGTTTATAAATGGACGTGGCAAAGGAAAGAATATCATAGGTTGCACAGAAATCAAAGATTTTGTAGAGAACATCAATACTCCCCGCAAGATCATGATGATGGTACGTGCTGGGAATGCTGTAGACCAACTCATGCAACAGCTTTTCCCGTTACTTTCACCCGGAGATATCATCATTGATGGTGGCAACTCTAACTATGAAGATAGCAACCGCCGTGTGAAAGAAACAGAAAAACGTGGATTCAGATTTATTGGAACTGGCGTAAGCGGTGGTGAGTTTGGTGCATTGCATGGAGCCTCTATCATGCCCGGAGGATCACAATCAGCATGGAGTGAAGTAAAACCTATATTACAATGGATTGCTGCAGTAGCAGAAGATGGCACTCCTTGCTGCGATTGGGTTGGTCCCGAAGGTTCTGGACACTTTGTAAAGATGATCCACAACGGGATAGAATACGGTGACATGCAACTCATCAGTGAGGCTTACTTCTTGTTGAAACATTTAAAGAAGATGGATAATGAAGCGATTGCTTCTGTTTTTGAACATTGGAACGAAGGGCGATTGCACAGTTATCTAATGGAAATATCAGCTCAGGTACTACGCCACCGAGATAAGAACGGTGACTATCTGATTGATAAGATATTGGATACTGCTGGACAGAAAGGAACAGGCAAGTGGTCGGTCATCAATGCAATGGAACTCGGTATGCCGCTGGGGCTGATTGCTTCAGCAGTGTTCGAGCGTAGCCTCTCTTCTGACAAGAACCTGCGTGTGGAAGCTTCCAAACGTTTAGCAAAAGACCGCAAGATAGAAGCAACAACAGACCTATCATTTGTTGATGATATCGAACAGGCACTCTATGCTTCTAAATTGGTATCTTATGCTCAAGGATTTGCTGTTTTACAAAAAGCTTCAGACAACTTTTCGTGGAATCTCGACTTAGCTTCTATCGCACGTATGTGGCGTGCTGGCTGTATCATCCGTTCTGCCTTTCTAAATGATATTTCAGATGCTTACCAAGCTTATGATAAACCTAAGCACCTACTCTTTGCACCTAAGTTTGCAGCAGAAACTGCACAGGATCTTAAAGGATGGAAAGCTGTTGTAATCAAAGCACTTCAAGCAGAACTTCCAGTGCCAGCACTCAGTTCTGCTCTTAATTACTATCTATCTCTCACCACTGCTAATCTCCCTGCAAATATGATACAGGCACAACGTGACTTCTTTGGCGCACATACCTTTGAGCGCAACGATATGCCACGCGGAGAGTTCTTCCATGAAGACTGGACCGGCAAGGGCGGCAACACTCATTCTGGTAGTTATAATGTATAATCACATAAATATGAGTAATTATGCCAAAGTCATTTTCATTCATCATCTTCGGTGCCTCGGGGGATCTTACCAAACGTAAACTCTTTCCGGCACTCCTTGGTCTCTTCTCCGAGAAACGCTTACCTCAGAAGTTTGAGATCGTGGGTATAGGGCGCACACCTTATAGTGATTCAGAATATCGTAATTATCAGCATAGACAATTGCCGAAATATATCAAAACAGAAACTTGGAACGAAGAGCTGGTTAATAGTTTCATCTCTCATATCCGCTACGAGACGATGGATCCTGCAAAGGAAGAAGGATATTCCATACTTGCAAAACACTTGAAAGCAAGCAATAGCGAGAGCGTTATTTATTATCTGGCTACTCCTCCACTACTTTATGGTGTTATTCCACAGCATTTAAAAACATTCGGTCTGAATGGCGAGAACACACGCATCATTGTTGAGAAACCTTTTGGTTATGACCTGACCAGTGCCAAACAATTAAACGATATTTACAGAGATGCCTTTCAGGAACAGCAGGTTTACCGCATTGACCATTTCTTAGGCAAAGAAACAGCACAGAATATTCTAGCTTTCCGTTTTGCAAATTCAATCTTCGAACCGATATGGAATCGAAACTACATTGATTATGTAGAGATTACTTCGGTAGAAAATCTAGGCATTGAAAACCGTGGAGGTTATTATGAGACAGCAGGTACAATGCGTGATATGGTTCAAAACCATCTGGTGCAGCTTCTTGCCTTGTGTGCAATGGAACCTCCAGTAAAGTTTGATGCCGACAGCTTCCGCAACGAGATTGTGAAAGTGTATGATTCACTGGTACCACTAACAGAAGACTATATCCGTGATAATGTAATCCGCGGACAATATATAGCAGGAGGTGATAAAGTTGGTTACCGGCAAGAGGCTCATGTGTCACCCGACTCACGCGTAGAGACTTTCTTTGCGATGAAGGCAGAGATAGACAACTGGCGATGGAGCGGCGTACCCTTCTTCTTTAGAGTGGGCAAGCAAATGCCTACCAAGGTGACAGAGATCGTTGTTCATTTTAAAAAAGTACCTCATCTGCTTCTTAACAATATGAATGGGGCCCATCCGCATGCCAACAAACTTGTGTTACGTATCCAACCAAACGAAGGTATTGTGCTGCGCTTCGACATGAAACTGCCAGGAACAGGATTCCAGACCAAACAGGTTGATATGGATTTTGTTTATGATAGTCTGAGTAATGTGAAAACTGGTGATCCATACGCCCGCCTCATTGAAGACTGCCTTATGGACGATCCTACCCTCTTTACGCGTGATGATGCCGTAGAATCGTCATGGAAATATTTTGATGCAATCCTTGATTACTGGGAAAAATATCCGGAGACACCTCTCTATGGTTATCCTGCAGGAACGTGGGGACCCTTGGAGAGTAATGCCCTGATAGAAAGCGTTAACGGTAATTGGACCAATCCATGTAAAAATTTAATACATACTGATGAATACTGTGAACTCTAAACTTTCAAAACTCCCACGCCACATGTTCAATTCTCCGTTGGAGTTAGCACGCACATTGATTATTCGTATGAATGAGCAAGCCTTGGAAAAAAATGATGACGAGACTTATGATGTAGCACTTAGCGGCGGTTCCACGCCCGATGTGCTTTTCCGTTTGTGGGCAGACGAATACGCTCAAACAACGCCATGGAGGAAATTCCGCTTTTTCTGGGTAGATGAGCGTTGTGTCCCTCCCACAGATGAAGCTAGCAATTACGGTCGTTTCAAGTTCCTTCTTTCTGGCAGTATACCAGATTTGAAAGAGGGAGAGAATGTTTTTCGCATTATCGGTGAAGCCGACCCGAAAGCAGAAGCGTTGAGATATTCTGAATTGGTGACGTCACAGGTTCGGCAATTTGATTGCATCATTCTCGGTATTGGTGATGACGGTCATACCTCGTCCATATTCCCTGGACAGGAACACCTACTCTCTGCGTCTCAACCGTATATGCCATCAGTGCATCCCACAACAGGAGTTAAACGTGTGGCAATGACAGGAAAGCTGATGATGCACGCTAAACAAACCATTTTTATGATAACGGGAAGTGGGAAATCCAATATCATCAACCGTATCATCGATGAAGGCTTCGACTGCCCTGCTAGTCGGGTAATGCAACAGGCAAAGGCTCCTGAAATAATCGGAGATAATGCGGCTTTAAAGAATATTTATCCAACAAAATAAGGTTTATAAATATAATTTAAAACATTAAATATCAATTACTTATACTAAACATATAAAACTTTTAGTTTAATAAACAGTTCTAGCATTTTTTGGAGTGATATCCTAAAAAATTAAGATGACATACATTACAATTCATCTTAAGTTTTTATCATATCACTCTATAGTTATATAAACCACAATTTCACTATTCTGTAAACCCTTTGTCTTTCATGTTCTCGGCATTAACAAATAAAGCCATCCCTGTTTTCATCTTCTTAAAGCCTTCCTTTTCATAAAATGCTTCTTTACCAGGAGAAGCATATAAAATGCAATTGCAGTTTGGTATATTTCCAACAATAGCACGAACGATCGTTTTGCCAATACCCTTCCCTTGATAACTTGGCATAACGGCTACATCATAGATGGCTGCTTGGTATTCTCCATCAGATATTGCTCTTCCAAAACCAATCAGTTTATCTGCATCAAATACAAAAACAACAGTATGACTGTTATTAAATGCCCGTTGATGAATCTCAGCAGTACGATTAGCCATCCCTGCCTTTTGTAGTATATCCACCACCAAATCCCAATCAATATTAGTAGTGTTAAGTTGTATTCTCAAATTCATAAGTTGCTGTTATTATTTTTACCTTAAAGGTATATTAGTTACACATGATAAATCACATAAGAATACTCAATCAATCCGCACAGAAGAAACCCAATATCTCTCGCAGATCTCGCAGATGTTAAAACTCATTTAATTTAAAATACAGTATTGATTACTTGTAAACTATAGCAGTTATCAAGTAATACTTGACAACTGGATTCATTGTCAGTATATCTCTATTATATTTGTTCACGGTAAATGTTTGCTAAGGTTTTACCCTCACTATCTTTCCAAACATTCCAACCATTCACGCTACTTCCTGTACAGAAGTCGGCTGCTGAACTTGGACTTGAAAATGTCTTGTCTGAATTCATTACCAATTTATCATCTTGTATTGAGCAATATTCATTCACAAGTCTGTTTCGCTTATCTTTCCACTGAAGAGAAGCAACAGTATCTTTAGCAACTACGCTTCCTTTCAATACCGTAAACCCTGTGGAATTATAAAAGCCTTTAGCATCGCACTTACGGCCACTAATGAAAAACAAATGCTGTTCCTTAGCCTCTATAGTATCAAACAGATTACAACCAACAAATGAAGCTAGGAATTTAACATCTTCAAAAAAGATATCCATTGCATCTTGTTGTGGCTCTGACATATTAGGAGCTTTCGGTATTTGTTTATTTTCATTCAGCACATACGTATTCGTATTCTTAGCCAAAGCGATAGCCTTATATTCAAGGTATTGCACATCAGCTTTTGTTATATCTTCGTCTTTAGAAACGAAGACCAAAGCCTTCTGCCAAAATTTCTTCTTATTATCATGGTCTTTCACACGCTCCTTGAAGTTTTCCGTCTCACCGATATATGCTTTTGGTTTAGTATCTTCATCTTCACCAAGCAGAATGTAAAATGCAGGCTTATGTAGTTCCTCTCGCTCATTCAGTATAGTAAGATTAGAACGTGGCACTACGTACATCTTACATAAACTATTACTAATGTATACGTATTGTGGTCCTTTAGGATCACTCTCAATTAGATATGTTGTTATTGTTTTGCCCATCGCATGTTTATTTTAAAATGGTAAGTCATAGTTGTCAAAGACAATATTCTCAGCAACAGTCTCTTCTGAAGTATCTAGTAAATGTATATCTTTGATTTTACTTCTGTAAGTACTATACGTTTCACTATTATCAAGTTCTAACCTTCTAGCTTTACCCATATTCAAAAATGCGAGTTCTTTTTCAATACCAACAAAACGTCTTCTTAAAAGGCTAGACGCTATACCTGTGGTACAGCTCCCCGAAAACGGGTCTAAAATCCAATCACCTGGACGTGTAGATGCCATTATTATACGTGATAATACAGACAAAGGCTTTTGTGTAGGATGTTTACCGCATGATTTCTCCCAACGAGCAATAGAAGGTAAGCGCCAAACATCAGTCATCTGCTTATTATCATTGAGCTTTTTCATCAAAGCATAATTATAACAATGAGGAACTTTTGGTGATTTCCTTGCCCAAATTATAAATTCAGTTGAGAATGTAAAATATCTGCAACTAATGTTTGGTGGTGGATTTGTTTTAGCCCAAGTTATTACATTCAAAATTTTAAAACCTAATTCCGTTAAACAATTTGCTACAGAAAAGATATTATGATATGTCCCACTTATCCAAATAGTTCCATTATCCTTTAACTTGTCCTTACACAAGGAAATCCATTTAAGGTTAAATTCCGCCATTTGTTCTGGTGTTCCTCCTTTATCCCAATTACCCTTGTTAACACATACAACTTTTCCGCTCTGTATACTTATTCCACCATTGGATAAGAAATACGGAGGGTCAGCAAAAATCATGTCAAACTTAAAGTCAAACTCTGTAAGGAGTTTAAACGTATCGCCATGTGCTAACAAAAAATCCTTATTCGATGATGTATAGAAAGACTTTATCATTAGATTTCATATGAATGAATAATCGCTTTATCATTATTATTTGTACTAGGTACAGGTAACCCAAATTCCTCAAGTGGTATGTATCCAAAATAATATTTACATCCTACACTGATAATGTAGTCTAACACATCTTTATATTTCTCGTTTTTAAACCAATCATCAAGAATGTAACAATACTCTACTTTATAATTCAATTCTGAAAACAATTTAGTATATTGCTTTTTCTTAAAATCACAAGTTTGCAATTTTTCATCGACGCTGCCAGCAATCTCTTGATGCTTGACTTCCAAAATAAAAGCTGTATTATTTACTATAACATATATACAATTATCCGGCAATAATTTTTTCGATAGATGCTTTGTCCAATCAACATGATTGTCTGCTAAAAAAACATATAATTCATGTTTTTTAAAGAGTCTTGCTACGAGCTTCTTATTATAATAAACTTTTGTTTTATTGACAGAATATCCACTTTGTTGATTTAGAAAGACTGCCAAATCAACATTGGCCTCATATCTTAGTCCTGTAATTGTATTAGAACCACCAGTTCCTCCTTTTATCATTGGTTATCAACTTTAGTTCGTTCACATACTCCGTTATAATATCCTAATGCAAAAGCAGCATGAGGACTTTTGTGTCTTTGGGCTCCTGCTTGGCTTTCTTCCAAACTAGACAAAACCGTATCAATACGAAGTGAGCCATCCAGATTATATCCTGCTTCGTATCCTGCTTCATAAGCACATGCTGCACATTTATGCCTTCCAACACCACCTTGGTCAGTTGGTAGAAGATCCATTAGATCCTTAAGATCCTGATGATTTTTTTCACAAACCATGTTATTCTTTTATTAGTTTAATAAAATCTACTATATTTGTAAGATTGTAAGTACTTGGAATGGTATTGTATGCTTCTTCTAATTTATTCTTAGCTGAGAGCCATCCTTTGCCATCAGTTATCCAGACAAATTCGAATCCACTAATACTATTAATTTTAGGAGCAATATCAGAATATGATCGAGCTACCTCATTTAATTTTGAACCATTGCTACTATAAAAATTAACCTCAATAAAGTACGTTTTTGTTTTTGTCTCAATAACAAAATCGAAACGTTTTAAATCAACACCTAGAACCGAAAGTTCAACATAATCAGTAGAACTAACTTGTTTTTTATAACTAATAGCGTTTTTTGAGAAGATACGAGCTACGGTTTTTTCCATAATATCACCACCTCTATTTTTACGTGCATTAGTATCCAAACCGGTCTCAACTCCAAAAACATAGTCAACAAGATTAGTTATTTGTTTATTTTTGAAAACCTCTTTCAATCCTGTATCTTCAATAAATTCAATAACTCCTTCTGGACTATCAAAGAATGAGCTAATTGATTTTAAATCACCATTTTTATCAAATGATTTTTTATTATCTTTACGCCGTACAGCGATCAAAATATCAAGCACGTTAAAAACATTATTGTTTTCTTGCCACAATTGACGAATTGCAGCTTCCATATCTTCTTTTCCTATTAGATAATTAAGTTGGTGAAGTTTAATAGAAACGGCATTTACATTTCTATTAATCTTCTCAAAATCACAAAAGTAATCTAATGTCGCATTAGTGTCTAATAATTGCGACATAAATTCATCATACTGTTCTTTTGTATGTGCGTTGTTCATAAATCGTATTTATATTAATATTAGTCTCAGATTCCCTTGCAGCAATATTATCATAATTTCTTATTAATAATTCCGAAAGTTTACCCCTTTTGCTTGGATTGGCACTCACAGATCTACTAGTAAAGACTCTTTGTATATCATATTCTGAATACAGGTCATCAAAAAAAGTATCATCAGGATTTCGTCCTCTACAATCTGAATTACTCAGCATTAGCAAACATCCTTTTCCTGACAGTCTATCATAATACTCTTTCAAACGTATTTGCTCCTCGTCATTAAATGCTTCTTTCGCGTAAGAATTAAAGCTTGATGTGGCATCTAATGGACGATATGGGGGATCAAAATACATGAATGTATTTTCTGTAATATAATCTTCAGTTCGCTCAAAATCACCATTTATCATTTGAACTTTTTGTAAAAGTTCACTATCAGAATATATCGTATCTGCATCACATATTTTAGGATTGGAATAGCGACCAAAAGGAACGTTGAATTTACCTTTAGAATTAACACGATATAATCCATTGAAACATGTTCTATTTAGAAAAATAAAATACATCGTGTTTTCAATATCTGATAATGCGTTATTATTATAAATATCACGTGACTCAAGATAAAAAGCTTTTCTTTTTTCTTCTGTCAATAGTCTCACATATTCACGTTGAATTTGTTCTAAAGATATTATTATTTTCTCAGGATATGTCTTTATAACATTATATGCTTTTATTAAATCAGGATTGACATCATTGATAATTGCTTTAGTTATATTATTAAAATTCTGCAACATAAAAAATAACATAGCTCCACCTCCAACAAAAGGTTCTATGTATGTCATATTTTCCATATTTCCAAGCTCATGAGGAAGTAACATATTAAATGTATCAATAAGTCTTTTTTTTCCTCCGACCCACTTTATAAAAGGTTTTGCCATATTCTTTATCTATAATGTTCTATACTTACGTCTTGCAAAGATAGTCTTTTTTATTGAATCAAACAATATGTTTAAATTTTAAATTTAAGCAAAATATGATTTTTATATAGTCTATAAAAATAAAGGGACTCTACAATGTTCAATTTATAAAACATTATAATTGGAGCAAGTATACAAAAAAAATCAATACGTGATATTGATTTGATATAAAAGTTATGCCTAAATTACTCCGCTAATGTCTTTCTCTGCGAAATAATGCAGCTTGCTGCATTCGTCTGCGTAATCTGCGTGATCTGCGAGAGAATAAACACGCAAGAGTACTCAATCTATCACCAAGAAAATAAACAACACATTATCTGCGAGACCCATATAAACAAGAAAGAGGGATGCACTTTAGCGCATCCCTCTCCTATTATCCTGCAATCCATACCGTGCAGCTAAGTAGCGCTGTGAGCGCTGCGATTAACCATATTAAGTTGGTTATAATTTTAATTAAGTCGTTGAAATCATGATAGCTCACTTGGCTATTCCTGTGTTTCATTCTGTTGCGTCCCGAGCAACCCTAGAAGACTGGAAGAGATAGCGATTACTATCTTGATGATCCATGAAATGTTTACTTTGTTCTTTTCCATTTTGTTCTGTTTTTAATTCGTTGTTTCTTTGTGTGTGTTGTTAAAACAAAGTCCCCCCTGTGCGCATCAGAGGGGGACGATGTTTAAGGCTTTACTACTCCGCCGTTTGGATCACC
>NZ_KB890627.1 GCF_000373185.1 Segatella paludivivens DSM 17968 = JCM 13650
CTTCGCGAAGCCGTTGTAGACATCATCAAGAGCATCGACGTAGTCAACGGTCGTGAGCGTGAAATCCAGAACATCGGCCACGGCATGCCCTATGAGTATATGAACCGCTTCATCTTCCCGAAGGTTTATCGCATCAAATATACGCTGACGTTCCGTCACGATGGTTTCGACAGCAACTCTGCTATGCAGCATCTGGGTTCAAACCCTGCAACGATGACGCTGGGTGAACTCTATGCCACAGCCGGATTCTATAAGAAGGGTTCTCGCGAATACAACGATATCGTGGACCTGACCGCCCGCCTCTTCCCTGATAATGCCGAGGCAAACATCAATGCAGCGGGCGTAGCTTTGACACGCAATGACGTAACCCTTGCCCATAAGTATCTCAAGCGTTGGGAGACAGATCCAAGAGCCTACTGCAATATGGGCCTTCTTTACCTTAGCGAGGGCAACCGTGATAAGGCAGAGGTTTATCTGAAGATGGCAAAGGCAGCAGGAGTGAAACAGGCAGACAACGCCCTGAACGAACTCATGAAGCTCAAATAACAAAGCAATTAAAACGATTGATCATAAATATAGCCTTATGAAACATACATTATACATATCATCAATGTTGGCGGCATGTATGCTTCTTTTCTCCTGTGCGGCGGATAATACCGCCATACCGGAGAACGGCTCCTCTAAGTCTGCCGTTGTGAACCTCTCGCTTTCCACGGGTGCCGATACGCGTGCCAACGGTGCACTGCCAACGGACAAAGGCTCAGTAGTGGGAAGTAACGAGGGAACACTGAACCATATATGTGTGGGACTCTTTGATGCCAATGACAAGCTGGTGACCCTGTATGAGTATAATTACAGCGGAAATGAGAACGTTCCTACCCGTACTGATGCGGTAAAGATGCTGGTCTTTGCCAATGTGCCTGTGGGGGCATTTGCAGGGAAGTATGTGTTGAGTGACTTTTATACAGTGGCTCAGGACTTGGGGTATACAACTTCAGCTGACGGTAAGACAAAGACTGCCGTTACCACGGCAAACTCACAGAGTATGAAGTCGCTACCGATGATGTCGGATGTGCAGACATTAAACTGGGCATCAGGTACAACCCTGAATCCGTCTGTAACGCTGAACCGTCTGGTAGCGCGTGTTGCATTGACTAATATCAGTTATAGTTTCAGTGGTTCATACACAGGCTGCTCTTTCACTCCCAAAGAGATATTCATGTATAATACAAGCAATCAGCTTACCAACTGGAATACAAAGGCTGTCAGCGGCAGTGTGAGTGGTGAGAACATTGCAGCGAATGCGAACACAGCCTATCTGGGCAGTGGAACAATCAGTTCATTCAGTAGCACTAGTCCCTATTACTTCTATGTGTTTCCTAACAGCAACACAACGGCACCGACGAAGTTGGTTATAAAGGGAACCTTCACCACAAAGAGTGGCACGACATACACAACATATTATCCGATAACGGTAAACAGTAGTTCAGCAACAGGTAATATCATATCAACGATAACAGGTGGAACAGGCGACTCAAAGATAAGTGCTAATACTACCTATGGACTGTCTGCGACCATATCAGGAACAGGAGTTAACAGTGTATCTGATGCACTTACTTCCACCAGCATTACCGTAACCACAAGTGTTGATAACTTCACGAATGCGACAATCGCGGAACATTTTGGTCCGGCTGTAGGTGATATATATTATTCAGATGGCACATATAGCAATAATTATTATGCCAGCAAGACACCTATAGGCATCATAGTAAGTACTAATCCGGTCTATTGTGAGTCGACAAATGGATATGGTCATGGACTTGTAATGGCGCTAAATGAAGCAATAAGTAGTGGCTGTTCATGGGGGGATGCAAGCGTTAATGAAAGTGTGCTGAGGGATAACCCTACTTTAAATATCGCTTATACCGATTACAGTGGATTAACAAATACAAAAGCTATAGCAAGTTCCCATACATTATCAACGACTGCTCAAACGGGATATCCTGCTTTTTATTATGCGTATGTGGCGTATAAGAGCAGTGTTCCTGCGCCGACAAGTAGCAGCGGTTGGTTCTTACCAAGCGTAGGACAATGGTGGGATGCTATGGAAAAAGCAGAAAAGAAATGTGGTTATACAGCTGATTTATTGAATCAGCATTATAATACAGGCATAGCATATATGAATAGTACGGAAACTGATCAGGCATATAGTTCTTTGATTACATTAATGAGTAATTCTGGTGCTAATTATACAGCTTTGGTTAGGACCTTTTATTGGTGCAGTTCGGAAATGAATGGTGATATATGGCGATATAATTTTGTCAATACTGATTACTTATTATGTAGTGGAAGTAAAAATAATTCAAATTGGCATGTTCGCGCCTTTCTAGCCTTCTAAACCTCAATGATAGAACTTGTTAGTAATGCATTAAATAACAAAAATATAGAATAAGAATTAATAATAAAAAACGTGAGACTATGAATAAGAATTATTTACTTATTGCAGTACTGATGTCAGTCGGAATGATGACATCCTGCTCTTCTTCCGACACGGAAGAAACCCCAACCGTCGGTAATCCAGCAGTTGTAAGTCTGCAGCTTAACGGTAAGTCTATGACCCGTTCTGTGGCTTCTACTGACGAAGCTAAAATTACTGATGGTCAAGCTGCAGCATTTGATGCTTCCGGTGCCATAGTCGGAACTGTGCAGAGCTTTTTAACAAGCACTTCAGCAACTCCGACTATCAGTACCACAACCCAGGCCACTCAGGTCAGCGTAGTTGCCAATCCTGGTTCTACTTCTGCATTTACTAGCATTGTAAATAAAACAAACCTTGAAGCAGTAACAACAGACTTGGCCAGTACAACTACATCTGCTACGACCGCAAATAGTCAGGATCCGACGAAACTTCCAAAGTATGGTAATACAACTCTTACTTTTGGCACCGATTCAAAAGCAAATCCTACGGTTGATATGTACAACCTTGTAGGGAAGATAAAGTTGAGTTCTATCAAAACAAACTTTCTCGGAACAGGTTATGCTGGAGCTACATTCGTGCCGAAGGAAGTCTTCCTGTATAATGCTAATACTACTAGTACATTCGGTGGTACAGGTTCTGCTCCACAGACTGGTGAAAATACTGATAATACAAATTATGCAGTTACCACTCCGAACAATTACTATTATTTGAGTTCTGGTGTAATTGCAAGTTATAATGAGTCTTCACCTACGCCTTATACCTTCTATGCATTTCCTAATACAAGCACAACGACACCTACAAAGATTGTCATAAAGGGTGCATTCACTCCTAGTGGGGGTACAGCAGAGTATGTTTATTATCCAATTACTATAAACAAGTTTCAGGACGGAACAACCATTACAAAGGGTGGAAGTGCACTGTCCTCAGCTGATGCAAGCGACTCAAAGATCGTGCAGAGTACAAGCTATGATGTAAGTATCACAATCAGTGGAAAGGGTGTAAAAACTCCAGACAGCAATATCACTCCTGCTACGGCAACAATCACAATGAATGTCAAGGACTGGACCGATTATACTCAGGTCGTAACTGTTAAGTAAAAATATAGGATACAATAAAACGAAATCGTATTATGAAGTTAAGATATTACCATCATCTACTGTTGTTCTCGCTGTTGTTGTTGCTTGCCTCGTGCATCAATGATGACTATTCCGACTGCGTTCAATGCTCTGTGATTGTGTCGCAAACGGACAGTGTTGGCAACGCCTTAACAGCAAATGTGAAGGGTAATATGATGGCATATCTCTTCATAGACGGTAAGTTTGACCGTATCGTCACATCAGATCCTGACAGCAGTTATAAAATTAGCTATGACGGCAGAAATGGAAATGCGTCCTTAGTGACTATAGGCAGTTCGGATAAAGACAGTGCTCAGATATTTACACCTGCAGTAGGATCAGACATGAATTCTATATCTGTAAGTGTAAAGCCCGATCCTCTCACGGGGGAATATATTCTCCCGTCTTCACTATATTATGGTACTTATGCCATCAGTTCTCAAACAGCAGGTGTAAGTACCGTATACGGTAATATTGTTATGAAGAAGAAACCTGCAACGGTTCATGTTGTTATCAGACAACTCAAGGAGTATTTCGGAGACAGGGATTATAAGGTTGTCCTGTCAGGATTCCGCAGTACCATGACCTTTGCAGGACAGATAACTGGAGATTCTATAGAATACTCTCCCTCAGCAGTTTTTGATACATCTAATCAACTGGTGACAAGCCGCGTTCATACTTTTCCAACTATGCAGAATGAATACGTGACAGTATCGGTGTTCAGTAATCCCGACGGATCAGCTAAGTCTCGTTCTTCAATGACGCAGCTTATCTGGAGTACCAACCGTGACAGTTATGGCAACAGAGTAACTCTAAATTCTGGTGATGACAAGGTAATCATCGTAGACTGTAGCAGCAAGCAGTTGACTTTGAATGTCATGCCTTGGAGTGATTATACGCAGCATGTCTTTATACCGTAACCTATAGAATTAGGCATAAACAATTATGATGAGAAGAATATCATATCTACTATATATATTATTTACATTGGCATTCGTTTCTTCTTGTAACACGATGGACGACATGCTTGATGAAAACAAGGATGCTGCTACGCTGACTGTAAAGATAGCGCAGCAGGATCCGAAGACGGTAGTCACACGAACGATCAGTGATGCGATAGAGAATGTGAATGTACTTGTCTTTGATGCTCAAGGACATTTAATAGGTAGTACGTACGCCTCAAGCAGCCCCACATCGGTTTCTGTTTCAGCGAGGGAAGGTAGTGGCTGTACTGTCTGTGCCATCGCCAACACAGGTAGTAGTTCCTATTTTGACGGTATAAGCACACTTACTGAACTACAGGCGAAGGTAACTTCAACATTGGCATCAGCGGATGCACTGGGAGCAAAGAGTAATGAGATATTATACGGTACGATTCCTGGTGTAACGCTGAGCAGTGGAATAAATACTCAGGCCGTTTCTTTAAGACGATTATACAGTAAATACACATTTACGATAACACCTTCAAGTGATATTGCAATAACTGCTTATCAGCTTTGCAATGTACCCAATGAATGTTATATTGCATCGGGGAATACATCAAATCCCTCTACAGGATTTTCTGGTTTGAGTTTCGGTTCAGTGACAACTTCAGGTTCTATCGGTTCCCCCGTTACAGCAGGACCGTATTATATCTATGAGAACTTGGCTGGTACATCCTCAGCATCAAATACTGCAGAATTGAGAACTGCAGCGAATGCACCCAGCGGTGCTTCTTATTTGTTGATAACAGCAACAAGCAAGGTTGGAGTAGGAGCAGGATGGAAGTCAACATATAGAGTGTTTTTGGGCGGGGTTACTAATGCAATAACTCCAGTTGTGGATTATACGAACTTTAATATTAATAGAGATTTTGATTATAAATGCAACATATCCATTGTTGGAAGTGGAATAAATGATGTCAGAGTTACTTATACTCCAAATAGTACTCGCACTCAATTATACTATACAGGCGATGCAACAGTCGGAAACTATTTGTATAACGATGGTTCTAACGGAACTACATTCAAGTCAGGTCAGACGGTTGGCATAATCTATTCAAATGAACTGACGCAGGCCCAATATAATGCAGGTTGCCGTCATGGTAGAGTGCTGGCACTTAAAAATGCAAATAGTAATAATTATGGCACTTGGTGTGACGATGGTTCATCATCTCCTTATACAGACCACAGCAGTACTGGTCACCCTTATGTATCAGATTTCAAGACATGCTTTCAAGATGTAAGCAGTGGTTATGATGCCCTGAGCGCCAACAGTAGCTACGTAAATACCAGCAGTAACTATGCTTGGTATTATTGTAATAATTACAGCGATGGTACTACACATAGTAATGACTTAGTGGGTAAAAATTGGTATCTTCCCAGTGTAGGTGATTGGTGGGATATAACGGAGAACCTCGGAACTTGGTCAGCTTCAGACAAGACAACGTTAACAACTAATCGTAGCAGTACAACTGGTTTGGAAAATTATATAATCTCAACTTCTAGTGGATCGTACTTTGATGCCTTGAATGTGAAATTAAATGCAGCGAGTGGCAATCCTATAGTTCCAAGTAATGGTGCGTATTATTTTTGGTCAGCCTCAGAGGCTGGTAGCGGTGCTGCGGTACGTTTCTACTTAGGCTATGAAGGCGTCTACTTGGGCGGCTACAGCAATAAGACGAATGTCAATTTCTACAGGGCCGTCCTAGCTTTTTAACTATTTATCTATTTAATAATTTATCTATAAAAAATATTATGTGTATACAACATTTTAAACACCGCCTGTGACGGTCGACAATCTAAAAACGAAAGTACCTATGGCATTATCACATGACTTACCAATCTATCGTGATACAATGAAGTTATTGAGTTTAATAATCGAAAAGACTAAATGTTACCCTCGCTTCTACCTTTATACGGTTGGCGAAAAGATGGTGAATATCAATCTGGATATGTTGTCTCTGATATATAGAGCAAACAGCAGTTACGAAAACAAGCATGATGATTGAACTTCTAATTAAATATAACAACGATGCTTAATAGCATTAGATAAAAAGATATAACTCAATTCGGATGCCTGTCAATGATTCAGCAATCGCTGCATCATGAAGAAAAAAGATTCGTGAGAACCGATGGCGTCTAATAATTATCACTATAATTAGATAGAATACTTTATTCTATCTTTCCTCGGATTGATGATAAATTGATTTGAGGAATTCACACAAGCGTGTGTGTCTTTCGAAAGCCTTTCCCCGTGAGGGGAGGGGCTTTTTTGGGTTCGCCCAGCATGGGCGGTGGTGTGAGGGGACAAAACTTAAAGTAGGAGAAAACTACTTTAAGTTTCTCCTACTCGATGGTAGTTCTATGCTATTGTTAATCCTTGATTTATTATTTTAAATATGGACATTCAAAATAATAATGTCCCGAACCAACATTGACTATTGTCTCATTGCCGATTACCTGTGATTTGTCTTTTGATAAAGGCATTCCATAATCTGTTATTTTGTCTGTCTCTGTTGTCGGCAGATGTACCACAGCTTTACTGTTTGCTGGAATGTTTATTTCCAAGGTGTACTTAGCACCGATAACTTTCCATTCACATGTTATCTTGCCATAAGGTGAAATGAAAGACGTTGTAGCTTCGTTTACGCTGCTGACAATTTGTGGATTGATGCAAACCTCTTTCCATGCAATAGAATTGTCTGTCTGACTAATTCCGCCTATGCCATTGAAAAACCATTCCTGAAGGTGGCCCAACATGAGGTGATTGTTGGATACAAAACCATAAGCTTGCCATGATTCAGTGAGTGCTGTGGCACCATGAGATAATTGCCAACCATAACCTGGTACGTCATATCTGCTGTTCATGTCGTTGATAACTTGTGAATATCCATTATCTTTTAACGTTTGAACAACATATCTGTAGCCTACGTCACCAGCAGTAAGAGAGTTTCCTCTTGACTGAATGTCTGCAACAAGATGCTTCATCACGATGTCTTTCTTGTTTTCAGGAACAAGCCCCATATATACAGCCATTGCGTTTGCCGTCTGACTATTTCGGTCATAATATCCATCACTGTTCAAATAACGTTTGTTGAAAGCCTGTTTGATACTTTCAGCCTTGTTATTGTAAAGTGTATAGTCATCTTGCTTATTAAGCAGTAAAGCTGTTTCTGCCATAATCTTTGTGTCGTAATAATAAATAGCAGTGGCTGTTACTCCATTTGATGTGAGCTGTGCCACGCCAGGTCTATCTGGTCCAATGTCAAACCAGTCTCCAAGACCGTAAGCCACAATTCCATCTTTATCTTCTCTTGAAGACAGATAAGACAGCATGCGTTTCATACTATCGTAATATCTACTGAGCAGACTTTTGTCTCCATACCATTTATAAACGTACCATGGACAGATGATAAATGCGCTTCCCCATTCAGGTGTGTCTTCAAAGCCACTGTCAAAATGAACATACTCTGGTGCAATTGTCGGAATATTCCCATTTGAAGTTTGCGAATCTTCCATGTCGCCCATGATCTTATGATAAAGCATTTCCAAATCATAGCGATATTGCATTGAATATTGCATGAGGTGGGCTTCTTCCAACCAACCCAACTTCTCCCTATGTGGACAGTCGGTGAGCAGACTTTGCATGTTGCTTCTTACTGCCCAGTCGATAAGTTCAAAAGTACGATTAAATAATCTGTTAGAACAATTGAAAGTACCTACTTCTGGAGAAGAACTGCACGTGTGAAGACCGATTAAATTTTCAACAATTGGTAAGCTGTCTGTGTTACTCTTATCTTGTGGAACAGCATCTTCTAATTGTACATATCTAAATCCATAATAAGTGAATTTAGGGCTCCATTCTTCGCTTTCTCCACCTTTAAGCGTGTAGGATAAAGTATATTTTCCAGTCGCACTTTGATTAACAGTACTGTCAGAATTTAATAATTCAGCAGGACGGAATGTAACTGTTTTACCTCTTTCGCCACGTAGTTTCACACGAATGATTCCAGAAAAGTTCTGTCCCAAATCATATACCCAGTTTCCTTTCGCATTTTTAAATACTCTGTTTACTGCAATTTCCTCATGAACTTTAACAGGAGGATTTTTCTGTGATTCTAATAATCCGTTATATGATGTGATTATAGCTTTGCGCCAAGGCGTATCCTCTTTTGTCGCATCATAGTCTTCACCGCTGTATATGCCAGAGTGAGTGATGGCACTTTGTGATGCTTTCCAAGTGTTATCGGTAATAATGTCTTTTACTTTGCCGTCTGCATATTCAAGGCGAAGCAGCATTCTAACTTTTGGAGCACCAAATGAGCCCAACCATTTAAAATATCCTTGTCTTGGAATGTTGTAAAATCCGTTACCTAATGAAATACCGATTTCATTATTTCCTTCTTTAATCTCTTTGGTTACGTCGAAAGTCACATAAAGTGCTTTCTTATCGTATTTCGTCCATCCAGGATCAAGGAAATCATCACCTACCTTATTTCCATTTATGCACAGTTCGAATTGACCGAGTCCGCAGACATAAGCCAATGCTCGTGTGATTTTTTTATTAGCGATGAAAGAATGTTTGAACTTCGGTAGCATATATTTGCCGAAGTCTTTATCGCTAATATGTTTCTTCACTAAAGGAGCGTGTATGCCTGGAACGACATACCAGTCTTTGCGATCTTTTTCAAGAGCAATCCATTTAGCTCCAGCCCAATCTTTGTCAGTAAACAAACCTGTGGTGAAACTACTTGGTTGACTCCATTCTGAAGTTTCCCCATTAGCTGACCAAATCTTTACTTTCCAAGTATATTGGGTTGCAGGATTTAGTTGTGGTCCATTGTATGGAACTAAAATAGATTCAGAACTATTAATTCTACCACTATTCCAAATAACTTTATCGTTTGATGAAAGTTCAATTTGGTATGCTTTTTGGTTAAATCCCCTTTTCTCAGAATTTATATTCCAACTGAAGCATAAATGTTCTGTGTTATCATAACCAAGTGAAGTGTTGTTTATCCGTAGATTATATGTGGAAGGATTTTCCTGTGCAAATGTCATGTTTGGCATAAGCATAAATAATACAATTGCGAATAATGTTTTGATAGCATTTTTCATAATAATGGTAGAAATTGTTTATATTAGAATCTATATCCCCATCCGAGATTTAGGTAGATAGGATACATATTAAATGTAACAGTTTTGAAATTACTTTCAAATATATTGTTTACGCCAAACTCCATGTCGGCATTTACACAAAGATGCTTATTGGCTAACCATGATGCACCGAATTGAACGCCCGGTTGTAGTTTTCTAAGATTACCAGAAAAATCATACGTGCCACGTTTGCCGTCGGTGAATTGTAGCTTCTGACCGATTGGTGTTCCTTCTCTCAGATATCCGTCGGTAACATATCCTGTAAATTCTCTGTTCAAAGCATAAGAAAGATACATTCCTGCTCTGAATTTCCATCTGTCATTAAGGCGATAGTTAGCCATTATAGGAACAGACACAAGGGTGGTGCTATATTTTGTGTTTACATATCCTGTCCAATATCCGCTAACCTTGCTACCGTCGTCGATTACTTCCGTCTGATAGCTTTTTACTTTGGCACCAGCATTCATACTCTTAGCTTCTATTCTAATTCCGGTTGATATACCCCAATGTGAATTAGCACTCATCCAATGTGTGATATCACCTTCGATAACACCATTGAAGCGTGGATTGTAACTTTCTATAGAACGAATTTCACGTGGCATAGACCAGGGAGCAGTACCTCCGATATTGATGCCGCATTTCAGTTCATATTCCAAATTATCTTTTACGATGCTGTCTGTTGGAATTTTACTTGCATTTGCGAGCATGGTGCAAGAAATTAATATATATATTGTTGATATTATCTTTTTCATCTTATCTTTATCTTATTTATAAAACAATTGCATTTCGTCTACATACAGTGTACTGCCTACAGCACCGTTGAATGTCGCTCCGTCAATACTTGATGACATGATTATTGAAATGTTGTATTTACCGTTTTTAAGTTTATCGGCATCAATAGTTTTACCGTCTTTCATTACAAACGGAATTGCAAATCTTGTCCAAGTGTCTGTTTCTTTCTTGTTTTCCAGTCTTGCTATTGATACGATATTGTCACTGGTAAGTGAGTTAGTCCCGTCAAGATATTGCACATCATCAGTTACCTCATACAGTATTGCATAGATGTCAAAGTTATCTCTCTTTCCTTTCACTTCATTGCTGTTAATGTCTGTATATACATCTCCAGCTTTGTATTTATAGTAACCTACAAGTTCTGTCGGCGTATTTTTGAAAGGTACACCGAAGTGTGTAGATTTAGCTGCGTTAGATAAGTCTATTTGAAATGAACCGATGAATAGATTTCCTGCAGCTATTGGTGCCTTAAACATAGCTCCTAATGTGCCTGTACTTTGAGTTGTGAGCTTTGCACATTTGCCAATATATCCATTATCATCCTGACATGTAGGGTAGGAATTTGCTGGTCCGTTATAGTTTGTAATCATGAATCCTGCGTTTCCGCTTCCCCATTCAATAGATGAACCGTCAGGTGTGTCACTGTAGAATATTTGGTAAAACGGTCTTGTCTCGTTTGTATTATAATCGGTATCATAATAGTATTTCACGTTATCAAAGTTGTACGAAGTAAGAAGATTCGAGAATGTGTATTCCACATTGTAAGTCTTCTTCCATTTAGCGTCTTGTGATGTGACAACATAAGTTTGTGGTGTTAAGAAGTTACGTGTTGTTCCGCTTTCTGGACTTATAGTAGCTCCTTCCGTGAGACTGAATTTTGGTGATTGTTGGCTAATATCAGTAGAGTCTTTTACGTAAAAAGTTACTTTCTCGTTTGATATTACCGGGTCACGAATAAGAATGTTTTTGTCAACTTCGCATGATGTGATGTCGGCTTCACTGTTAAGTGCTTCTTCTGAAATACAAGAAGTAAAAGTCATAAGTGTTAAAAGGCTTATGGCCATAATAAATTTTAACTTCATCTTTTACCTTATTATTTATTTCTAGCTTACAAATGTAATATAACTAAGGTTAAACTCAAAATTATTTAATTCTTTTTATACCGTGAATATAAAAAAAAATTGCTTAATATTGATGTTTTATAAAAGAAAGAAGTATATTTGCAGATTAAAACTAAAGTGAATGGGCATTACTGCTGACGTCATATTATCCGAACTAAAATATCTTGTTGATGAAGATAAAAGGATTGTATTGCCAAAATTCTTCAAGACTGGTAAAGGCGAATATGGAGAGGGCGATAAGTTCCTCGGAGTTGTCGTACCAAATATTCGAAGTGTAGCAACATCACATCTTGATGCTGCTGACAGTGATATTGCTATTTTGCTTTCTTCACCATGGCATGAGATGAGAATGTGTGGTCTGCTTATTATGGTGGAAAACTGCAAACAAACACGAAAAAGATCGTGGATAAAATCGCATTCTGATGAAGATGCAGAAAACTTACGTAAGCAATATCTAGATATTTATCTTTCGCATACTGATAGAATAAATAACTGGGACTTAGTTGATTTGTCTGCGCCAACGATAGTCGGTGAATATCTTGCTGATAAAAAACGTGATATTCTGTATAATCTAGCAGAAAGTCGTTTGCTTTGGGAACAGCGCATCGCGATTGTTTCTACGTATGCATTAATACGCAATAATGATTTAGACGATACTTATATGTTGGCAGAAAAACTTCTTCAGCATCCTCACGACCTTATGCAAAAGGCTGTTGGTTGGATGTTGCGTGAGGCTGGCAAACGAGATAAGCCACGACTCATGGATTTCTTGGATGAACATTCTACTGATATGCCACGTACAATGCTTCGCTATTCCATAGAGAAGTTCACTGATGGAGAACGTGAATATTATATGAAGAGGAAATAGTTTTATTAATGAAAATATGAGAGTTTTGGTTATTAACGGTAGCCCACGTAAAAAGGGCAATGTTGCAACAATGCTTCATGCTGTATCCGACACTATAAATGATGCTGATGTACATTGGATTGATGTAAACGACTTATCTATTCGCCCATGTATGGGCTGCATGAAATGTAGAGATACAGGAACTTGCGTGTTGCCTGAAGACGATGGTCACCGCATGGCTAAGGAAATTAAGGATTGTGATGCTATTATAATCGGAACACCTGTATATTGGGGAAACATAAGTGGACAGATGAAACTGATGTTCGATCGTATTGTTCCATCAATGATGGGGGAGTCTAAACTTGGAATACCTATCGCTCTGCATAAGGGTAAGAAGGCTGTTATCGTAAGTGCCTGCACTACGATGTGGCCGTTTAGTTGGATTGCTAGACAAACTAGTAATGCAAATCACGCTATGAAAGAGATATTGGGCTATTCTGGTTTTAAGATTGTTGGTAAATTAGTCTTACCAGGTACTAAGAAAAGAAGTGGCGTTCCGCAAAAAATAATAAATAAAGCCAGACGGTTGGCTTTAAAATTATATAAATAATTAAATTATGATAGATAAAAAAGAGGCTGCTTTATCGTCAATTATAGCCGCCGTGTTCCTTACGACGATGAAGTTTGTTGTGGGTATTCTCACATTTAGTTTGGGTATTATATCAGAGGCAATTCATTCACTGCTTGATTTGCTTGCCGCTATGATTACGTATTTCTCTGTGAGCATGTCTGATAAGCCAGCAGATAGGCAACATCAATATGGACATGGTAAAATCGAAAATCTTTCTGCTTTCCTGGAGTCTGTATTACTTGTTATTACATGTGTTTGGATTGTTTATGAAGCTGTAAAGAGGTTGTTGACTAATGAGTCTAGTGTTACTGTCACTGTATGGAGCTATGCTGTGGTAATAGTTTCTATGATTATAGATATCAGTCGTTCACGTATGCTATTTAAGGTTGCAAAACGTGATAACAGTCAAGCTCTGGAAGCTGATGCAATACATTTCTCAACAGACATATTGAGTTCCGGTGTGGTCTTGTTAGGTTTGATTTGTGCTCATTTCGGATATTATAGGGCTGATGCTATATCAGCTATAGGTGTGGCAATAATTGTATTGTTTATTTCATATCGTCTTGGAAAGAGTGCCATTGATGTATTGCTAGATCGTGTACCAGACGGATTGACGGAGAAAGTTGAGGCTAAGTTAAAGTTAAATACAGATATTGTTGGTTTTCATGATTTAAAGATACGTGTTGCAGGACCTGATACTTTTGTTAAGGTTAATGTGCACATCGGACATGACTTGGATCTCGAAGCAGCTCATGACATCTGTGATAGAATTGAAAAAGATATATGTACTATGATTCCAAAATGTGAAATCATCGTACATGCAGAACCTGAATAATATAATGTTGGAGGTGTCCTTAAAAATACCTCCGACATAATTGTCTGCTCCTAAATTTATTGATTTGAGAATTCAAAAACTTACCTATATTATTTCATCCTGATTATATTACTAATCAGGATTTTTTATTTCATAATCCACTAAAGCCTTTCTTTGTGAGTGTTTTTTATTTTAAAAATCTTTTTATTATGAAATATCCTACATGTTTTTGCATAACCATTTATTATTCAGTGTATTAGTTTATGTATGATTATCTAAAAACATACATAAAACGGAGTGATAAGGGCCTTATTACTCTGTAATCCTACATGCTTTGCTGAGTAATATGGCCCTTATTACTCAATAGCGCAACGAAAAAGGTGTTTTTGTATTTAGTGCGTTAACCATAAAACGGAATCGGTATGTACATTTTAGTTATACTTACCGGATCACTATACATCTTTCCAAAACTATTACGATTGTCTTTACATATTCTTATATTCTATACTGAAAAGGTTGACATCGCGAAATGTTATTACAAATTAGTTTGAGATGCATTTTTCTTTTAAAAACTTAAATTAAAATCGCTGTATCTAATATCCTGTATTAATGTAGAAAACATGTAGGAAGCATGTATGAAACATGTATGATATGGCAACATCATACATAAGTAAACTTACTGATATTGAATGACTTAATCTAAAAGATGTATGTTATGTATGTTTTTGCTAAATATTTTTTAAGTAAATCTATTTAGGTTAACATAAACTTATGACGATAATTTTATAAATCTATAAATTTATGAAGCATTATAATACGTAATATACAAAACGTAAAAAGCCTACTTAACATAAGAGACAAACAATTATTGGTATAAATGCTCATTTCGTATGCTAGGTAAGCCTCAATTCTTTATGTCTTTTAACCAACAGCTATGTTGGCTTATTTATCAAACTGAATCTTTACGGCAACCATATCCTTCTTTCCTTGTTCCAGTTCAAAAGTCACGGCATTACCAGTCTTTATTCCCTCAGGTGCGTTGCTAATATGGAAGAAATATTTATTACCATTGTTCTTATCTTTAATGAAGCCATATCCTTTGTCATCATTAAAGTAGTCTACAACTCCTCTCATCGTAGGATCTTCTTCAACCTTCTTTGGCGTAGCGATTTCTATTGAGTTTACATCAATATCCTCTTTCTTCTCTGTCAAATCTGGTGGAGTATCCACAATGTTTCCGTTGACATCAACATAGGCAATCATGTCGTCCATTGAATTGCCACCGTTAGCTTTGCGCTCATCCTTACGGTGTTGCTTCTCTTGTCTCTTTTTTTGTTTCTGTTTTTGAATTTCTCTTTTGTTGTTTCCTATAAAACTTCCCATAAATATAATTTTAATTTAGATCATTAAGCCTTAGGCTGATTGTTTTGCTACGACATTCAGTTTTTTTCCTGTAAGTTTTTGTATGTCACGTAGCATGACACGCTCATCAGACGAACAGAAAGTTATGGCCGAACCATTATGTCCCGCACGCCCAGTACGTCCGATACGGTGTACGTAGGTCTCGGCAACATCAGGTAGGTCGTAGTTAATAACCAGTTGTAGGTTGTCTATATCAATTCCTCTTGCGGCAATGTCAGTGGCTATAATAACATGAGTCTTGCCTGCTTTGAAATTCGTAAGCGCGCGTTGGCGTGCATTCTGTGACTTGTTGCCGTGTATGGCATCACATTGAATTCCATTTTTATTCAATATCTTTGCAATCTTATCAGCTCCGTGTTTTGTTCGTGAGAAGACAAGTGTTGATTTTATACCATCTTGTTTCAGCAAGTTAAGCAAAAGTTTGCTCTTATCTGTTTTTTCTATCATATACAAGCTCTGCTTAATTGTGTCAACAACTGATGAAACAGGTGCAACTTCAACTCTTGTAGGTTTGTATAAAATCTTTCTTGACAGTTCTGCTATTGATGATGGCATTGTTGCAGAGAACAGCATTGTTTGGCGCTCTTTTGGCAAAAGTGGCAATATGCGTTTTATGTCATGTACAAATCCCATGTCAAGCATGCGGTCTGCCTCGTCAAGAATAAAGTGCTTTATGTTGTCAAGATGAATAAATCCTTGACTAATAAGGTCTAACAGTCTGCCAGGTGTGGCTATAAGGATGTCAGTACCTTGCTTGATTTGTCTAACTTGTGGATTCTGATTAACTCCTCCGAAAATAACTGTGTGTCTCAATGAAGTATGTTTTGCATAGTCTGAGAAGCATTCGTCTATCTGTATAGCTAGTTCGCGAGTAGGAGTGAGAATAAGTGCTTTAATATTGTGTTTGTTGTCAGTTGCATTTTCCGTAAGCAGTTGTATGATTGGAATAGCAAATGCTGCTGTTTTTCCGGTTCCTGTTTGTGCAATACCAATTATGTCTTGGTTTTTTAGTGCAACTGGTATAGCCTTTTCCTGTATAGGTGTTGGATTTTCGTATTTTTTTTCTATTAGAGCTTTTAATATCGGCTCTGTTATATTTAATTCCTTAAATGTCATAAATGATTTATTAATATATATAATACTACTTACGAATAGATAATTTTTCTATCCGTAATTGTACGTAAGTATTATGATGGGAGAAGAGGGTGCTAAAAGCCCTGCACAATAGTAGTTACGTTTAACGATAATGTGCTATAAGGTTTTTAAACATTCTCATATAATTGTTTTGTTACCTTAAAACACCAATTTCGTTTGCAAAGGTAATATTATTATTTGGATAAACCTAATATTTAATATTACTTTTTAATTACGAGACAATCTAGACATTCGGATTAATGTTACTATTCTGCTAACCACGGAAATTGTTAACCTAGGAATATTACCTAATAAAAATATCCCAAGTCCTTTATTTATTGGACTTGGGATATTGAAATATTATTGATATTGAAAAGGCTATATTATAGTGATAACTATTTATAGCATAACTATAGATAATAATTATTTAACTTTTGTCTTGCCGGCACATTGATAATTGGCAATAGCTCTATGTAACAATGTGTTGTTAATAGTATGTTGCTCAGCACCTGTATTCAAAGAGTATTTATCGTGTGATAACTTAAACTGTTGTTGTTTATGTCCGGCACTGAGAACAATCATATTGTTGTTTTCTATATAACCAAGATTCTGGTATGTCGCCGCAAATGCACGTTGATGATACAATGGCGTTAGGACGTTCTGACCGAAGAAGCGAGACACATAGTTGAAATGCAAAATACCAAATACTGTTGGCATCAAGTCAATCTGGGAAACAAGCTTTTCGTTTACCGATGGAGCTATTATATCTGGTGCATAAATGAGTCCTGGAATATGGTATTCGTTTAAAGGAATAGCCATGCTTCCTGCACTAGATGCGCAGTGATCAGCTGTGATAATAAAAATTGTATTCTTAAACCAAGGTTGCTTCTTTGCCATTTCGAAGAACTTGCCAATTGCGTAATCTGTATATTTCACACCACCTTCACGACATTTCTTAGATGATGGTATATCTATCTTTCCATCAGGGTACAAGTATGGACGATGATTGCTTACTGTCATGATGTGAGTAAAGAATGGTTTACCCGTTTTTGCATTGTTATTCAATACCTTAATAGACTTGTTGAATAAGTCCTCATCGCAAACACCCCAAACAGTACCAAATGTCTTTTCGTAATCCTTAAAATCAGATTGATCGATAACCTTAAATCCATTTCCACTGAAAAATTCCTTCATATTATCGAAGTAGCTATCACCACCATATATGAAATCAACATTATATCCCTTTGAACGCAATACATGGGCAGTAGAGAAAAGATTTTCGTTATTTTTTTGCTTAATGACACTTTCTCCAGGACTAGGTGGTACACATAGTGTAACAGCTTCGAGCCCACGAACTGTGCGATTGCCAACAGCATATAGATTGTCGAAACACATGCCCTGTTTCATTAATTTGTCAAGATTTGGCGTGAGATTCTCTGTGTTGCCATATCTTTCAAGGAAATCACCGCTCATACTTTCAATGGTGATAAGTACGATGTTCTTGTGAACTTCAGGGTGTTTAGAGTGGATATGCTGCACATGATCAGCCATTCTCCAATACATAGAGTCTAGTATTTTGTTAGCTTCCTTGTTTGGAATCTTAGTGTAAAAGTCCTTATACGACAAGTCGTTATTAAAATATGCTTGACAGAATTTCACGCATCCATTAGCCTGTAACTCATTTACAAAACTATTTGTGTTGTGCTGAAATGAAAAATTGAAAGAAAGAAGTGCGTATGAAGCACCGGATAAAATGCAATAAACAAATGTAAAGATTATCTTGTTGCGAATAGTCATAGTATTCTTGAAGCAATCTTTCTTTATGTCGTGGAGTAGGAATATAGATACAACAATAGCAATTAATACGACTATTGATATAAGTGGAATCATAGGATATGATTCAAAGAAGTTTCCAATGACTTCATTTGTATATACCAAATAATCAACTGCTATGAAATTATAGCGCAGTCCAAATTCACTCCAGAAAAAGTATTCTGCAAAAGCGTTTACTATAATTAATAATACGTAGATGAAGAATAGAGCATAATATGTGTATTGTCGCCATATATTCCTAATAGAAGGAACTAACAGACGTATAGAATAACTTATTATTCGATATAGTATAATGTAACTTATTATTCTTGTAAGTGCGGCATTGAATTCTTTCAGTGGTGTGTTGAAGAATTGCAATACTATAAATGTGATGCCAAGCAATCCATAGATAATGAATACCCAAGGCTTATTATATTTCTCTTTCGAGAAGAATAATAGAAATACCCAGAAAAAAGAAAAGCTGAGTGTTGCGAAAAATAGGTCGTTAAAAGTACCTAGAATGAATATTTGTATCCATTCGATAAAAGAATAGTTGACAACTGTAGTAGGGTTAAACAGTAGAACTATTCTTAATAGTAATCCCAGTACAATAATTAGACCTGAAATTTTAAGAAATGCAGATCCTATAAGTTTTAGATTTTTCATGTCCCAATTATAATATATTTTAGTCGAATATGTAGTATTATATACTAGCTATTCATTCTAACATTTATATCTATTATGCAAAGATAAGTCTTTTATTCCAAAGATTAAAATAATTTTTCATTAATTGAGTATTTTCTTTCAGAAATTGCACAATTCTGTGTTTAAAAATGTGAATACTTTTGTTTAGTAAAGCCTTTTTATATGAAATAAAGTTGTTTATGCTAGAAAAAGTATGAATACTTTATTTCCATTCTTATTTTAAATAAGATAAGTTTGTGTCATGAATAAATAGCAAAAACTTCCTTATTTATTTTGTTCTTCTCTCATCTTACTGTATCTTTGCATTATAATGTTCGCTCCAAGCAAGTTTTCGCCATTGGATTCATTTTGACTAAAAAACGGAAAGTATGAAAAAGACATTTTTAATTATTGTATTAATAATACTAATACCTTTGGTAACTATAGCTGAAAGCTATACGTCCTTGTGGAAAAAATATCAGCATAATATAGAAATAGGTCATCCCGTGGCAGCATTTTCTGTGCTTGACAAGATCATCTCAAAGGCTACTGTAGAGAAGAAATACGGTGATGTTATCAAAGCCGAACTTGAGAAGTCTAAAAATCAAATTGATATTTCTTATGACTCCTTGAATGTTGTTATTGCTAATTTAAAGCAGAAAGCAATCAGAGTAGAGAAAAGTAATAAAGCTATGGCTTCAATATACTATAGTGTGCTTGGAACAGTGTATGAAAATCAATTTAGTGGAAATAACGATTCTTTAGCGGTAGGAAAAGAATATTTCCGTAAGTCGTTAGCACATCCTGAAGCCTTAGCAAATGAACAGGCAAAAGACTATGAACCAATAATGATAGAAGGAAGCGATAGCCGTATATTCTATAATGACCTTTTGCATGTTATAGGAATTGCTGCTAAAGACTATAAAACTCTTCATGATTGGTATCAGAGTCACAATAATAGAAGTGCAGCATGTCTATGTGCATATTATATGAATAAACGAGATATTAACGAAGATTGCTCTGAAATGTGTAAATCTGCATATCTCCAAAAGATAGATTCTTTAATAAATGTTTATAAAGATTTAGATGTTGCAGGTGAGTTGGCGATAGAGCATTTTAACTTTATGGATAAAGCGACTGATGCTACCGCAGAGGAAAAAATCGATTTCATCAATTATGCACTGAGCAGATGGGGAGGTTGGAATAGAATGAATATCCTCAGAAATGCTCAAAGCAGACTTACGTTGCCTAGTTATTTGGTAGATTTAGGAAGTCGTGTTCAAACACCAAACACGGAAAGAATAGTAGAAATACGACAGATTACTAATGTTGGTGCTATTACAATGACTGTAACAAAACTAGATGCTAAAGGGACTTTGAAGTTAAATGCTGCAGACAATGACGATTATTCTAAGATTGCCAAGATGCTGATGCGAGAAACTGCTGTTTCTGTGACGCATAAATATATTGGTGTGCCTAGTTATAAAGTGAGTTGTGATTCTATGAAGATGCCAAAACTTGATAAAGGTGTTTACCTTGTTGAGTTTAGTACAGATAATAAGAATATGCGACCTGAAAGAATGTTGCTGCATGTATCAGATATGTTTGCACTTACCGAAGGATTACCAGATAATAACTTGAGATTTGTTGTTGTAAGTGCTACAACAGGACAACCAATTCCTGGTGCGAAGATAAAACTCACGGCAGATTTTGGGAAAGATAGTCGTAAAAACAATAAAACATTGGCAACTCTGGTTGCTGATAAACACGGCGAAGCAATATTTCATTATGTAGATGGAAGAGCTCAACTTAAAATGTATGTTTATACAGACCAAGATGGGTTCTGCCCCGAAACATATACAACCTCAAGTTATTACTATTATGATGGGAATGAAGACAACAAGGATGAGGATGTAATAAATTTATATACCGATAGAAGTTTGTACCGTCCTGGGCAAGTTGTATATGTGAATGCAATGGCTTATTCCGTGGAGCATCATAAGGATAAGGTTTCTGCGAATGCAAGAAAGAATATTACTCTTAAATTGCGTGATGCTGATTACAATATTGTTAAGGAAATTAGTGTCATTACTGATGAATATGGTAGTGCATCTGCTAAGTTTGAACTTCCAAAGACAGGACGTACTGGGCATTTCTCAATATCAACAGAAAGTGGAAGTGCGTATTTTAGAGTAGAGGAATATAAACGCCCAACTTTCAATGTGGAATTTGATAAGTTAAGTAAAGCATACAATAGTGGTGATACTGTAAAGTTTGTTGGTATAGCAAAAACTTATGCTGGAGTTCCTGTGCTGAATGCCCAAGTTAAATATACAGTTACACGTCGTCCCAACAGATTTTGGTGGAGACTTGGTGCCGATGATGATGTTGTAGTTGCAAAGGATACCATAAAAACTGATGCCAATGGAAAGTTTGATATTCCAGTGTTGTTAACTCTTCCAGAGCGGAAAGGTAATGCTGCTCGATATTATACTTATAATGTCAATGCTCAGGTTACTGATGCTTCTGGTGAAACTCATGAGGCTGAAACTTCAATACCTTTGAGTAACAGAAATACAGTCTTTAATATTGATTTGCCACAGCGTATAGAACGTGATAGTTTGAAGACGATAACTTTTGATTATAGCAATATTGCAGGTGAAAAAGTGGATGCAAAGGTATATTATAAGATTGATGAAACCCCATATACAGCAAAAACAAATATTGTAACAGACTTTCCCGCAATGAGTTTAAAAAGCGGTGCTCATGAACTTGAGGCTATATGTAATGGTGATACCATCATGACAAAGTTTACAATATTCTCAATGAAAGACAAAAAACTCGCTGAACCTACATGTGATTGGTTTTATCTAAGTGATCAACACTTCCGCAATGACGACAAACCAATTTATGTTCAGTTGGGATCTTCAGACGATAATGTGCATCTTGTATATTCAATTGTTGCAGGCGACAAAGTAATTGATAACGGAACTCTAGAAATGTCTGCTAATGAAGTCTACACACGTTCATTTAAATATAAAGAAGAGTATGGTGATGGCATAACAATTGATTATGCTTGGGTAAAAGATGGCAAGATGTTTCAACATTCTGCTAAAATACCAAAGGCTTTGCCTGATATGAAACTGAATGTTAAGTGGACAACATTCCGTGACAGATTGACTCCCGGACAGAAGGAAACGTGGACTTTGTCTGTGACAGATGAAAAGGGGAAACCAGCTAAAGCGCAGCTTATGACAACAATGTATGACATGAGTCTTGACGCAATATATCCACATAATTGGAACTTTTATTTAACGTTAGATAGATTTGTTGCTGCTCTCTCATGGCGTGGTACCATATTTGAAAATAGTTCGCTGTATGGAGAAATGCCTATTAAATATTTGAATCAGAACGATTTGGATTTTACACATATGGTTGATTTGGGTATGGATGGCTCTAGTGAAAGTTGCTTTGCAACACGTTCTGTAATGATTAGAGGGGTCAACTCCACTAAAAGAATTGGTGTTGTCGGATCAGTAACAATGTCCAAAGCAAATTATGATATGCTTGCTGAGACTATGGTAGTTGGTCCAACATTAGCGAAATCAGCAACTGGTAACACTACAAATAAGAAACCAAATAATGATTATGTGCGAGATAACCTAAACGAGACAGCTTTCTTTTATCCAGCACTTCAAACTGATAAAAATGGAAACGTGGCATTGACGTTTACTTTGCCAGAAAGTGTTACTACATGGAAGCTTATGGGACTTGCTCATGACAAGAATATGAACAGTGGTATGATTACTGCTGAGGCTGTGGCAAATAAAAACTTGATGATAATGCCTAATGTTCCTCGTTTCGTGAGATTGGGTGACAATGCCACAATCGCTGCTCGCGTTATAAATAAAACAGATAAAAGACAGATTGCCAAGGCGTATATGACAATCCTTGACCCAGAAACAGAAAAGGTCTTGTTGGAAAATCATGTTCCTGTAACAATAGAACCTAATAGCAGTAGTAATGTAAACTTTAAGTTATCTCCATCTGAAATTAAAATTAATGATATAACGTCTCCGCTCATTTGTAGAATGACGATTGAAGGAAAGAACTTCAGTGATGCTGAACAGCACTACCTGCCTATACTTTCTGATAAGGAACATGTTGTTAACACCATTGCTTTTAGCCAGAATGTACCTGGTACATATAAACTTGATATAGATAAGTTGTTCCCTGTAAAAGAGAATAACAACAAGTTAACTGTGGCATACACAAACAATCCTGCATGGATGATGATTGAATCATTGCCATCTGTTGCTAAATCTAATGTAAAGGATGTAATGAGTTTGGCTGCTAAGTATTATACGAATAGTATTACTGCATATTTGCAGAAAAATATGGGTAATACAGATTCGCTGAAGTTGTTGAATACATATAAGGAAGATGCACTTTTCGCAATGAGACAGTTGCAGAATGGTGACGGTTCTTATAGCTGGTGGCCTGGTATGCATGGTAGTTTTTACATGACAGTAGCCGTAACAGAAATGTTGCAACGACTTAACGTGATGATTGGTGAACAGAATGCAACTAGCAGTATGATAGATAGCAGCATGAAATATCTATCTGATAGAGTTGCAGAAAATGTTGCTGATTTGAAGAAACTTGAGAAACAAGGTGTTAAGAAACTTTTGCCAGATGAAACTTCTGTAAGATACCTATATATATGCGCATTGAGAAACAGGGGACTGGACAATCCAAACAGCAAGTATCTTTTGAAGTTACTTGAGAAGCGCGACAATGTTTTCACGATATATGGTAAGGCAATGATGTCTGTAATCTTTGCAAAAAGTGGAAATATGGAACTCGCAAATCAGTATTTGTCTAGCGTAAAAGAATATTCTGTTTACACGGATGAAATGGGACGTTACTTTGATACTAGAAGAGCCGAATATTCATGGTTTGACTATAAGATACCTACAGAGGTGGCTGCGATAGAAGCTCTTAAGATAGTTACACCAAATGATAAGCAAACTATCGCTGAGATGCAGAGATGGTTGTTGCAGAGTAAGCGTACCCAGAATTGGGACACTCCAATAAACTGTGTTGAGGCTGTATATGCATTCCTTCAGGGGGAAACTCGTGAAAGTATTATAGGCTATGGCGATAATACGGTCCTAAAGCTTAATGGAGAAATACTAAGAACCACAGAACCTACTACTGGAAGAAATGTTGTTAAGGCAGAGGTAACCGGTAAGCATTTCGGAACTTTAACAGCAGAAAAAAAATCTTCGAATATCAGTTGGGGTGGTGTATATGCAGAGTTTGACCAGAATATTTCTGATATTGAAAGTAATTCTATGTCACTTTCTGTAAAGCGTGAAATTGTTGATGCGTCAGGTGCTGTTATAAAAGATAACGGAAGTCTGAAAGTGGGCGATAAGATAAAAGTTAGACTCACAATAAAAGCTAACCGTGACTATGATTTTGTTGATGTTCAGGATAAACGAGCTGCGTGTATGGAACCGGTAGACCAAACAAGTGGATATGGTTGGGGATACTATTATGCTCCAGGTGATAATACAACAAATTATTATTTTGATCGTTTATCTAAAGGTATTCACGTCGTAGAGACCGAATATTACATAGATCGCGAAGGTGAATATATGAGTGGTATATGTACAGCACGTTGCACATACAGCCCAGAATTCAGCGGGCGTGACAAGGCAATGAAATTAAATATTAAAGATGAAAAGTAAAATAATTATAAGTACGATGTTTCTGTTGGCTGCATTAGATGCGAATGCCCAGAAAATATCTGTTGATAATGACGTTATTAACGTTGGTCAGGTGCTATATAGAGTTCCTGTTAAGGCAGATTTTAAATTAAAAAACAAGAGCTCGCATTCTTTACATATAGAGAATGTTGAAGCATCTTGTGGTTGCACTACAGCTGATTATCCCAAGACAGTTGGAGGAGGAAAAGATTTTGTCATTTCAGCAGAGTATGATGCTCAGACTTTAGGTCACTTCCAAAAGATGTTGTGCGTGTATAGTACAGGCAGTAAAAAGCCTGTTATATTAACAGTAAAAGGTGTTGTTGTTAGCGAATTGAAGAGTTTCTCAGGTGAGTACACTTATAAATTAGGCGATCTTAAAACAGATGTGCATAATGTGGAGTTTGATAATGTGAATGTCGGAGATAGTCCTAAACAAAAAATTTATATATTAAACACTTCCGAAGAAACTGCAGAGCCTGTGTTTATGCATTTACCTAATTATCTTGAGGTAGAAATGTTTCCTGCAAAGATAGCTCCACATCACACTGGTGTTGCGGTGTTATCTCTTGACTCAAAAAAATTGCATGATTTTGGATTGAACCAGACTGATATCTATTTGGGATTTGCTCCTGGTGACAAAGTAGCAGACGAAAAGTTGATCACTGTATCTTCTGTATTGCTTCCTGCTTTTCAGAATCTTACAGCTAAAGAAGTTGCTGATGCTCCTAAAATAAAACTGTCAACAGACGTGTTGGACTTGGGAAGCTTTAAAGGAAAGAACAAACTAAAAGGAGAAATAGAAATTAAAAATACAGGTAAGTCAGTATTGGAAATAAGAAATTTGCAGATGTTCACGATGGGACTAGAAGTAGCTTTAAACAAAACGAAAATAGAACCAGGACAGAGTGCCAAACTGAAAATCTCGGCTTATGCAGAACAGATTAAGAACATAAGGAGCAAACCTCGTGTTCTGATGATTACTAATGACCCAAGTATGGGTAAGGTAACAATTGAGATAAAAGTAAAAAAATAAGGTAGATGCTTCAAATTGAGATAGACAATGGTAGTGGCTTTTGCTTTGGTGTCACTACGGCAATAAAAAAGGCAGAGGAAGAACTTGCAAATGGTGAGACCTTGTACTGCCTTGGAGATATTGTGCATAATGGAATGGAGGTTAAGCGGCTTCATGAACGTGGTTTGGTAACAATTGATCATGATCAGTTGGCAGAATTGCACAATGTAAAGGTATTGCTTAGGGCTCATGGTGAACCTCCTGAGACGTATGAAGTGGCAAAGCGTAATAATATAGAGATTATAGATGCTACATGTCCTGTTGTACTGCAACTACAAAAAAGAATAAAAAAGCAATACGAAAATCATGATGTTAAATCTACTGATAACAGGCAGATTGTGATATTTGGCAAGAATGGTCATGCAGAGGTACTTGGACTTGTTGGTCAAACTCACAGTGAAGCTATTGTTATCGAAAAGTTTGATGATGTAAAGAAGTTGGATTTTAATCGCGATATCTATCTTTATTCACAAACAACAAAGAGTCTTGATGAATTTCATAATATAATTCAGTATATCCAGACACACATATCAAAGAATGCTACGTTTAAGAGCTTTGATACGATATGCCGTCAGGTAGCAAACAGAATGCCTAATATCGCTCTTTTTGCAGGTAAGCATGATGTTGTGCTGTTTGTTGCAGGAAGGAAAAGCTCAAATGGAAAAGTTCTGTTCAAGGAATGTCAGATAGTGAATAGTAACAGCCATCAGATAGAAAGTCCTGAAGAAATAGATATGGCATGGTTTGATGATGTTTCAACCGTTGGTATATGTGGAGCTACAAGTACTCCTAAATGGCTGATGGAAGAATGTCGTGATTATATATTAAGGAGACAGATGAAATAAAAAAAGAAGGGCATCTATTCTCACGAATAGATGCCCGATTAAAAACAGTAATTAACTCAAAATTTATAATCTTAATTGAATCTATTACGCTTTTTTCGTCAAGGTACCAGAACTAAAAGTCCTGGTACGTCGAAATTAACATAAACAAAAACTTAATTATTATTAGTATCGCGCTTGATACTCTTCTTTGATTACAAAGATAACAATAATTCTTTCATATCCCCAATTTTGTTCAACGAACAGGCTGATTCTTTCAGCAAATAGTTCATTGTGCTATGTTAATTGCCTATGCTGATATTTTATTGAACTTTTTCGCAAGCAGCAGTGTATTTCTGCATTAGCCACTCACTTTGTTCTAAAATAGTCATATTACTATTATCTAGCTCTATGGCATCTTCAGCTTTGCGTAATGGACTGACCTCACGATGACTGTCAATGTAGTCACGTTCTTCTACATTCTTTAATATATCATTAAAGTCCGTAGGCATTCCTTTTTCTTTTAATTCGTCAAATCTACGTTGCGCACGAACTTTAGATGAAGCTGTAACAAAAATCTTTAGTTCTGCTTCTGGAAATACAGTCGTACCAATATCACGACCGTCCATAACCAGACCTTTGTCTTTACCCATGCGTTGTTGTTGTGCCACCATGGCCTTACGCACAAAAGGTATTGCTGCAATCTTACTTACATGACTGCTTACATCAAGAGTGCGAATGTCTTTCTCTACAAGTTCGCCGTTAAGAAATGTATCAGGACGCCCTGTCTCATTATTGAATACAAATGATATTTGAATATTGTTCATCATTTTTTCCAACTCAGTAGTCTTTACAGAACCGTCTTCGTTGAAAAGATTATTGCGCATGGCAAATAATGTTACAGAACGATACATTGCGCCGGTGTCGACGTATACATAACCTATTTTTCTAGCCAGATCCTTAGCCATGGTACTTTTACCACAAGATGAGAATCCGTCAATAGCGATAGTTATTTTCTTCATAAAGAGTATGCTATATTTATTATTAATGAATTACTACTGATATGATATTTGCCGTAAGCAATATTCAGTTTGAAACGTTCTAGATTGATACCTCCACCTAAAGAAAAACCAGCTCCGTGGCTGCTTTCATCATTGTTTGTATCCATAATCTTCATCTCGTTTGCACGTCTGAAGTTGTATCCTGCACCAACCCAAATGTTTGGTGACAACATTACGTCTACTCCAGCGACAAAATGATTGATAAACTTATAATTCCATTTAGTAAGATCAACTATTGTTGCTGAAACTCTGAATGGGGTATTGGTGAGTTTCTTGCTTAATCCCGCCTGCAAGTCAAAAGGCATTTTCTCAAATTCATCATTATATGCTTTGAGTTGTCCGCCAAGATTCTTGGCAACAAGAGACAGAGACCATTCATAATCAGGATCATAATAGTTGATGCCAAGATCAACACCCATAGCGATAGAGTTGTAGTTTCCAATATACGACGTGATAAATTTTGTTGTGATTCCGGCTGCAAGTCTATCTGTAAGAAGATATGAAAAATAAGCTCCAAGAGAAATATCCTTTGCAGTGAAGTCACCATTCTGAACATTATTTTCATCAACTTCCTTCATCGAACCATAATCAATATATTGTGCTGAAACAGCCCAAGATGCACGTTCCTTCACTATTCTGTTGAAAGTTGCACTTGAAGTGTTGACACCTTGCATATAGTTCATATAGTTTAGGTTGATGGTTTTATCACTTACACTTGATAATAAAGCTGGATTATTGAAAATCATTGATTCGTCGTCTTCAATTATCGTAATATTGTCACCACCTAAAGCTGCAGCATGAGCACTTGCTGGAAGACGCAGAAAGTTGTATCCGGTCTGGCTTTCCTGCGATATTGCTGAAACACAAAAAAGGCCCATAATAAGTACACATGCCGTTTTTTTCATTTATTTTTCCTAATTATTTGGCAAAGATAATGCTTTTTTCAAATATAAGCATTACTTTTGCGTCACAAAGTTATAACGCTATTTGAAAAGATATATTTTCTAAAAAGTGGAAATAAAGAAAACGCATAGTGCTGATATCGCAAACAAGTTGGCTGCTAATTTCCTGCTTGTACTAATACTTTTTTTGCTATGATATATTTGGCTTAAAATACCCTTCACGCCTTTCTGATATAGCAATAATGATGAAATCCTTGATGGTATAAGTTATTATATAGATATGACGCATGAATGTAAACTCGGAATAGAAAAGACAAACCTTGTTGTACAATGTTTGCTATACCGATAAACTTTAAATTATAATATGACCGCAGACGAGATTCTAGTTAAGGTTAATGAATTTTTAGATAACCTTAGATATGACAGAAAGCCTAATGGCTTGTATGATCCCATAAAATATGTATTGTCTATGGGTGGTAAGCGTATACGTCCAACGCTAATGTTATTGGCATATAATCTTTATAAGGATGATCCTGAGAGTATTCTGATGCCAGCGTGTGCTTTAGAAACATACCATAACTATACGCTTTTGCATGATGACCTAATGGATAATGCTGACGTGCGTAGAGGAAAAACCACAGTTCACAAAAAATGGGATCCTAATACTGCTATTCTAAGCGGTGATTCTATGTTGGTGCTTGCCTATGAACGTATGACTAAATGTGGTAACAAGTATCTTAAGGACGTATTAGATGTGTTCACTGAAACCGCATTGGAAATTGGTGAAGGACAGCAATATGATATGGATTTTGAAACTCGTAACGATGTTACTGAAGACGAATATGTAGAAATGATTCGTCTCAAGACTAGCGTATTGTTAGCTTGCGCCATGAAAATAGGTGGAATCCTTGCTGATGCTCCAAAAGAAGATCAGGAAAATTTATATAAATTTGGTGAACTTATCGGACTTGCATTCCAACTTCAGGATGACTATCTTGATGTATATGGAGATGCTAAGGTGTTTGGAAAGAAGATAGGTGGAGATATCACCAGCAACAAGAAGACTTACATGCTTATCAATGCCTTCAATATGGCTAATAACATTCAAAGAAAAGAACTTGATTCTTTGATTGGAGCTGAAGAGTTTGATAGAGATGAAAAGATTGCGTCGGTTACAAGGCTGTATAATGAAATAGGTATAGACAAGTTGGCGCAGAAAAAGATAGAATATTATTTTGAGCAGAGTCGTAGATATCTCGACGCAGTAAATGTTGAGAGTTCAAGAAAGGCTGAATTGGCACTCTATGCACAAAAGATGATGAAACGTAAATATTGATAATGATTTCTTTTACTGATACACATACTCATTTAGATGGAGAGGAGTTTGTTAATGATTTCCCTGATGTCGTCCAGCGTGCAAAGGATGCTGGTGTGGCAAGAGTGCTTATTCCCGCAATTGATTTGAAGAATGTTGGTTCAGTAGTGAAATTATGTCATAACTATTCTGGTTATGCCTATCCAATGATAGGACTGCATCCTGAAGAAGTGAAAGCTGATTGGGAAAGCGTACTTCATGAAATGAAAAAAATATTGAATTCCAATACTGATTTCATTGCTATTGGTGAAGTTGGATTGGACTATTATTGGAGCCGTGAGTTTGAAAAAGAACAACTGATGGCTTTTGAAGAACAAGTTAAATGGGCGGTAGAAACACAGTTGCCATTGATGATTCATTGTCGAAAAGGGCAGAATGAGATGGTGACGATACTGAAAAAGTATGAACATGATTTGCCTGGTGGTGTATTTCATTGTTTCACAGGCAATCAAAAAGAAGCAGAACAGTTGTTGCAATTCGATAAGTTTGTACTTGGAGTAGGAGGTGTGCTTACTTTCAAAAGCAGTCATCTAAGAGAAGATCTTCCAGCTGTTGTTCCACTAGAACGTATCGTACTTGAAACAGATAGTCCTTATATGGCACCTGTTCCACATCGTGGAGAGCGTAATGAGAGTTCTTATGTAAAACTAGTTCTGGAAAAATTGGCAGAAGTGTATGGTGTTTCTGCAGAAACGGTAGCCGAGATAACAGAAAATAATGTGAGGAGAATATTCCCCAAAATATAAATAATAGTAGCAAGTATTATAGATGTTGTAATTTTTTGCTACTGCTTTAATTTTATCTTTTATATTCTAACAGATATTGATGCTACAGATAGTATTGTCGAGAATTTATGTTTTCAAAATTGTTGAAAATAAAGTTCTTTGGTAATAATTTGGTGAGCCAATTTGTTATAAATCTTCAATAGTAAACATGAGCTATTCATGTTTTGTACATCCAATTTGAAGTCATGCTTCTATGACTTCTATCGAAGTTGTTTATTACGTTTCTGAAGAAAAAACAAAATGTCGTCAGAATTAATGTAATTGAAGAGTGTATCAATAAAAGCCTATAGAAATACCAAAATGAGTGTGATAGCTGATATAAAACAAGCATTACGTCAGATGAAAGGCTATAAAATTAACTATTCGTTAGTTGAAACAAAATAAATGTTATTCTTAAAAAGAATTACAGTTTAATACAAATGTTATTAATTTGTTGCAAAAGTCAAACATTTATACTAACTTTGCAACCAAATTAATATATAATATGTCACATCACAATTTAGATTCACTTGACAAGAAAATTCTTCGTCTAGTTTCAGAGGATGCTAGAGTTCCTTTTTTGGAAGTCGCACGTGCGTGCAATGTTAGCGGTGCTGCCATTCATCAGCGTATTCAAAAACTAACAGCACTTGGCGTGCTTAAAGGTTCTCAGTTTATCATTGATCCAGAAAAAATAGGTTACGAGACTTGTGCTTATGTAGCATTGTATCTTAAGAATCCGGAGAAACATGATGTAGTTGTTGCTGCTTTGAAGAAGATTCCTGAGGTAATAGAGTGCCATGCTACAACTGGTGGTATGGATCTTTTTATTAAGATGTATGCTAGAAACAATCATCATCTGATGGAAATTATCCATGATAAGTTGCAGCCATTGGGCTTGTCACGCAGTGAGACAATAATCTCATTCAACGTTTCAATAGATCGCCAGCTTCCAATCCTTGATAATCCTGTAGAAGAAGAGGATGACACCGATGAGGATGTTGTTACTGATTAAAATTTTATTTTATAAATATTTTAAAGGCGAATGCATAATCATTGTATTCGCTTTTTTTGTGTTCTTCAGATGAAACGCATTTCCATTTGTTGTAATCAGGAAAAAATGTGTCGGCATTACCAGGACAGTCATCTATTTCTGTGATATATAATTTGTCGGCAATATTAATAGCCTCGTTGTATATCATGCTGCCGCCAATTATAAACACTTCTTCTTCTTTTCTACATGCGTCAACAGCTTCGTTGATAGATTTCATGCATTCGCATCCGTCAATGTGTTTTTTGCTATTGGTGATAACTATGTTTCTTCTGTTGGGCAATGCTCCGAAAGGTAATGACTCAAAAGTATTTCTTCCCATAATCACGGTATGTCCTGTTGTTATGGATCTAAATCTTTTCATGTCATCATTAATTTGGTATAAAAGTTTGTTCTTATACCCGATGGCCTTGTTTTTTGCTACTGCTGCTATTATGGATATAGTCATTCAATAATGGTTATGTTTTCTTCTGGAATATGTGAACTTTTTATTCTCCATTCCTGTGGATAAAGGTTGTTGGCTCTGTTACCGATATTCTTAGCAAATCCTAAAGGATATTTCTTGTATGTGAGTATCACAATACCTTTTGGTGCATTGCTGTCAAGAGTTATAGCTTCTTTTCTTAAATAAGCTATAGCTTGATTATAGTCTATCTCCACGTTTGGGTATTCCTTTTTGTTTAGTGTTGTAGATATAGCTTTTGAATGATGTGGAATCGCCTGTTTACCCTTTATTGTGTCAGCCGGTATACCATTATATAATATATTTAAAGGCTTTAGAGTTTTTGCGTCGATATTACTGGTCGACATGCTGCCATCATAGTTTCCATGCTTTTTCAGTACTGCCATGAAAATGCCCTCTCCACGAGTTTTGCCAGGAATGAAGCGATACACAGGATTATTGTCTATAAGACTTCCGGTAATGTTCCATTCCTTTTTTGTGTCTATGCTAATGAAGCCAGCTCCAAGATTTTCTGCTATCCAAGCAATATTTTCCTCGTCTTCATGAGCATTAAAAGTGCAAGTAGAATATATCAGTATTCCCCCAGGTTTTAGGTTGCCCCATATATCACTTACTATTTCTCGTTGTAGCCTTTGACAGATCTGAACGTTATTAGTACTCCATTCGTTTATAGCCCCTTCGTCTTTTCTGAACATACCCTCGCCCGAACATGGTACATCAGTAAGAATTACGTCAAACATCAGTTTGCTTTTATTGTAATCTTTTGCGTAGTTATTAGTTACACATATATCGGTAATGCCGAATTTTTGAATGTTTTCGTTAAGAATCTGTGAGCGTTGTCTTATTGGTTCGTTGCTGAACATCTTGCTTCCTTTCGGCAAAGCCGACATAGCGCATGTGGTCTTTCCTCCAGGAGCTGCACATAAGTCGAGCATTAGCACCTGATTGTTCACAACCTGCTTCAATACATGATATACAAACATTGATGAAGCTTCCTGTACGTAATAAAGTCCAGCATGAAGCAGTGGGTCAAAAGTGAAGTTAGGACGTTTCTTTAGATACATTCCATATTCGCACCATTCAATGTTCTCACTTTTCAGCGGAATATTTATATTGTCTATGTCTGTCTTGAAAGGGTTTATGCGTATGCTTACAGGAGGCTCTTCTAACATCCCTTTTTCAAAAGTAGCATATAGTTCTTCGCCCATAAGACGACGGGTATAATCGGTAAATTCTTTCGGAAGGTTCATACTTTCTATTATATAACAGTGCAAATTTAAAAAAAAAATTGTTCCTTTGCAACTAAATAACAATACGTTTCGTCTAACATTCAGAAATAATAAAAAAAATATATTATGAAACAGATTTTAATGGCATTAACAGTTGCCCTTACGCTTAGTACATCTATGCAAGCAGGAGTTCGTTTGCATCGCCATACACCTCGTACAGAGGCTGCGGCTACAAAGGCTGATTCTGCGAAAAATCAAGGAGTTGAGGCCTTCTCTGATACAACATCAAATTATAATCAGGCGGCTGATGATACAACTTATACAAGTTCACCGGCCAAAAGTTATGACCATGATTATGACATTGATGGTAGTAATTGGTTTTTTAAGGCAATAGGAGGAGCATTGGGCGTTGGAGGCTTCTTCGTAGTAGTATTGATATTGCTTCTCTGCGCATTGATATTCCTAGCTCCTGTAATAATAATAATCTTGGTGTTAAGATATTTGCTTAAGAGACATAACGATAGTGTGAAACTGGCAGAAAAGGCTATGGAAACAGGGCAGCCAATTCCTAATACTATTAAGCCAACCAAAATTTACACAAGTGAGGAACAGTGGCAGCGTGGTGTCAAAAATGCTTCAATTGGATTAGGACTTATGATACTTTTCTGGTTTATTGATGCAGATTCAATCATCGGTGTTGGTGCACTAATATTATGTATGGGTCTTGGACAGATGTTTATAGCACGCACTACGCCCAAAAAGCATAATGATTCAGATGATGATTTAAAGGATTAATCGCTTTATTATAACCATAAATTACTTAAAGTGAAAGAATTAGACGATATTTCTCTCGTTACGCAGGTGGCTGTGTTTCACAACAGAAAGGCTTTTGATAAGCTTGTTGTGAAATATCAGTCTCCTATACGTCGTTTCTTTCTTACTCAGACTCGTGGAGATCAGCAATTGAGCGATGATCTCGCGCAAGACACATTTGTTAAGGCTTATACCAACATAACTAAATTCCATGGACTGTCCAGCTTCTCCACATGGCTGTATAGAATAGCTTATAATACTCTCTATGACTATTTTCGCCGCAATAAGATAACTGATGATATAGATGGTGTACCGGCTGTTGCAAGCCGAAACTCTGAGAATGGTGACAGTAATTTAAAAATGGACCTTAAAGATGCAATGCAAATACTTTCTGACAAAGAACGTTCCTGTGTTTCGTTGCAGTTAATAGAGGGGCAAAGCATTGATAAAATTGCTGAAATCACTGGTATGAATCAAGGCACTGTGAAAAGTCACTTGTCTAGAGGAAAACAGAAACTGACGAATTTTCTAAAACAGAATGGATATGATTGATAATAACATAGACGACGAACTCCTTGCGAAGTTCTTTGAGGATAATAGGATAGGCGACATTCCTGATGATGGCTTTTCTAATAGGGTAATGCATAACTTGCCAAATCATAATGAGTGGATTAATACACTTTGGACAGCAGCTTGTGCTATCGCAATAGTTATATATTTCATTATTCGTAATGGATTTGATGTTATAAAACTGGCGATACTTAATATATTTGGCGATGTTTCAGGAGCTGCGGTGTCATTCAAGTTCGGTGACCTCACTCCAATACTTATTTATATAGGCATTGTTACAGTCACGCTTGTTGCAGCATATAATGTAATCATGCGTGAGCGCCATATAGTTTGATTTGTTATTTGAGTTAAAATGTAACTTATCAATCATTTTATAGTATTATATTTACAGTTATGAATAGTATGTTCATCCTGTAAATATAATGCTGCGTTTATGTACTATATTTGGTCAATGATTTTTTGCTCGCGATTATAAAAGAATTTTGCTTTTATGAAAGCGGTATGATTCAAATGTAAGTGTAATAATCATTACTTGGCTTTATTAATATATATATTATTGAAATTCGTACACTCAGTTGTCTATAACCGTTGGAATTATGTCTACTCTTAAACAATTTTTTATGTATCTAAAAAGTATATTTGGACCGCTTAATATAAAGAATGTTTCAATTAAATGATCAATAGCTTTTGTTTATTCCTTTCGTGGGTATCACATCGGGACAAGTTTTAATTTACTTGTCCCCTTATTTTGTTTATCTTTCTTAAAAACTCGTGGCTCTAATCGTCGTGATGAATTTTTATTTGGCTGAGATAAATAAATGTAGTATATTTGCACTTCTAATAATATCTAGTCGTTTATACTTCTTAATAATACATATACATAAAATATAAGATTGTAACGATGAAATACTAAAATGCTGCAATGTGCAAGGAAGGTAAATAATTAAAGTTTAAATACAACAGGAATGGAATATGCCCTAATAACAGGCGCATCGCGCGGAATCGGAAAGGCTACTGCCATAAGGCTTGCCAGTAAAGGTTATGGAATTGTTATTAACTATAAAACTAATGACGAGTCTGCGCAGGCAACTCTTAACGAAATAACAACTCTTGGTGCACAGGCCGAACTACTTAAATTTGATGTTTCGGCGGAATCAGAAATTGAGTCCGCTCTTGAAAAATGGGAACTTGAACATCCTGATGATTACATATCTGTGCTAGTAAATAATGCCGGCATAAGAAAAGACAACCTAATGATATTCATGCAGAATGATGAATGGCATAATGTCATTGATACCACAATGAACGGTTTTTTCTATATCACGCGCAGATTGTTGAAGAACATGCTGACTCACCGTCATGGAAGAATAATAAATATCACTTCGCTTTCAGGAATAAAAGGTATGCCTGGACAGACAAACTATTCTGCTGCTAAGGCTGCATTGATAGGAGCAACAAAGGCTTTGGCACAGGAAGTAGCCAAGCGCAAAGTTACAGTAAATGCTATAGCTCCTGGATTTATTGAGACAGATATGACTGAGGAGCTTGATATTGCGGAACTTAAAAAACTAATTCCTGCCGGAAGATTTGGAAAACCAGACGAAGTGGCTGCTCTAGCAGAATTCCTTGTAAGTGAAGATGCTGAGTATATCAATGGGCAGGTGATACAGGTTAATGGTGGTTTATATACATAAGTAGTTGTTTGTACTTTAAGGATATATCCGAAGATAATAATAGTTATATGGAAAGAAGAGTAGTGGTGACAGGCATGGGCATTTGGTCATGTATTGGAACAGATAAAGATAAAGTTACTGAATCGTTAAAAGCAGGTCGCTCCGGAATAGGACTTGATAAAGATAGATTGGAATATGGTTATCAGTCGGGACTTACCGGTATAGTGGAACGTCCGGTATTAAAAGGCTTACTTCATCGCAGGCTAAGGCAAGGACTGTCTGAAGAGGCAGAATATGCATATATGGCATCAAAGGAGGCTTTTGAACAAGCTGGTATCGACGATGCTTTTCTTGCAAAGAATGAGGTCGGGGTGATATTCGGAAACGACTCTTCTGCTCGCCCAGTTATAGAAGCTGCCAATATAATGGCAGAAAAACATGATACCCAACTGCTTGGTTCAGGTTTCATCTTTCAGTCTATGAACTCCACGGTAAACATGAACCTAAGTAGTATATTTCATCTCAAAGGCGTAAACTTCTCCGTAAGTTCTGCATGTGCAAGTGGCAGCCATTCAATAGGACTCGCCTATCTGCTAATAAAGCAGGGATTGCAGGATCGGGTGCTATGCGGTGGAGCGCAGGAAGTTAACTATTACTGTATGGCTACATTTGACGCATTGAATGCTTTTTCAAAGCGCATGGATGAACCTCAAAAGGCTTCACGTCCGTTTGATCGCGATCGTGACGGACTTATTCCAAGTGGAGGTGCGGCTGCATTGATGTTGGAAGATTACGAAAGTGCCGTAAATAGAGGTGCTACGATATTGGCTGAAGTCTGTGGATATGGCTTCTCTTCAAATGGCGGTGGCATTTCTGAACCATCTGATGAAGGCAGCGTAATAGCGATGACAAGAGCTCTTGACGATGCGGGTGTTACAGCAGATGAAGTAGACTATATAAGCGCACATGCTACAAGTACCGTTCAAGGTGATATGTTTGAGGCAATGGCAATAGATCGTATGTTTCGTGGAAAGCATGCCCTTGTTTCATCCACGAAAGGAATGACTGGACATGAGTGTTGGATGTCGGGAGCAAGTGAAGCTGTATATTCAATATTAATGATGCAGGGTGGATTTGTCGCTCCAAATATAAACTTTGAAAACTCAGATGAATACAGTGAACATTTGAATCTAGCTACACATACTGTAGAAACAGAAATAAACACTGTGTTGAGTAACAGTTTTGGCTTCGGTGGAACCAATTCGGCACTTGTAATTAAGAAAATATAATTATGCATCTGTCTGAAGAACTTAAAAAGAGATACACAAAAGATAAGCATTCTGTACGTGAAGCACAAAGAATAGCTGAATTTATAGCTTTTGGACCTGTCGTATTTCAAGTGTCAAGACTGATGCTTAAATGGGGTATTTTGGAAATGCTTCGTGATGAAGAACTTACTTCCGATGAGGTTGCTGAACGTGCTGGTATTACAAAATACGCGGCAAAATGTATTATGGAGGCTTCACTTACAATAGGTACAGTCTTGGTTGATAGTAACAGTGGTAAGTTTACGATTTCAAAGGTAGGATGGTTTCTTGTAAATGATCCTGCAACGATAGTCAATATTGATTTCAACCATGATGTAAACTATCTTGGTATGTTTGATTTGGAAACGGCGTTGAAGGAAGGGCGCCCTGCAGGATTGAAACAATTAGGCAACTGGTCTACCATATATGAAGGACTCTCAACATTACCTGGTAAAGCTAAGTCTAGCTGGTTCGCATTTGATCATTTCTACAGCGACAGTTCCTTTGAGGAGGCATTGAATATCGTGTTTGCCTCGTCTCCAAAAACATTAATGGATGTTGGCGGTAATACTGGTCGTTGGGCGATGCAATGTGTGAGCTATGACGAGAATGTAGATGTGACAATTGTTGATTTGCCACAACAACTAGATCTGATGCGTGAAAATGTTTCAGGCAAGGACGGTGCTGATAGAATACATGTATATCCAACTAACCTTCTTGATGAGAACAATGGTTTGCCTGATAATTCGCATTGGGATGTTATCTGGATGAGTCAGTTTCTTGACTGTTTTAGTGAGAAAGAGATACTTAGTATATTGAAACGTGCCGTGAAGGTGATGGATGACGACAGTACGATGTACATAATGGAGACTTTATGGAATCGTCAGAAATATGAACCTGCTGCTTTCTGCCTTACTCAGATAAGTTTGTATTTCACAGCAATGGCAAACGGAAATAGTAAGATGTATGGTTCTGACGAACTTACTGAGTTGGTGGATAAGGCTGGATTAAAGATAGAAGCGATACATGATAATCTTGGACAGGGACACAGTATACTGTGCTGTCGTAAGAAATGAAAATATAATAAAAACAAACAATATTTTATGGAAAGAAACGAAATTGAAGAAAAAGTTAGAGAGTTCCTTATTGATGACCTGGAGGTTGAAGAAGAGAAGATTGCTCCAGAAGCATTACTTAAAGACGACTTAGGTATTGACAGTCTTGACTTCGTGGATATCGTTGTTATAGTAGAGAAAAAGTTTGGTTTTAAAATCAAGCCTGAAGAGATGGCTAGTGTTAAGACATTGAATGATTTTTGTGACTATATACAGTCAAAGGTTGCTTAGAAAATATGAGTGCAGAACAGGAATGGAAGGGTAGGACATTTGGTGCTAGATGGATGCACCTAAGTCTGATATGGATGATGCATAATCTTCCATATAGAGGAGTGTACTTATTTGCTTGCATCTTTGTGATTCCTTTCTGCATGTTGTTTTCTCATAAGGGATATATCGCCATATATCATTTCTTCGTAATGCGCAGAAACGAGAATATGGCGCTTGCCTTTTGGCATACATATATGAATCATTGCATGTTTGCGGGAATAATCCTTGATCGTTTTTATACATATTCAGGAGGTAAACTGAATATCGAAGTGGAGGATTGGGACTTATATCATAATCTTGTAGACTCAAAAGATGGCTTTGTTATACTTAGTGCTCACATAGGAAATTATGAAGTGGCTGGTTATACTTTAGAAGCTGAGTCAAAACGTTTTAATGCACTTGTCTATGCCGGAGAAGCTGAAACCGTTATGGATAATAGGCGTAAGATGTTTGAAACCAAGAACCGCCACATGATAGTTATAAAGAAAGACATGAGCCATCTGTTTGAGATGAGCAATGCTCTTGCAAACGGAGAAATACTCAGTTTGCCTGCGGATAGAATATTTGGTAGTAGTCGTCATTATGATATAGATTTCCTAGGATGCAAAGCAAAGTTTCCGGTAGGTCCGTTTGCTGTTGCCGCACAACGTGAAGTTGCTGTTTTGGCAATAAATGTGATGAAGACTGGTGCAAAAAAATACCGCATATACATAAAGCAGTTGCAACAGACTGAAGGTAACATAAAGCAGCGTGCCGAAAATCTAGCATGCCAATATGCTAACAATCTTGAGAATGTTGTGAATGAATATCCAACACAATGGCTTAACTATTTTGAATTCTGGAATTGATGGAACTTGAAAAGATTGATATACACGAACTTTTGCCTCAGCAGGAACCTTTTGTGATGGTAGATACATTGACTTTCTTTGATGAAAAGGAAACGTCGACAACGTTTACCGTTAGAGAAGATAATATATTTGTTGAAGATGGAGTTCTAAACGAATGTGCTATAGCTGAGAATATTGCTCAGACATGCGCTGCACGCCTAGGATATATAAATAAATATATTCTAAAGCGTGGAATACAGATAGGTTTCATTGGTGGAATAAAGAATTTGGTGTTTTCAGAAACTCCAAAAGTTGGTGATATTCTTGATACCACAATATACGTTACAGAACAAGTGATAGAGATAACGTTAGTCAATGCCACTGTGAAATGCTGTGACAGAATCATTGCTACAGCTGAAATGAAAATTGCAATGGCAGAAGAAGTAAAATTACAATAATGGAATTAAAGGCATCTAAAGAGTTTGAAATAAGATTCAGTGAAGTTGATTCCATGCAGTTTGTATGGCATGGTTCTTATCCTTTGTATCTCGAAGATGCACGTGAGGAGTTTGGGCGTAAATATAGTCTGGAATATATGACGATATACGGCAATGGATGTTTTGCTCCTTTGGTGGATATGAATATCCATTACCGTAAGCCTATGAGATATGGAATGAAACCAAGAATCGACATCATATACCGTCCTACTGAGGCGGCTAAAATGGTGTTTGATTATGAAATATATGATACTGAGACGGATGAACTACTTGTAACAGGACATACCGTACAGGTGTTTCTTGACAAAGAATACAACTTGATGTGGGAAAATCCGTTATTCTATCAAGAATGGAAAAAGAAATGGCTAAGTAAATGATAAGGAAAATCGCTGATAACATAACATCACCGTTAGGTTTTACCACCGCAGACAACTATAAGGCTGTATGCGAAGGTAAATCATGCCTTAAAATATATGAAGGCAAGTGGAAACTTCCAGAACATTTTGTGGCTTCCCTCTTTCAAGATAATCAGATTGGGGATATTTTTGCCTCTGAAATTCATACAGACAATATATATACACGATTTGAAAAGATGGTTTTGCTGTCAGCAACCAAGGCAATTCAAGACAGTGATATTGACGCTTCTTCTGAAAGGACAATATTTATATTGTCAACCACGAAGGGAAATGTCTCATTGCTCGAAAGAAGTGTACGCGGTGTCGATGGTGACCGTGTGTTGCTAGGAGTTATGGCGAATGTTATATCACGCCATTTTAATAATACCAATATGCCTGTTGTCGTTTCAAATGCCTGTATTTCTGGCGTTTGTGCGCAGATTGTTGCAAATAGATGTCTGGAAAGTGGCAAATATGATAACGCTGTTGTTATAGGTGCAGATGAACAGAGTCCGTTTATCGTGAGTGGTTTCCAGTCATTCAGGGCACTTTCCCCTGAAGTATGCCGCCCTTTCAGTAAAAATAGAAATGGACTGAATCTTGGTGAGGCTGCCGCAACGATTATATATCAGCACTGTGACAACTTGATTGACGGTTGGCAAGCTGTGAAAGGAGCTATAAGGAATGATGCTAATCACATATCTGGTCCTTCACGGACAGGTGAGGGAAGTTATCGCGCGTTGAAATACGTGATGACTGATGAAGTTGCGCCTGATGATATCGCTTGTGTTAACGTACATGGTACAGCAACTGCTTATAATGACGAAATGGAAAGTATCGCAATATCACGTGCCGGACTTTCTGAAACACCGATAAACGGATACAAAGGTTATTATGGTCACACAATGGGAGCAGCCGGAGTTCTTGAGAGTATCTTGTCTATGAAGGCTCTTGATGATGGACTGATACTAGCCACAAGAGGTTTTGATGAAATAGGAGTAACTCATCCTGTGAACATAAGTAATAAAATTCGCCATACAGACAAGAAGACATTTATCAAATTGCTTTCTGGCTTTGGAGGGTGCAATGCTGCAATGCTTTTTAGTAGAAGATGAATATGAAAAAAGCTGTTCATAAAATAACGATAACCACAACAGAAGTAGTGGTAGACGGGAAACCGCTTGACGTTACATGTTTGGGAAGTAGTATACTTACAGAAGTGTATCGAAAATATGTGAATGACTACCCAAAATACTTCAAGATGGATATTCTTTCTAAGTTGGGATTCATAGCCACAGAATTACTATTGCAAACAGAAGCGAAAGTAAGATTTGAACCACGTGAGGACAGAGCTGTAGTATTTTTCAACAGAAGTTCGTCATTGCATGCTGATAAATCTTTTGAAAGCAATATCTGTAATCGTGAAAGTTTTTATCCAAGTCCAGCTATGTTTGTCTATACATTACCTAACATAGTTACAGGCGAGATTGCAATAAGAAATAAATACTATGGTGAGACTAATTTCATCGTTATAGAAAAACGTGATGAAGATGTTCTTGAAAACATCATCGACGGAGTGTTTACTGACAATATGACGACTAGTGTCGTTACTGGTTGGCTGGAAGCAGAAAGTGAAGCAGAATTTAATGCGGAAATCTACATAATAGAAAAATAATATGGAACTGAAAGAAGAACTGAAAGGAAAAATAATTGATGCTCTAAACCTAGAGGATATAGTAGTTACAGATCTTGAAGACGATGCTCCTTTGTTTGGTGAGGATGGTCTTGGACTAGATTCTATTGATGCGTTGGAACTTATCGTATTGCTAGAGAAAAACTATGGTATAAAAATCAGTGATCCTAAGGAAGGGAAAAACATATTCAAGTCAGTCAATGTCATGGCTGATTACGTAGAGAAGAACAGAAATAAGTAATGAATAAAAGGATATTGATAACTGGTATGGGTGTCGTTTCGGCAATAGGTAATAATGTTGTTGAAAACTATGATTCGCTTAGAAAAGGTGAGTCAGGCATCTGTAAGGTCAAATATCTTGATACTGAGCATATAGAGTTTCCTGTTGGTGAGGTCAAACTTAGTAATGAGGAGATGTGTCTGTTGCTCAACATTCCTTATACTGATAAGGAGAGTCGTACAGATCTGCTTGGTATGCTAGCCGTTAGTGAGGCTTTGCAATCTGCCGGATTGAAAGATATTGAGCATTTAGCTTTGATATCAGGTACAACTGTTGGAGGAATGGATAGAACGGAAAAGTTTTATCCCGACAATCTTAGTGCAGATATACTTGAAAATCATGACTGTGGATCAGGTACGGACCGTATTGCTGACTATTTTGGTAATTTTGACTTTGCCACAACAATCTCCACGGCATGTTCCTCTGCTTTGAATGCTATAATAGTTGGTGCAGAAATGATAGAGTCTGAACTGAAAGATATTGTCGTTGTTGGTGGAACAGAGAGCCTAAGTCGCTTCCATCTTAATGGTTTCAAGTCGTTGATGATATTGGATCACTCAATCTGTCGTCCTTTCGATGCTGACCGAGCTGGACTAAACCTTGGTGAAGGTGCTGGTTTTATAGTTATCGAATCCGAGGATAGCGCAAAGAGACGTGGAGCCAATGTGTTGGCGGAACTGAAAGGAACAGGTAACGCATGCGATGCATATCACCAGACTGCATCATCAGAAAACGGAGAGGGTGCTTTCCTTGCCATGTCAAAAGCTATTGCTGAAGCTGACATTCAAGTTACTGATATACAATATGTAAACGCTCATGGAACGGGCACTCCTAATAATGACGCATGTGAGAGTACTGCGCTTATGCGAGTGTTTGAAAATAAAATGCCAAAAGTGTCATCCACAAAGATGTATACTGGTCATACAACGAGTGCTTCTGGAAGTATTGAGGCTATTTATTCCATTCTCTCGTTGCAGCATCAATTTGTTCCTGCAAATATCGGATGGTCAAAAGCTGACGAAAGTTGTGTAACACCTTATTTAATTGGTAGTTTAGGAAGGATAGACAATGTAATGTGTAATTCTTTTGGATTTGGTGGCAACGATTCATCTATAATAATTTCACGATATGGAGAATGATGTGTATGTTATAGCCGAAGTGGATAATGTTTCTGAAACAGAATATCGGGAATATCTTAATCCAATAAAGACCCGTAGATACGGCACACTTCTTAAACGTGCATTGGTCTCGGCATTGAAAGCCATAAAGATAAGTGGAATAGGGCAGCCTGATGCTATTATAAATGGTACTGCTTTGGGGTGTATAGAAAATTCAGAGAGACTTCTTACTGCATTATCTGTTGAAGGAGAATCTGTAAGTATGCCAACAAACTTCATGCAGTCTACCCATAACACGATAGCATCTCTCATTGGTATGTACACCCATAATCATGGATATAACTGTACGTATTCTCATAAGAATATTTCATTTGAGAGTGGAATGCTTGATGCCTATATGCAGATAAAACTCGGAAAGATAAAAACAGCTTTGGTTTGTGCAAACGATGAGATAACTCAAGATCTTCATTCAAAGGCTGATAAGGTTGGATTTAAGTCTACTATTAAGGATCGCTCTTATGCTGTTATGCTTTCTTCTGAAAAAACAGATAAAGCCTATAAGGTGATAGAGGATATAAGGATAAGCCACGACCGTATAAATGGTGATGCAGCAGAAATAATATACTCAAAGATATGAGACTGATAATATTATCTATATTGCAAAGCATGTTGTTATGTGGAGGACAAGTCTTTCTTAAGTTTGCCCTGCGTAAGATGGGCGACTTTCACATGTCATTGTCTTTCGTCTTCGATCAACTCGCCAATATGTATTGGTTGGGATGTGGTATATGCTATGGTGTGGCAACAATACTATGGATGTATATCATAAAGAACTTTCCTTTTTCAATGGCATACCCAATGATATCGCTAAGTTATATATTAGGAATGTTTGCAGCAGTGATATTCTTTCATGAATCAATTCCATATACACGTTGGGCAGGCGTATTACTTATTATGGCTGGCTGTGTGCTTGTGGCAAAATAAAGAGAATAAAAAAATAAAGAATATGAAAAAGTTACTGTTTTTTATAGTGTTGCTGTATTCGACGTTAAGCGTTTCAGCACAAAGAATGCAGAAGGTGAGCGGTGCTCAACAGGCAAAAATGATAAGCATCATAAATGCCACAGCTGCAAGTATAAAGACAATACAAAGTAACTTCTCGCAGGTTAAGTCTGTTTCTTTCCTCAACGAGAATGTTAAGTCGTATGGTAGGATGTATTACAGCAATCAAGGTAAGCTTCGTTGGGAGTATAATTCACCTTACAAATATACTTTTGCTATCAATGGTGGAAAGGTTTATATTAAGTCTGGAGCTAAAAGTCAGGTCATAGACATAAGAACTAGCCAACTATTCAAAAGCATTGCGCAGATAATGATCAACAGCATTACAGGGAAGAGTCTTAAAGAAAATAATGACTTTAATACTCAGATGTATGTTGATGGTAATGAATGGATAGCTGTGCTCACTCCAAAGAAAGCACAGATGAAGAAGATGTTTCGCACTGTTCAACTTCATTTCAACAGTCGTCACAATATGGTGTCGCAGGTTGTGATGACCGAGACTTCAGGTGATGCTACAGTAATAACCCTTTCAGGTGTACGTACAAATGAAAATATTTCAGACCAAATATTTTTTGTTAAGTAGTCTGCTGCTATTTTGTGTTTCATTACATGCGCAGAAGCATTATATTCTTGGCTGTACAGATAGTATTGGCAGACAGGAATATAAGATGAACATTGGTGTAAAGGATGCTGATGTAAGTGGAATACTTATAATGAAATGCGATTCTACCGGAGTCATTAAATGTGCTCTTATGAATGAGTTTGGTATCAGTGCTTTAAATTTTAGTATCAGTGAAGACAGACGTAAGGTTGAATTGGTAAATGTTATATCATTCTTGGACAAATGGTATATAAGGAAAGTATTGAAGTCGGACCTTGAATACCTTTTCTCTGCAACTGAAGATGATTTAGAAAAAGAAAACCATAATAGGGTGATAAAGCGTGCTGATGAAAGCGTGATACTAGAAAATAAGAAGTACAGCATAATATACACTTTGGAACAATTAAAAGGTAAGAATGATGAAGCTGATCAATGATATGTATTCCATAAAGACATGGAGCGATGACGGTAGGAAAGCTCACATAGAGTTTAATGCTGATCATATAATATATCATGCTCACTTCCCTGGAAATCCAATAACTCCAGGTGTCTGTATAATAAAGATTATCAGTGAGATAGCCGAACTGATTATGAAGAAGTCGCTTCGTTTATCTATGGTCAAAAACTTGAAGTTTGTAAGTCCTATATCTCCTGTTGACAGTCCTTCTGTCTGTGTAAGTATTGACAGAATAGAAGAAGACGGTGAAATGCTTAAGATAAAGGGAGTGATAGCAGACGAAAATAAGATATATACAAAATTCTCAATAATATATAATTGCCTGTGATGTACGATACAGCTGAGTTTATGAACCATGAGAGGATATGCGTTATAGTTCCTACATATAATAATTCAGGAACCATAGCCGACGTGTTGTCGCGCATATACAAAGTAACTCAGAATATCATTGTTGTTAATGATGGTAGTGATGATGACACACATAGCATATTGCAGAATATTCCTTTCCCATTGACGGTTGTGGAATATGACCATAATGGAGGAAAGGGATATGCTCTTAAATGCGGATTTAAAAAAGCATTGAGTATGGGATTTCTTAATGCTGTTACGATAGATTCAGACGGACAGCATTTCCCCGAAGATATACCTCTTCTTATTGATGCTTATCGTGAACATCCTGGATCACTGATAATAGGAGTGAGAAATCTATGTGAAGACAATATGCCTAGTGGTAACACGTTTGCAAATAAGTTTTCTAATTTCTGGTTTACTGTGCAGACTTTGGTTAAGTTGGACGATACACAAAGTGGCTATCGTCTTTATCCTATCAGTCGCATTAAAAATTCGTGGATATTTACGTCACGATATGAAGCAGAATTGGAGTTGTTAGTGTTTTCTGCTTGGCATGACATTGATATACGTCAGGTTGATGTACGTGTGTATTACCCTTCTCCTGAAGAACGTGTGACGCATTTCCGTCCTGGGTATGATTTCTTCAGGATAAGCATCCTAAATACCATGCTGTGCATGGGGGCTTTGTTTTATTATTTACCTAAACTTATATATAAGTGGTTAAGATGTTGAAGATATACGATATATTATCAAAGAATAAGGTTATAGCATCACTTATACTGTTTATATTCTGCGTCGTTGCAATTATTCTTGCAACGGGTATGCATTATGAAGAGGATATAGCGAAGTTCCTTCCGCATAATGCACAGAACGAGAAGTATCAGGATGTCTATCAGCGCATTGCTTTGCAAAACAGAATCGCAGTGATGTTTACGGCAAAGGATTCTACACGTACTGTTGATGCCGACAGTCTCGAAGCTGCTATGGAAATGTTTGGTGGAGAGATTAGCCACAGCAAGTTGATTGAAAATTTACAGGTGAGCGTTAACGAGACAAAGGTATTTGATATAATTCAGTTTGTCGGACAGAATTATCCTTATTTCCTTACGAAATCGGATTATCAGCGTATTGATTCGCTTCTCAGCGATGATAATTACGTTAAAGACCAACTTACTGATAATAAGAAACTGTTAATGCTGCCTACAGCAGGGATGGCTTTGCAGAACATAAAATATGATCCTGTTCATCTGTTTTCTCCGGTTTTAAAGAGATTGCAGAACTTCCAACTTAACAGTAGATTCCAGATCATAGATGGTTATCTGTTCTCTGAAGACGAAAAAATGTCGATAATCACGATGAACAGTAAATATGGTTCTAGTGAGACACATGAGAACGGTGAGATAGCAGATATGCTTGACCGAGCTATTGCAAAAACTCAGAAGCAGTATCCTAATATTCATATAAGTGCTATTGGTGCACCTTTGATTGCAGTCAGCAATGCTAATCAGATTAAATCGGATTCATTGCTTGCCGTGTCTATTGCTTCAGTATTGATACTGTTAATATTATGGTTGCATTATCGAAAGATCAGTGATATAATTTGGATAGGAATATCGCTAGCTTTCGGTTGGTTGTTTGCAATAGCTGGAATGGCTTTGTTCAATGATGAAGTGTCGATAATTGTACTTGGTATCGGGTCGGTGATAATAGGTATTGCTGTTAATTATCCGCTACATTTTCTTGATCACATACGTGAAGTTCATGACCGAAGGGTTGCGTTAAAGGAGATGATTCCTCCTTTGTTAATAGGTAACATCACTACAGTTGCTGCTTTTCTGTGTCTTATTTGGCTTGATGCTCAGGCGATGAGAGACCTTGGCGTATTCGGTTCACTGATGCTTGTGGGCACAATATTATTTGTGCTTGTATTCCTTCCTTTATATGCTAAACAAAGCAAGGGGAATGATAATCATGATACTGGTAGCATTGTAGGTAAACTGATTGAAAAGGTTGAAAACTATATTAATACAGGTGCTACTCGCAAATATGTATTTCCGGCTGTTGTAATTATAACTTTGATACTCGGATATTATTCCCTTCAAACCTCTTTTGATAGTGATTTAAGTCATATCAATTACATGACTGCTGACCAGAAGCGAGATATGAAGATGCTTTCTGGTATGCAAACCGAGGCTCCTTTATATGCAGTTGCCGAAGGCAGAAATCTTGATGAGGCTCTTAATGCGAATGAACATATTGATAAAGTTGTTCGGGGCACAGGTTGTAAGATGAGTGGAATAGGTAATTTCGTTCCATCAGAGATGATGCAGCGTGAGGCTTTAGCAAGATGGAACAACTACTGGCAGCATGGAAAGGGAAAGGCTTTCGTTGCTAAGATAAAGAAAGAAGCCGCTTTGCAAGGCTATTCATCAGGCGCATTTACGCCTTTCTATGACATGATGAATGCTGATCATCACGTTAAGGATATCACTTATTTTAATCCGATAATTAATTTGCTCAATGGAACTTTTATCTTGAATGATAATCGTAACTGCAAGATTGTAAACTATCTCACTTCTGTAAGCGATACCACAAATATACGGCAAAAGATAAATTCAACGAATTGTTATGCCTTTTCTTCAAAAGACATAGGGAATCAATTGGTAATACTATTAAATAATTCATTCAACTATATAGGAATTGTCTGTGGTTTTGTGGTATTCTTCTTCCTCTGGCTTTCATTTGGAAAGATAGAACTCTCGTTGATGTCTTTTCTTCCATTAGCTGTCAGTTGGGTGTGGATATTGGGAATTATGCATATTTTCGGTGTTCAGTTTAATATTGTCAACATCATTCTTGCAACGTTCATATTTGGACAGGGTGACGATTATACGATATTTATCACAGAGGGTCTGATGTATGAATATGCTACAGGTAAGAAACGACTTGCTTCCTACAAGCGTAGTGTAGCCATTTCCTCAATTCTTATGTTTATAGGTATTGGCAGTCTTGTCATTGCTCGTCATCCAGCTTTGCGCTCTTTGGCTACTGTCACGATAATAGGCATGTTTACGGTTGTCGTTATGGCATATTATCTTCCTCCTTTGGTGTTCCGTCTGCTTACCGTTAAGAATGGAAGTATACGTAAAGTTCCGCTTACATTAAGGCGTTTTGCCTATTCTTTAGGTTCTATGCTTTTCTTCCTTGCTATTATGTATTTCTTCCTTTTACCATATACATGGTTTTATTTCCATATAGGCAGGGATACGGAAAAGAAGAAACTGCGCTATCATAAACTCTTGTATAATATGGCAAATATTATAGTTAACAAGATTCCTGGAGTAAAGTTCAGATTTAATAACCTTTTTGGTGAGAAGTTTGATAAACCAGCTGTAATAATAAGTAATCATCTAAGCCATCTCGACACGCTATGCCTTATGACGTTATGCCCCAAGATAATATTTCTTACCAATAAATGGGCATGGAAGAATCATTTTTATGGTGCCGTAATACATCGTGCTGAGTTCTTGCCAGCATCTGATGGACTAGATGCACACATAGATGAATTGAGGTCTCTTTATGGTCGTGGATATTCAATATGTATATTCCCTGAAGGTACAAGGTCTCTAGACCATAAGGTACATCGTTTCCATAAGGGAGCGTTCTATCTAGCTGAACTTCTTCATGCAGATATCGTTCCTGTCGTTATGCACGGACAGGACCATATACTTCCTAAGACAGATTTCATGTTGAGAGAAGGAACAATGAGTGTCAGAATATTGCAACGCATATCTTCAGATGACACTTCTATGGGAACTGGATATCGTGAATTGACTCATAATATTCATAAACTCTATGTTGATGAATATACAAGAATGTGCGCCGAAAATGAGGACGCTGCATATTATGTCAATTTTGTTAAGTCTCAGTATCGATATAAGGGACTTGAAATAGAGCGTAGATGTATAAGAAACATAAAGTCTAACGATAGTTATTCTTCTGTTGTTGACACAGATAGTGAGAAAGGTCTTACTGAGCGTACTTTCCATAATGCCGGATTGTGTGAACTTCCTTATCTCTATGCACTCGTCCATCCTAGTACATCTGTGAATGCGTATGTTGATAGTGAGGATGACTATGTCGTTGTAAAGAATATGGCATACCTGCCACAAAACCTAAATATATATCATAAAGACAGATGACAAAGAAGTGTGTTATAATAGGAAGCGGTTTAGGCGGTCTGTCAACTGGAGTCATACTTGCCAAGAACGGATATGATGTGACTGTGCTTGAAAAACATTTCCAGATAGGCGGATGCCTGCAATGTTTCTGTCGTGACGGAGTAAAGTTCGAGACAGGAATGCATTTCATAGGGAGTGCTGACAAAGGACAGACAATGGATGCTATGTTTAAGTATCTTGAAATTGACCGTGATGTCGAATTGAGTCGACTTGATGAAACTGGATATGATGTCGTGTCTTTTGCTGGAAGAAAATATCGCTTTGCCAATGGACGTTACAATTTCATCAAGCAGATGCTTGAGTATTTTCCGGATTCAGAAGATGATCTCAATGCATATTGCGATATCATTGATAAGGTTTCTGCTGCGTCTTCATTGCATAGCCTTCAACACACTCAAACAGATGAGGCGATAAACAATGAGTATCTTCTTCGTAGCATAGATAATGTGCTCAACGAGACTATTCATAATGATGAACTTCGTAATGTCCTTGTCGGGAATCTTCCGCTTTATGCTGCTGAGAAGGGAAAAACTTCTTTCTCAACTCATGCTTTTGTTGCTGATTTCTATAACAAGAGTGCCTTCAGAATTGTTGGAGGTAGTGATCTCATCGCCAAGTCTCTTGCTCAAACTATAGAAAAGTATGGAGGAAAGGTTCTCACTCATAAAAATGTCGTACAAATAGAGTGCGATGACACTCATGCCGTTGCTGTCGTTACTGATGATGAAACACGATATGATGCCGATGTGTTTATTTCTGATCTTCATCCTGCTCGTACAATAGAACTTACTGATTCGCCATTGCTGAGAAATGCATATAGAAAAAGAATAAAGGCTTTACCTAATACAGTTGGCTGCTTTACCGTTTATATTAAGTTCAAGGACAAAACCCAACATTATATGAATAGTAATTTCTATGGCTATACAGAGCACTCTCCTTGGGACTGTGAAAAATATTCTGATGCCGATTGGCCAAAGGGATATTTGTATATGCACTTTTGTGATACAGCAAGCCATGAATATGCCAAGAGCGGACTTATCATATCCTACATGCAGTATGATGATGTTGTTAAATGGGAAGGAACTTCCGTCGGACATCGTGGTCAAGATTACGAGCAGTTTAAAAAGTTGAAGGCTGAAAAGCTTATAGCAAGTGTTGAAACAGAGTTCCCTTGTTTGCGTGACAGTATTGAGTCATATTACACTAGTACTCCGCTTACATATAGAGACTACACAGGAACTGAGGTTGGAGGAATGTATGGCATAGCTAGAGACATAACTCTAGGCCCTGCTGCAAGAGTCCATCATCGTACAAAGATACCTAATCTGTTACTTACTGGACAGAATGTAAACAGTCATGGAATATTGGGAGTACTTGTAGGTACTATTGTTACTTGTGGCGAGTTGATAAGTTCGGAAGAGATAATAAGACAAATGACTGAATCTACTGAATAAGATGAAAAACGATAATATACTAAATACAGTAACCGTTATAGGTGGTGGACTTGGTGGCTTGTTCGTCGCTGCTTTCCTTAGTAAGGAGGGCTACCGTGTCACGGTGTTAGAGAAAAATAAAGTTATAGGTGGTGGCTTGCAGACTTTTAATCGTCATGGCGTAAGTTTCGAGACTGGTATGCATTTGCTTGGGGGAATGCGCGAAGGCGGAGCTTTGAATAAGATATGCCGTTATCTTGGAATTTATGATAAGATGGATATTCGTGATACCGATCATGACTGTATGGACCAGATAACATATTTTTCTGACGGAAAAACTTATCGTGTGCCTGAAGGACGTGAGGCTTTCGCTGAATATTTTGCTTCGGAGTTTCCTTCTGAGCGAGACAATATACATGCTTATGTTGATGCCATTTATAAAATGGTTGATGAGATTGACTTTTTCTATCTTCGCCCTAATAATGAACATGTATACACCCATTCCGAAAAGTTTATGTGGCCTGCAGATGAGTTTGTTGCTCATTATATAAAGGATCCTAAACTTAGAGATTTATTGAGCTATATGAACCCTATGTTTGGTGGTGTCAAGGGTAGAACTCCAACTTATATTCATGCACTTATCAACGTGCTATATATAGATGGACCTAGCAGGTTTGCTGTTAATAGTCAGCAAATGGCAGATGCCCTTGCCGATATAATAAGTCAGAATGGCGGTGCAGTTATAGGCGGTGATAAGGTCGTTAATATTGATATTGTCGACAAAATGATGACAGCTCTTCATACTCAGAAAGGAAACGTATATTCATCTGATTATTATATTTCAGCAATACATCCGTTTGAAATGTTGAAGATGACAGACAGTAAGGTTTTTTCCAAAGCTTTCAGAGATAGAATTGCCGAAGCTCCAAATAGTTATTCTTCTTTCTGCGCCTATTTCATCTTCAAGCCAAATAGTTTTCCATTTATAAACCATACGTGCTATTGTCAGAATGATTATGGTAAAGTGTGGAACTATTCTGAATATGATGCTGAAGACTGGCCTCGTGGATTCATGTATATGACACCATTTGAAAAAGAGCAGGGCAAGTATGCCGTGAAAATGGTTGTCAATGCCATTATGCCGTATAGTGTGGTGGAACAATGGAGTGATACTTCTACCGGTAAAAGAGGTAGAGAATATGAGGAATGGAAACAACAGCATATTAATAAAATACTTGATAGAATGGAAATTCTCTATCCTGGATTTGTCGATAAGGTGGAATATATGTTCGGTTCGTCTCCGCTCACGATAAGGGATTACTATAATGAACCTGAAGGTGCCTTGTATGGAATGTCCAAGGACTGTAATAACATTGCCCAGTCACAGGTGTCGATATATACAAAGGTTAGAAATCTTTTTATGACAGGTCAGAATATAAACCTGCATGGATTCTGTGGCGTACCGCTTACTGCTGTTAATACTGCAGAAGCTATCGTGGGGCATAATGTTATATTGAATAAAATCAATGAATATAATGCGTGTGTTTAAAATAATATTCTTACTTTTGCTTATTGCCTGTCCGTTAAATGCACAGAATAAGATTGATGGTTTCAGCAGTCTTGTTGAATACCAACCCGCATGCAAAACTTCTACTGCCGTTATAGTATGTCCTGGTGGAAGCTATTGTTGGCTTAGCAAGAAGTATGAGGGAAGTGAGGTCGCTAAATGGCTAAATTCCAATGGTATAGCTGCTTATGTGCTTTATTATCCTACTGCTGGTTGGGCGGGTTTTGCATGGCACAGTAGGTTGGTCTTTCGTGGACATCAGTATCCCGATCAGATTCAAGCTGTGGAAAGGGCAATGAAGTTAGTGAAAAGTAAGGGATATAATAGGGTCGGAATGATGGGTTTCTCGGCTGGAGGACATCTTGTTCTATGTGCTGCCGAATATCTGCAACCATGCTATAAGCCTGATTTCGTAGCATCACTATATCCTGTTATCACTTTTTCACGTGATGAATTTGTGCATCGCAGAAGCCGAAGGGGATTGCTTGGCGAGCGCATGTGGCGCAATAAGACTATATGTGACTCTTTGTCTGTTGAGAAGCATGCTGATTTGATGCCGTGTCCTTTGTTTATTGCTAATTGTAAGGACGATCCGATTGTTAATTATCGCAACTCTGAGTTGATGGATAGTGCTCTTTCCGCCAATCATAAACCGCATCTTTATATACAATATAAGACGGGTGGTCATGGATTTGGAACTACAGCCTCAAAAACCAGTGCTGAGGCTATTATGTGGAAAGAACGTTTCCTTGCTTGGATGAAGGGAATAGACTAAATAATAAAGTAGAAAATGAAAGATATTGAATTTGAGTCAATAGATAATATCAAGGTTTTTCAAGATGAAAAGCTGCGTAAGGCTGTTCTTTATTTAAAGGAACATTCAACATATTATCAGCGATTATTTGACAAGTGCCATATAAACATTAACAATATATGTCAAATAGAAGACTTGGTAAACATTCCGTTTACAGAGAAGAAAGATTTACAATTGTTCAATGAAGATTTCTTGTGTGTACCTAAAGAAAAGATTATTGACTATATCACAACAAGTGGAACGTTAGGTGAACCTGTTACCTTCGGTTGTACAGAGGTTGATTTGCAGCGTTTGGCTTATAATGAAAAGAAGAGTTTTTCGTGTGCGGGTCTTCATCCTGGAAACATATTGCAGTTGATGACTACAATTGATAAACGTTTCATGGCAGGACTTGCTTATTTCCTTGGTATCAGAGAGCTCGGAGCCTCTATCATCAGAGTTGGCAATGGTATTCCTGAATTGCAATGGGACACCATAATGAGAATAAAGCCCGATAGCATAATGTGTGTACCTTCATTCATTCCGCGTCTCATCCAGTATGCCGAGGAGCATAACATTGACTATAAGAATTCAAGCATAAGGAAAATCATCGGTATTGGTGAGGGGTTGCGTAATCAAGATTTCTCATTAAATCTTCTTGGACAGCAGATAAAGAATAAATGGAACGTACAGCTCTTTGCCACATATTCAAGTACAGAAATGGGTTCTACATTCAGCGAGTGTGAGTATGGTTGTGGTGGACATGTGCATCCAGAACTTATCATTGTCGAGATTATCGGTGAGGATAACATGCCTGTTGCCGATGGTGAGATAGGAGAGGTTGTCATAACAACTCTTGGAGTTGAGGGAATGCCACTTCTTAGATTTCGCACTGGTGATATGTGTGCCAAGATAGTTGAGCCTTGCAAATGCGGCAGAAACAGTTACCGACTTACTCCTTTGGTTGGTAGAAAAAATAACATGATCAAACTGAAGGGTACTACTCTCTATCCGCCTGCTATAAATGATATACTTGATAATACAGACTATGTGCAGAATTATGTGGTATATGTGCAGGAATCCGAGGCTGGAACTGATGATGTTGTCGTAAAGGTTGGACTTAAATCTGATGCTTTGGCAAAGCACAAGGCTATTGCCGAGAATCCTGGTGCCATAGTGGAAGACCTTAAAAATAGGTTCCGTGCTCATCTGCGTGTGTCTCCGAAGGTAGAAATACATCCTGTTGCCGAAGTTCAGGCGATAAACTTTCCACCAAAGACAAGAAAGCCTGTTAAGTTTATTGACTTGAGAAAGAAATAGAATATACATCAAAAATATATTATATCTAATGATTACATCCGAATATGACGATATCCGTCCATATAATGATGAGGAGATACCTTCTGCCATGAGGCGCATTGCTACAAGTGATGCTTTTCCAGTATTGGCTTCATGGATATTTCCTGGTAGAGATTTGGAAGATGTGCGCGGAATGGTGCTTTCATTCAAGACAATTAAGGATTTTCAGTATGGTGTCATGATACCTGTGAACAGACAGATTATTGAGCGTTCTATGACTGAACTTACCTTTAGGGGTTTTGAAAAATTGAATCCTGATACGCAATATCTTTTCGTGAGTAATCATAGGGATATAATGCTTGATGCCTCTTTGTTGCAATATCTGTTTGCACAGAGAGGACGCGATACCACAGAGATTACGTTTGGTGCAAACCTCATGACGAAGGGACTTATTACTGATATAGGTAAGAGTAATAAGATGTTTAGAGTTGAGCGTGGTGGTAAGCTGAAAGATTTTTATATGTCGTCACGACATCTTAGCGATTATATACGTTATACGGTAACTGATAAAAAACAAAGCGTTTGGATTGCGCAGCGTAATGGAAGAACAAAGGACGGCGATGACCACACTGATCAGGGAATTATAAAAATGTTTTGCATGAGCCGTCCTGAAGATAAGATAAAAGCTTTGAGTGAACTCCATATTATTCCTGTCAGCATCAGCTATGAATGGGAGAGCTGTGATGTGTTAAAGGCTATTGAATTGTATGAGAGCCGTCTGGAGAAATATATAAAAAAGCCTGGTGAGGATTTAACAAGTGTGCTTACTGGTATTGTGCAGAAAAAGGGTAGAGTGAACTTCTCTCTTTGCGATGAAGTTACAGAAGATGATTTAAGGCAGTATGATAGTTGTACAAATAACGACTATCATCGCTTGGTAGCCAATCTGCTGGATAAAAGAATCAACAGTGCATATAAACTTTATCCAAATAATTATTTGGCTCATGATATCCGTCATGGTCAGACTCGTTTCGATGCATATTACACTCCTGCCGACAAGATGCATTTCATGAAATATATGGATTGTCTAAACGATTATGATGTTGACGAACCAGATATTTTAAAAGATTTATTTCTTGGAATATATGCTAATCCTGTAAGTAATAAAATCAAATTGGGAGCTATATAGCATGATGATTAGTAATACATATAGTTGTTGATTTGTCTGTCAGAAGTATATCTCGGTATCTGAATCTTTATTCTTATTCTTTGTCTTAGGTAATTCTTTCAGATTGCCGTTCTTGTCAAACAAACCATAAGTGGTTCTGATGACACGAAACTCTGTGCGACGGTTTAACTGGTTGCATATCTCCTGTTTATCGTTGCTTAATTTCTTAATGTATTCTGCTGTAAGTTGGTCGCCTTCTTTCAGCCAATCATATTTTTCTGTGATTTTCTTTTTTATTGTCTTTGGATTCTCTTTTCCATATCCTACTGGGGTGAGACGGTCTGCTGCAATACCTTTGCTGATTAGATACCTCACAACGGTTTCTGCACGTTTCTGAGATAAAATTTTATTGTATTCATCACCTCCACGATAATCGCAGTTTGCCGACAACTCTATTGTTACATGAGGATTCTCATTCAGCAAAGTAACTAGTTTGTCTAGTGCTGTTGCTGACTCTGGACGAAGAGATGCTTTGTTGAGATCATAGAATATGTTGTCAATAAGTACGGGGGCAGCTATTGATGCCAACGGGAATTGCAAAGTATATTCCTTTGACTCTTTTACATTTCCAATATTTATTTCTTCTTTGTGATTAAGAAATCCATCACACGTAGCAAGAAGCACATAGTCTACTCCTGGAGATACGGTCTGCGTAAACGAACCATCCCCCTTGACGCTCAGTTTCAGGTTTGTTCCGTCGTTACCAATCATATATACCTGAGATTTAGGTAGTTCATATCCGTCAGTTTCGTATACCCATCCCTTTATTGTCTGTATAATCTCTGGATTTTCAAAACTGTAGATATGGTCGTATCCTTTCCCGTCATTGCGGTTAGAAGAGAAGAAACCACGATTGTGTGGACCTTCAAAAGTGATACCAAAATCATCGTCGGCAGTATTTAGTGGATACCCAGGATGTTCAACCTTTATCTTTCCTGTATTCTTGTCTGTTTTTGCGATGAAGATGTCAAGTCCACCCATTCCTGGATGTCCGTCACTGGAAAAATACAAGTCTCCGTTAGGACGGAATGAAGGAAACTCTTCGTTACCTGGTGTGTTGATTGTTGAATCCAAGTCTTCAACTCCACCAAGTCCGGCAGGTGTTATCCTTATTCTCCATATATCAAGTCCACCTTTACCCCCAGGCATGTCTGACGTGAAATATATCCAGTTTCCGTCTGGTGATATTGCTGGATGTGCAAAACTGGAAAGTGTATCTCTGCTTATGGGCAGTTCTGTGGCTTTGCTCCATGATGCGTCGCTTCTTTGCGATGTTAGTATTTTTGCATATCTTGGATATAATGGGTCTGTAGTGCATTGTGTGATATACATAGTTTTTCCGTCTGGAGAAAAATCACATGCGCCCTCATCATATTCAGTGTTAAGGCTTCCTGAAATAGCTTCCGGTTTGCTCCATTTGCCCTTATCATCTTTTTCTGATAAGAATATATCGCCGTTTTTAGCTCCTGTGATTCCACTTAGTTCATTGCCAAGAGCTGTATTCCGTGTAGATGTGAAATAGATTTGTGAATATCTGTCACCTTGAAGTTTGGGACAGTATTCGCCTTTGTTGGAATTAAACAGATTCATCTTTTTTACAGTGTATCTGCTATCTTGCTTTTTCCACGATGCAGCCTTCTGTGCAGAAATAAGCCCGTTTTTCACTAGTATATCATTCGGTAGCGAGTCTTTTAGTGATAGAAATATTTTCTCTGCATTTTTATATTCTGCGTCTTTAAGCATCATGCGTGCCAACGTCAATTTGTCGGAATTGCTTGCATGATTATATCTTTCTGCATTCAGAAAAGCTGCTATAGCACGTTTTGTCTGGTTAATCTTTGCATAGCATCGTGCCATCTTAACAGCATATAGTCCTCTTTCATTACGGTTCTTTGCTGGAGTCTGCTGATATGCTTTTCTGAACATTGTTGCGGCATCATAATATTCGCCTAGAGCCAGATGCTCCTCCGCCTTTTTCAGACTTCGTTCAGCACCGCATGAAGCAAATAGGCATAATGCTGTATATATATATATGATGTAAAACTTGCGCATGTAGTAATAACGCAAATACTCTATTTATATTATTATTCAAAAGGTAAAACGAATTTGCAACCTTCTTTCCAATTGCTGCACCCATAAGCGTTTTTGCCTTTTATGATGTGTCCCTTTCCGCATTCTGGACATACCTTTCCTATTAGTTCATCGCTTGGAATAAGTGCTGTCTTGCCTTCATTTTCTTGTGTAGCTAGTGTTGTGCTTTCAACCTTTGTCTTCTTTTTTGGAGTAGCCTTTTTCTTTTTGACAGTCTTCTTCATGTCTTCGTCAGACATAATGGTGACGCGCCTGTTGCTGTTGTCGCACAATACATCGTTGACAATATCTGAAATCTGTTTTTTCAGTTCCTCGATAAATATAGCGGCATCATATTTTTTATGTTCTATATCTCTCAATTTCTTTTCCCATATACCTGTAAGTTCGCTACTTGTTAGTAGTTTTTCATGAATCATGTCTATCAATTCCACACCTGTGGGAGTAGCCAAAAGATTCTTTCGCTCACGGCGTATATATTTTCTCTTGAACAGTGTCTCAATAATTCCTGCACGACTAGAAGGTCTACCGATTCCGTTTTCCTTTAATGCAGCACGCAGTTCCTCGTCGTCAACAAATTTACCGGCAGTCTCCATTGCTCTTAGTAATGTTGCCTCGGTATAGTATTTTGGTGGCGTTGTCTGCTTTTCTGTAAGGGTAGGAGTGTGAGGACCATTTTCACCTTTTGTGAATGTAGGCAATGTTCGTTCTTCGTCACTCTTCTTCTCTTCATCGTCATTTGTGTTTGTGTCCTTGCTGTAAACAACTCTCCAACCAGGCTCAAGAATTTCCTTTCCTATAACCTTAAATTCAATCTTGTCAACTTCTCCAAGCACTGTTGTAGTCGAAAACTTGCAATCTGGATAGAATACGCTTATAAAGCGTGTGGCTATGAGGTCGAAAACATTCTGTTCCATATTGGTCAACCCACTGACTGGTACGCCTGTAGGAATTATGGCATGGTGATCGGTAACCTTACTGGTATCAAACACCTTTTTGCTCTTTGGCAGTTTGGCACTTATAGCAGCAAGATTCTTTACTAATTCCATATACTTTGGCTGACTGTCAATCTTGCATTGGCTCACTCCGTTGAGTATCTGTGGACATTTAGGATAAATGTCATCGCTCAAGTATTGGGTATCAACACGTGGGTATGTGGTGAATTTCTTTTCGTAAAGACTCTGGATTATGTTAAGAGTGGTTTCGGCTGAATAACCGAATTTTTTGTTGCAGTCTACCTGCAATGAAGTAAGGTCATATAGATGTGGTGGTGCGTCAGTACCTTTTTTCTTCTGCACGTTGGTGATGAAGAAAGGCTTTCCTTCAATTGTTTCAAATGCCTTTTCACCCTCCTCCTTACTGGTAAACTTGCCCGATGTTGCAGTGAATTGTGTGTCACGATATATGGTAGCCAATACCCAATAAGTTTCAGGTTTGAAGTTTTCTATTTCCTTTTGCCTGTTCACAATAAGCGCAAGAGTAGGAGTCTGCACTCTTCCTATACTGAGTACCTGTCGGTTCTGTCCGTATTTAAGAGTGTATAGACGTGTAGCGTTCATACCTAGCAACCAGTCACCGATAGCGCGGCTTAGTCCGGCAAGATATAATGGTTGATAATTGTCCTGTTCTTTAAGTTCCTGAAAGCCCTGTTTGATAGCTTCATCCGTCATAGATGATATCCAAAGTCTCTTTACTGGACATTTCACATGAGCCTTCTGCATAACCCATCTTTGGATAAGTTCACCTTCCTGCCCAGCATCACCACAGTTTATAATTTCGTCGGCTTGTGAATAAAGTTTTTCGATTGTAGCAAACTGTTTTTTTATTCCATCATCGGGAATAACTTTTATTCCGAAGCGTAACGGAATCATAGGCAGAGCAGCCAAACTCCAGTGTTTCCAATTCTCACTGTAGTCGTTTGGCTCCTTTAACTCACATAAATGACCGAAAGTCCATGTGACCTGATATCCGTTTCCTTCCATGTATCCATCTCTGGAACTATTGGCTCCAAGGATGCGTGCAATGTCTTTAGCTACGCTAGGTTTCTCAGCTATACAAACAATCATATTTCTTTATTTTAGTCTACAAAGGTAGTGCAAGCCGAACACAATACAAAATAAAAAATAAGTTTTTTATTTTTATTACTTATTGTGAATTTCATTCTCACCTCAATATAACTCAAATAAATTCGGTTATATTTCGGTTCGTCGAAATTTGTTGAGGCGTAGCCTATCTTCAATGCAGTTAAAGTTGCAAGCCGAACACAATACAAAATAAAACCCACTGTAATAATCATGTCAAGGTTGTAGAATGGAATCTCACTATTCACAGCCAGTATTCCTTCTTGGCGAACCTGTCGGAAATTCCGATAGGTTGCTTCTTCTCGCAATTCATGGTGACAATAGCTTCCTTGTAATGTTTAGATAGCTCCTCCACCTTAAATGTTTAATAGCAAAAAAAGTGAATATATAGCGTAAATAATTGGGATAAATTTGTATCTTTGTCGCTACAAATAGAAAACATCAGAGCAAAATGAAGAAATTGAAGATAGAAATAAATTATGATTTCTGCCAGCCTGAAGAATTAAGCGCTGAGGACAATCAGCTTATAGAACGTGCAAAAGCTGCTACATCAAATAGTTATGCCAATTACAGCCATTTCCATGTTGGAGCTGCATTAAGGCTTAATGATGGTGATATCGTTATAGGTGCTAATCAGGAGAATGCAGCATTCCCATCAGGACTTTGTGCCGAACGTTCTGCGATCTTCGCCGCTCAGTCACAGCGTCCTGATCAGCCAATAGTTGCATTGGCAATAGCTGCATATAATAATCACGGATTTCTTGCTGATCCAATAACTCCATGTGGAGCTTGCAGACAGGTAATTCTAGAAATTGAAGATCGATATAAGCAGAATGTGCGCATACTTCTTTATGGTACGACAGGTGTATATGTACTGAATAGTGTTAAAGATTTGTTGCCATTTTCGTTTGTTGATGAGAATATGAGGAAATAGTTTATCGAATATTTCTTTTCGGTAAAACTTTAGGTCTTAAATATTTTTAAATAATATCGAGGTATATAATGAAAGTTGGACTGTTTATTCCATGCTATGTTGATGCTTTGTATCCGGAAGCTGGTGTAGCTACGTATAAATTACTTAAGCATTTCGGAATTGACGTGAGTTACCCAGAAAAGCAAACTTGCTGTGGGCAACCTATGGGAAATGCGGGATTTGAACGTATGGCAAAGCCTTTGGCTAGGAAGTTTGATGACATGTTTAAGGATTTTGATTATGTGGTTGCGCCTTCTGCGTCATGCGCTGCTTATGTGAAAGTGTTTTATCCGCATATCCTTGAAGGTGAGCATGAATGTGTATCTTCAAAAAAAATAATGGATATCGTAGAATTTCTCCATGATGTTCTAAAGATAACTTCTCTTCCTGGTCGTTTCAATCATGTCGTGAGTGTACACAATAGTTGCCATGGCGTGAGAGAATTAGGATTGTCATCACCTTCAGAACTTAATGTTCCGCAGTTCAACAAGATCATTGATTTATTGAAACTGATAGATGGTATCACGATAAAGGAACCTGAACGTAAAGATGAATGTTGTGGATTCGGCGGTATGTTTTCTGTTGAAGAAACTGCGGTTTCAATACGTATGGGCGAAGACAAAATAGAACGTCACATGGCCACAGGAGCAGAATATGTGACAGGACCAGACAGCAGTTGCCTTATGCACATGGCTGGTATTGCCAAACGTGAGAATAAGAATATAAAGTTTGTTCATGTATCGCAGATTCTTGCTGCCGGACTTTAATTAAAAGGAAAGATATTATGAGTACTATTCATTCAAAGAATGCTGAAATATTCAATAAAGACCGTGCGAAGACAACATGGCACGACCAAACATTCTGGGCGTTAAGGGAAAAACATGATAACATGGCTGAACAACTACCTGAATGGGAAGAACTACGCAGTCATGCCAGTGATATAAAGTGCCATACGATTACTCATCTAGCTGATTATCTAGAAAAGTTTTCTGCTAATCTTGAAAGCAGAGGAGTGATTGTTCATTGGGCTGCTGACGCAAGCGAGTTTAATGAAACAGTGTTGGATATCCTGAAAAGCCATAATGTGAGCAAGATGGTGAAGTCAAAGTCTATGCTTACTGAGGAATGTGAGATGAATCCATATCTGGAAAAACATGGGATAGATGTTGTCGAGACTGATTTGGGTGAGCGAATACTACAGCTCCTTAATCAGAAACCAAGTCATATTGTTGTCCCTGCCAGTCACTTGAAACGCGAAGAAGTTGGAAGAGTGTTTGAGCAAAAAGGTATCTCAAAGGAAATAGGAAACTATGATCCTACTTATCTCACACGTTGTGCCCGTTATAGTTTACGTAAGGAATTTATGGATGCTGGTGCTGGAATGACTGGTTGCAACTTTGGTGTCGCTGATACTGGTGATATCGTAGTATGTACAAACGAGGGTAATGCCGATATGAGCACGTCAATGCCTAAACTGCACATCGTAGCAATGGGTATAGAAAAACTTGTTCCCGATTATGATTCATTGGCAGTGTTCCTTCGTCTTCTTTGTCGTTGCGGAACAGGTCAGCCTACAACAGCATTCACATCCCATTTTAGACAGGCACGACCAGGAGCAGAGATGCATGTGGTTCTTGTTGATAATGGCAGAAGTGATATCATTGCTGATAAGGAACATTGGCAAACTCTTAAATGTATTCGTTGTGGAGCTTGTATGAATACTTGTCCGGTATATCGTCGCAGTGGAGGATATAGTTATACATATTTCATTCCAGGTCCTATCGGTGTTAACTTAGGAATGCTCCATGATCCACAAAAGCACAGCGAGAATGTAAGTGCTTGTTCACTTTGTTTAAGTTGCGATAATGTATGCCCAGCTGAAGTTGCTCCAGGCAGTCAAATATATCTTTGGCGTCAGAGTCTTGAAGCATTGGGCAAGGCTAATAAAATGAAGAAAATCATGTCGGTAGGCATGTCAGTACTTTTTAATAATCCAGCACTTTACAATACAGCTCTTAAATTTGCTCCATTGGCAAATATAGTACCAGAGAGTATCACCAATATAGGACATCTCAATCCATGGGGAGTGGGACACGGTAATCCTGAATTTGCAAAGAAATCATTTCGCAGGTTGTGGAGAGAAGGTTTAAAATAACACGTACGAAAAGATGAATAAAGAAGAATTTCTAAATAAATTGCGTGCAAATACTACTCAGCAGTTTGATATGCCTGATATGAACATAAACGGTATCAAGTATGAAGATACTATAGCCCAGTTCATTTCAATGACAGAAACATCTGGTGGAAAGGTTGTCAATGCCAAAAAGGATGACAACCTGAATGCCATCATACGTGAAGTTTATCCTGACGCAAAGGTAATAGCAAGTAATGTTTCAGGAATAGATGCCAGTCTTAATCCTGATACTGTTGCCGAGGCACAAGATTTGAACGGTACTGATGTTGGTGTTGTGAATGGAGAAGTAGGCGTGGCAGAAAATGCTTGCGTCTGGGTTCCGCAGAGTATGAAAGAAAAATCAGTATGTTTCATTTCAGAGAATCTTGTGATTATCCTTCATAAGAGCAGTATTGTTGACAATATGCACGATGCATATAAAGCCATACACATGACAGACTATGGTTTTGGATGTTTTATCAGTGGACCAAGTAAGACTGCCGATATAGAGCAATCTCTTGTTATGGGTGCTCAGGCTGCACGTTCTGTTACAATCATATTGATAGACTAGATGAATCGTTATCTTCACATATTAATCATATTCTTAATGCTGATCGTTGGTCAGCAGGAAACTCATGCCGTGACAAGACCGCGTGAGAAGGATAAGATTAGTGTGGTGTCTAAGCATAATGATACGTCAAAGGAGGCTGTACTTTCTGATTCGCTCAGTTTATTGAGAGTTTGCAGTACATGTCCTCAAAGGATTATTCCTGTTTTTGTGGAGAATACGGGTAAAATATTTGGAAGAATAGTATTTTATATATCAAAACCACAATCTTGTTTTTTGCTTATGGGAGGATGTTGCCGTTTAGAGACGGCACCATTTCAGTCCCAAGCCTCGTGTGATTATTATATTTTTGCATTGAGGCGCCTGTTGTGTTAGATTTATATTTTTCCGTTATGTATTTGCATGCGGAACGGTTTTATTGCTCTTGTTATGGAGCTAATTAATTATCGCGGGATTGCATCCTGCATATAAGTCTAACAAATGCTTACTCCTTTTCACATAATAAGTGGGTGGAGTATGCTCAACATTATTTTAAAATGAACATAAAGAATTTGAAGATGGCTGATGTTATCTTCTCAAACGATAAAATATCATTAAAGAAGTCATTCATGGGTTTCGGTACCTCTGTAATTTACACTCCAACTGGCAGTAAAATTAAGGCCTTTGGTGAAGAATATAGTCAGGATGCCGGTAACAAGATAGAGGCTGTTATCAATGCAAAGAATGAAAACTTAGAAGCTGCCGTAAATGAGGCTGCTGGAATAAAGGCTATTGCCATGAGTACTATTCGCCTTGAAGGTTGCATCTCTGATGATCACGAGTTTGTTGCATTGCAGCTTTTATCTTATAAAGATTTGCGCTATTCTCCAATTACTGATATTAAGATTTATGAAGGCAAGTCTGCCGAAATAGTAAGTAAGCTGTTTTAATAGATCGTAGTATCAAATAGTAAAGACTCAGAATCCGAATAATGATTAAACATTTTCTCGAACTCTGAGTCTTTTTTAATTATGATATTCTTCAATTATATTAATTGAAAGAATAGATTTGTATTATTTCAGTTTCTTATAACCATATTGTGCATTACTGCCTAGTTCTTCTTCAATACGTATCAACTGATTATACTTTGCAATACGGTCTGTTCTTGACATAGAACCAGTCTTTATCTGTCCAGAGTTTGTTGCAACAGCAATATCAGCAATCGTTGTATCTTCAGTTTCGCCTGAACGGTGAGAAGTTACAGTGGTATAACCGTGACGGTGAGCCATTTCTATAGCTTCGAGAGTCTCTGTTAGAGAACCGATCTGGTTTACCTTAATCAGAATTGAATTGGCAGCTCCCAGTTTTATTCCCTTTTCAAGGAACTTTGTGTTTGTAACGAATAAGTCGTCGCCAACCAACTGGCATCTTTCACCAAGTGCTTTTGTCAGCTTCTGCCAACCATCCCAGTCATTCTCGTCAAGACCATCCTCAATACTGTCAATAGGATACTTTGTTATCAGTTCTTCAAGGAATTTTATCTGTTCATCATCTGATAGTTCCTTGCCGTTCGGATCTTTCGGCATTCCGTTTGTCAGTTGCTTATAGTTATAATAGTATTTACCGCCTTTTTCACTTGCAAACTCACTTGCAGCGCAGTCAATAGCTATTGTTACATCTTTGCCTGGTTGATAACCTGCATCTTTTATCGCTTCAACAATACTTTGCAGAGCGTCTTCAATATTATCAAGTTTTGGAGCGAAACCACCCTCGTCACCAACTGCTGTTGACAATCCTCTTTTCTTGAGATTCTTCTGCAAAGTGTGGAAAACTTCAGCACCAATGCGTATAGCCTCTTTCTCTGAAGATGCACCAACTGGGCGAATCATGAATTCCTGGAATGCGATAGGAGCGTCACTATGTGCGCCACCATTAATGATATTCATCATCGGCACTGGCAGGATGTATGTGTTTGAACCACCGATATATCTGTAAAGAGGAATGTTTAGAGCTTTTGCAGCTGTATGTGCAACTGCTAATGAAACTCCGAGAATTGCGTTTGCACCCAATTTACTTTTAGTTGGAGTCCCGTCTATTTCCAACATCTTGTAGTCAATGGCACGTTGGTTCAATATATCGAAACCATTCAGTGCCGGACCTATAATATTGTTTACATTCTTAACAGCTTTCAATACACCTTTACCACCAAAACGGCTCTTATCTCCGTCACGTAGTTCCAATGCTTCGTTCTCTCCTGTTGATGCACCTGATGGGACACTGGCTCTGCCCATTATGCCATTATCTGTTGTTACCTCAACTTCAATAGTTGGGTTACCTCTTGAATCAAGAATTTCTCTTGCATAAATCTTTTCTATTTTCATAATAATGTTTTTATTAATAACTCTATTGCAAATATAGCATTAAAATACATCATTTGCAATACCTAATAATGATGATTTATAAAGATTATACTTCTTTTAATATCAAAGAGAATTATTTATTAACTGTATCCATTTGTCAATGCGTTCTTCGCTCTTGGCTTCATCCTCATTGACATCAAGTGCTAGTCCCACAAATTTGCCGTCTATCACTGATTCTGAGTCATCATACGTGTATTCCGCAGCATCAACTCCTCCAAGGATATTAGCACCAGAGTCTTTCACTGTGTCGTAAATCTCTCGCATGCCTCCGCAAAAAGTATCGCTGTAGCTATCAGCATCTCCACATCCAAACAGTGCAACAGTCTTTCCGCTGAGATCGGCATCCTTTAGTTTTGAAATGCCGTCATACCAATCATCCTGCATTTCTCCAGAACCCCATGTTGACGTGCCGAGTACAAGATTCTCGTATTCTGCAAGCTTTTCTATATTAATGTCGTTTACGTCAACTATATCAGCTTTCAGTTTTTGAGCGATAATCTCGGCAAAGCCTTGGCAATTGCCTGTTGACGAACCAAATACTACCAATGTCTTTTTCATATTTATTCTCCTTTTTTATTTTAAAAATCAATATTTCTTTGGCTTAAGATGATTGTCATCTTCGCCGAGAGATAATACATTCAGTTTTTTCTATTGCTTTTTTGTGCAAATATAGTGCTAAAAGAAATAATCTACAATACCTTGTAATGATGATATTATAAGCTAATACATCTTATGCCATCTCTTTCTTATTCTCTTTTTCTATTTTTTAAAATCAATATTTCTTTTAACTGAAACCATTGTTATGATCATCTTAAATTTATTGTCTGCTCGCAGACTGTGAACATGACCTGCCGGTATCATGAATATTTCTCCGGCTTTGATAAGATGCTCTTCATCATCCAGAGTTACTACAAACTGTCCGTCTATTGCTTGTATAAAAGCATCGAGTGGGGCAGAGTGTGGACTAAGCTGTTGACCTTTACCAAAAGCGAAAAGGGTGATGCTTCCGCTTTCATTATGTAGAAGTTCCATACTTACGATACCTTCTTCTTGATATGCTATGATATCATTAGGATTTAGTGCTTTTCCTTTTTCAAATCTTGCCATACAGTTTTATTTTTATTTGTTCAACAATATTTTCTATTTTTATAGATACAAATCAAATGCCATGATGATAACGAATAACAAATGTTACCTAAATGCTTGTCATGTCATTTAATTGTCTTCGAAATACCTCTAGGTTATAGTCTGTCTATTGATATTCGAGACCCGTCTCCTTCATCATAGGGAAGATAAATTCTTTTTATTTTAAGTTTGTTCATATCTCTATAATTTATCCTTTAGCAAAGATATGAACATTTCAATAAATAAAATGGTAACAAATGTTACCTTCCTTGTATAAATGTAGTTAAATATTGGCTTGCTATTTATTCGCAATAATTGGCTGCCAATAGAAAGTAAATGTCGTAAGAGTGAAATGTGGTTTTGGATGTGTATGTATTTTTATTACATGTGTAATGTCTGAAAAATAAAATTATCCCAAAAGTTTGAAAATTGACAAATATCCTCCACTCGTAATATAAGCTTCTGATATCTAAACGATTAGCGGTGGAGGTTAACATCCACTATCCTCCACTAACCTCCACTTTTTTGTAAGCTATTAAGAAATAGCAAGCTAGTACCATGCATAAAACTGAATTATGGTAAATAATATATATTCAAATATGTTTGTATTTCATGGTATATTCTGCTTATGTGTAATGTTTTAGAATGATATTTCTGTTGTATTTTTAACAAGTCTGTATAAGTGTTTCCGTTTTGACGTAGAATGGGATCTATTCCATCGATCAAACGTTTCCATTGTATCGTAGGAATGAATCTATTATATCGTATAAACGTTTCCGTTTTATCAATCAGACGTTTTTAGGAAACCTTCACTTTTAGTGATTAGGGCTTAATCACTCAAAAGTCCTTCGTATTTTGCAGAGTGATTAGACCCTAATCACTAAATGGCGTATCGTAAAAAAGAATTTTTTCTTTGTGGCAATGGGTTGCTATAAATGTTAATTATCGCAAATATAAAGCTGAAAGTAATGTCATTGTTAAAAATAAATAGTATTTTTACTAAGTGAATAACCAATATATCTATCGGAAATGAAAACACACATTATTATTTTAACAGCATTATTCTTAAGCTTGCAATTAAATGCTCAAACCAATTTGCAAAAGGATTCTTTGAATATTCCTGTGATTCTAGTTGATGGAGTTGAAGTACAGAGTTTAGATAGTCTAAACCAAGATGATATTATAAGTGTAAACGTCGTAAAGGACAAAAAACTTTTAAATTACTTTTATCCACGTATGGGGGGGGGGTATGTGTATAACGACAAAATCAAAAAAATATCTTCAACCGATTCTACAAAAATATCAGAAGCAACTCGAAGAATCTAAGAAAAGACGAAAAAAGGGGAGTTTCTGATAAGGTGATTTAGTCATGATGCACTTGCAACGTGTAAAAACGGTTATGGATAATAATTTGTAGAAAAGTCGTTTGTTGTATTAGTTAAATACCAGAAAACAGCGGGTAATCATCACAATATGGTTGTCTGCTATCTGATAACATTATACAGGCGATAAATTATTCATGATATATTACGAAAATGTAAATATATATGATTTCTTGTTATTCATGATATATTAGATATAAGTTCAATACTAGTAAGGGATTTCTTAATAGTTTACAAAAACGTGGAGGTTGGTGGAGGATAGTGGATGTTAACCTCCACCGCTAATCGTTTAGATATCAACCGCTTATATTACTAGTGGAGGATATTTACCAATTTCAAACTTTCTGGATGTTTTTGTTTTCCCATGATTTAAAATGTAAAAAAAATATTATAACACCACTCGCGTTATGTTGAAACGGACCACAAGTGATGTCACACATCATTTTATTAGAAATCAATTTTATAGCTAATGTTTGGCATAATGATGTTGAAATAATCATCATATTCAAAATCAGTAAAATTTTCTTTGTCATTCCGCACTTTATTTAATTATTTGAAAGTGCAAAAATAGTCTTAAATCAACTACCTAACAATGCTGATTTATCAGTAAAATTTGTTATAACGGATAATCAATAAGACCTAGATTTTCAGCATATCTTATAGCTTCTATTGATGTGTCAACATTAAATTTTTTAAAAATACTCTGTCGATGTATATTTACAGTATTCACGCTGAAGTGAAGCTTGTCTGATATTTCATTACTTAGTTGTCCTGTACTAATTAACTTTAGAATATCCAATTCTCTTGAAGACAAAATTATATCTTTATTATAAAATTCATCTAGAGGAGAAAACACCAAACCAGTTTTAAAATTAACAATTTTAGAGTTAACGATATATGGAGGAGCTTGATTTGGTGCAATATCAACTATACTTAGACATAACCAAATATTACCCACTTTGTCAAATGCCAATATCATTATTTGTTCTATAACGCGCTGGTATTTCCCTCTTACCAAAGCTCGATATTCTCTTATTACTTTATTATATTTGGCATTCTTATTATGAGAAAACAAATGCTTGAATGTTGCAATACTATTCTTACAAAGAGCTTCATAATCATCTGGATGCACTTTAACTTCAGAATACTCACTGTTTGTCTCCTTAAATAACTCTTTATAATATTCAGACTCATATACATGCTTTTTTCTATAAACATCAAAAACAGAAAGAGCACAACCTTTTAAAAAAGTGGAATTTGAAATCTGATCAATATTTGTTTTTATGATTTCTTCCCCTATGCTAGTCTCATCAAATTTTTGATATTCAAGTAAATTGCAATATTCTTTTTCTAAAGTATTCATATCGTTTACAAAAATAGAAATAATAATTCATATATGATATATTTTGTGTGCCTTTATTTAAAAAATAAGAATCAATTTACTCTGTAGTAGATAAATACGTCTATTTAATATTTTGAATATGTATCTAGTTATTTTATGCTTATATAGATATTTATTAATTAGAGTTTTGCTGATATGGTTCACTGATTTTTTTGTATCTTTGCACAGATTATTGACAATAGTGAATGTTACTTTGAATGATGTTGCACTCATTGAGTGCGGGTGCATCTTTCTTTCATTGATGGCATATAGGTTGGATATTCTGTGGATTATCCAAGTATGTTTTAAACAATCCCAATATAATAATAAGGCAATGTATTGCTGATAAGACAAGTAGTTTAGGATACTACAATATATATGATATGATTAATAAACCTAAAGAACTCGGAACAGAAAGTGTAAGTCGGTTGCTGCTAAAGTATGCATTGCCTTCAATTGTTGCATCTACAGTGATGTCGATATTTAATATTGTCGACAGTATATTCATTGGACATGGTGTGGGTACACTGGGATTATCAGGTTTGGCAGTATTGCTTCCATTGATGAATATGATGGTAGCATTTTCAACACTTATTGCTATAGGTGGTGCCAACTTAATGTCAATAAGGCTGGGACAAAAAGATTATAAGAGTGCAAATGTCATATTAGGCAATGTTGTTACTTTGAGCATCATTTATGCGACAATACTCAATATTGTATGCTATACGTTTCTTGATAAGATCCTTATTTTTTCAGGAGCGTCAGCAGTGACTCTGCCTTATGCACGCAGTTTTATGCAGGTATTTCTTGCAGGTAATATTTTTACGCAACTGTTTTTTAACCTCAACGCAATGCTGCGCTCTTCGGCTGCTCCACAAAAAGCAATGATTGCCACAATCGGTATGGTGTTTATCGTTGTTATATTAAATCCAATATTCATCTTTGGATTGAAGATGGGAATGCGTGGAAGTGCTTTGGCTACAGTCTTGTCACAGGGAATCATGCTGTGTTATCAGCTACATCATTTTTATAATAAGAATAACTGTATTTATTTTCAGAAAGGCATATTCAGATTGCGATGGAATATGATTTCAAAAATGATGTCGATAGGTCTTTCTCCTTTCTTTATGAATCTGACAGCATGCGTGGTTGTTATCATTATCACAAATAGTCTGACCCGATATGGAGGTGATATGGCTGTAGGAGCTTATGGAATAATTAATCGTTTCTTATTCTTCTTTGTAATGATTATCATCGGACTTATGCAAGGCATGCAACCAATTGTAGGCTATAATTATGGAGCAAAATTATATAACAGAGCTTTTAAGGTGCTGAAACTGTCTATTATGTTCGCCACTTTTATATCAGTTATAGGGTTCTTGCTCGGAGAATTTTGCCCACACATGATTACATCTCTGTTTACCACTGACAAGCAACTTACAGAGATTTCTGCATCAGGTATGAGAATAATGATGATGGCAGTACCTCTACTCGGTACTCAGGTTATTTCAACAGGTTTCTTTCAGAGCATTGGCTATGTAAAAACAGCCATATTCTTATCATTGCTTCGGCAGTTAATTCTGATCATACCAGCATTGCTTGTTTTCCCATTATTCTTTGGGCTAAATGGTATTTGGATGAGCATACCGGTAAGCGATACGTTGGCTACAATTATATCTGTCACAATATTGATATATAATTACAGACAACTTAAAAAACTAGCTAATTGATATGATGGGCGCACTTAAATAGTACGCCCATATCGTTTATATTTAATGAAATAAAGAATTGAGGTTGTGATAAGCTAAAATTTCTGTATATTTGCAAGAGCATAGACAACAGTATTTTTTATTATTGCATGTTTGCATATCATAAATTAATAATATAGAAATCATAATATGAAAAAGATTGCATTGATAACAGGAGCTACGAGTGGCATTGGTGAAGCATGTGCCCTTCGTTTCTCTAAAGGAGGATACGACTTGGTACTTACAGGTCGTAATCAGAGCAAATTAGATTTATTGCAGAGCCGTCTTAATGCTGATGGTACCGATGTGAAGTTGCTCAACTTCGATGTTCGTGACCGTAACTCAGCAACAGAGGCTGTAAATACACTGACAGGCAAATGGCGTGATATAGACGTACTCATTAACAATGCTGGACTGGCATTAGGTTTGGAAAAAGAATACGAACTTGACCCAGAGAAATGGGAGACGATGATAGATACTAATATCAAGGGTATGCTTACAATGACTCACCTTGTAGTTCCGCATATGGTAGAGCGTAATCGTGGTCATGTGATCAATATGGGCAGTCTTGCCGGTGAAGCAGCTTATCCGGGCGGTAATGTATATTGCGCAACTAAGTCAGCCGTTAAAGCCATCAGTGATGGTCTTCGTATCGACTTAGCTGACACATGTATAAGAGTTACCAATATCAAACCAGGATTGGTAGAGACAAACTTCAGTGTTACCAGATTTTATGGTGACAAATGCAAAGCTGATAATGTATATAATGGTATTCATCCGCTTAGCGGTGAAGATATAGCCGATGTTGCTTTCTATGCAGCGAGTGCACCCGAGCATGTGCAAATAGCTGAAGTCCTTGTTCTTGCTACACATCAGGCTAATAGCTATGTGGTTAGTAAAGATCCTAACAGAAAAGAAACTTTAGGCTAGATATTTATCTTGAACTGTTCGGAATTTCCGAACAGTTCAATAACACACTCAGATAAAGTGTTACGTATATATTCATAATAAGAGACAACGTTATATAAAAATGGACGAAAAAAGTAATGTCCCAATAACTAAGGCATGGGATTGGAGTAAAAACACAGATAACTATTGGAGAACGCCTTGTATTGAAAGTGCTTTTTTGGCAGAGCGTTGGAATGCTGAAAACTTCAACAGTTTATTAGATTTAGGATGCGGTTTGGGCAGGCACACTGTTTACATGGGGAAGCATGGTTTTAAAGTTACAGCATTTGATTTATCTGATGAAGCGGTCGAATCAACACGGAACTGGGCTGATAAAGAGAATCTGAATATTGAAACATATAAAGGGAACATGCTCTCTTTACCCTTTCATGATAATAGCTTTGACTGTATTATTGCTTATAATGTTATTTATCATACAGATACTATTGGTTTCGAAACAATACTTGATGAAATTCAAAGGATTTTACGTCCAAATGGGGAAGTGTTTTTGACATTAATATCAAAATCCACATGGTCTTTTGTACATTTAGATAAAGCCAAGGTGCTGGATAAAAATACAATTCTACGTAATGAGAATGAAACTGGTGAAGATATTCCGCATTTTTATGTGGATATCAACGATATAAAAAACCTATTCACTAACTTTGAATTCGTTCGTCCACCGGTAGAAGAGCATGATTACGACATGGAGGATCCTAATAAATATTCGGTTCACTGGAAAGTTATTGTGAAAAAGAAAAATTGATTTTGAACTGCTCGAAAATTCCTAACAGTTCAAAATATCAGAAGGCTTTTCAAGTTCATATTTGCACGGTATGTCCTTTTTGCCATTACTCCAAGTAGCTAAAGCAAAGTCTACATGAGAGTTGATGGCGCATTGACTATCATAAGCAGAATCTCCTATGTACAAAGTGTCAGCTGGTGTAGCTCCAGTTCTATTAAAGTATGCGAGTATTGGTTCTGCAGACGGTTTCGGGTTAACTGTATCTGTAACACAAATGTATATCGTTTTATATAACGTGAATTTTGTTTGTAATAGCGCAAAGATAGTGCTTTTTATAAAATAGGCTCAATAATTATTGTAAAAAGTTACTTATAAAACTATGAAAAGCAATTTTTTTATTATATTTGCAAATGTATTAACATCTAACTTGTTGCGAGAACAATAACCACAATAAGGTTTATTCAGTTATTAAAGTATTTTGATGGCGAGAGTTACCCTCTTGTTTTATCATGAAACCACATAAGAAGTATATTAGAAACTTTTAATTTCACTTTAAGTTCTTTTAATCGATTATTATGGTTTTAATCGTTTAAATATAAGTAATTTTGCATCATAAATTTATTTATTTCGTTAAAATATGAATAAACAAATACTTATGCTTGCCGTTGGTATGGCACTGATAACAATAAGTTGTAAATCGACAAAGGAAAAGGATGTATCTGCTGTTTATTCAGTTACGACTCCAGAGGTAACAAACACATCTGTCTCAAAAGACTATGTAGCGAACATACAGTCGCAGAAAAATATTGAGATAAGAGCTCAACAAGGTGGTATATTACGTGATATATATGTTGATGAAGGTCAGATGGTGAGAGCCGGACAGCCTTTGTTTCGTATTGCTTTAGTTGGAGCACAACAAGAAGTGGAAAAGTCTAAGGCAGAAGCAGAACAAGCTCGCATAGACTTGCAAAATACTTCTACTTTGGCGGCTAATAATATCGTGTCAAAGAATGCACGTAAGATGGCACGTGCGAAGTTGAACTCTGCTATGGCTGATTATCGTCTTGCCAGTGAGCGCAAGCAGTTGTCACTTATAACTGCGCCTTTTACAGGTATAATAGGTAGAATACCTAATAAACGAGGAAGTTTACTTCAAGACGGTGACTTGATTTCAACTCTTTCTGATAACACTAATATATATGCTTATTTTAATGTTTCAGAACCTGAATATCTTGATTACCAACAGCATGCTGCAGAAAGAAACAAACTTCCATTAACTCTTATTCTTGCAAACGGAACTACTTTCCCTGTAAAAGGACATTTCCAAAACGTAGAAGGTGAGTTTGACAATGGAACAGGTAATATTGCTTTCCGTGCAAAGTTTACCAATGTGAATCGTATTCTAAGAAACGGTGAAACAGGAACTGTAAGAATGAATATTCCTGCAAGGAACGTAATGGTAATTCCTCAGCAGTCAACCTATGAAATACAAGATAAGAAATATGTGTTTGTTGTTGATGCTCGTGGTTATGTTCATGCGCGTCCTATAAAAATAGCTTTTGAAAAGCAGAATGTATATATAGTAACAGGAGGCTTGTCAATTAATGACAAGATTCTGGTAGACGGTATACAAAAGGTGAATGATGGTGATCGCATATCAATACGTTATAAGAGCCCGGCTGAAGTAATGCAGTCTATCAAATTAAATGCCAACTAATTATGTTCAAGAAGTTTATTCGCAGACCGGTTCTTGCAATCGTCGTTTCTCTTGTCATTGTGTTTATAGGTGTGTTGTCATTGCTCAACTTGCCTATTACTCAATATCCTTCTATCTCACCTCCAAAAGTTAATGTTGTCGCTGATTATCCTGGTGCCAACAATGAATTGCTGATAAAATCGGTAGTAATTCCTTTGGAACAGGTTCTTAATGGTGTCCCTGGCATGAAATATATTGAGTCTAATGCCGGTAATGATGGTGAGGGTGAAATAAATGTAGTGTTTAAATTAGGAACAGATCCTAATGTTGATGCTATTAATGTACAAAACAGAGTGTCGGCAGCAACAAATAAGTTGCCGCCAGCCGTTATACGTGAAGGTGTTAAGATTTCTCGTGAGGAACCTAACATCCTGATGTATATAAACCTATACAGTAATGATCCTAAAGCTGACCAGAAATTCCTTTTCAACTATGCTGATATAAATATTTCTCCGGAGTTGAAACGTGTTGATGGTGTGGGTGACTTGGATATCCTTGGTACACGTAACTATGCGATGCGTGTATGGTTGAAGCCAGATAAACTTACCGCCTATAATTTGTCAGCTGATGATGTAAATCAGGCTTTGGAAGATCAGAGTATAGAAGCTTCACCAGGAAAACTTGGCGAGAGTTCGGGTAAACGAGCAGAGAGCTTTGAGTATGTGTTGAAATATCCAGGACGTTATACTACCCCTGAAGAGTATGGAAACATCATATTGAAGTCAAATCCCAACGGTCAGTTTGTACGTTTAAAAGATGTAGCCACAATTGATTTCGGTACAGAGATGTATGATATCTATTCTACTCTTAACGGACATCCATCAGCTGCCATAACCTTGAAACAGGCTTATGGTTCGAATGCGCGTGATGTAATTCATGATGTAAAGAAAACAATGGCGAGACTTCAGAAAGATATGCCTAAAGGTATGCACTATGAAGTTAGTTATGATATAAGTCGATTCCTGGATGCGTCAATAGAAAAAGTTATCCATACACTTTTTGAGGCGTTCATACTTGTAGCAATCGTAGTGTTTGTCTTCCTTGGTGACTGGCGCTCGGCAATCATTCCTTGTATGGCTGTGCCAGTATCATTGATAGGAAGTTTTGCTGTGATGTCGGCGTTCGGCATAACGCTGAATATGATATCCCTCTTTGCCCTTGTCATGGCGATAGGTATAGTGGTGGATGACGCCATAGTGGTGATTGAGGCTGTCAACGTAAAGATAGCCACGGAACATCTCCCGCCTTTGGAGGCCACGCAGGAAGCGATGAAAGAAATCAGTGGTGCTATCGTTGCGATAACGCTTGTAATGGCATCGGTATTTATTCCTGTTGCCTTTATGGGAGGACCTGAAGGTATGTTCTATCGTCAGTTCTCTATCACAATGGCATCAAGTATTATTCTTTCAGGATTTGTTGCTTTGACACTTACTCCTGCACTATGTGCACTTATATTGACTAGAGAACAGGAGCAAAATCTTAGAAAGTCGTGGCTTCATAAAGTTCTTGATAAGTTTAATGCTGGTTTCAACAAAGGTGTGATCGGGTATGATAAGGTGTTGCAGCGTACTGTTTCCAACAAATTTGTCACATTACCGTTACTTTTGTTATTCTGTGCAATAGCATTCTTTGTGAATAATTCAGTTCCATCTGGTTTCATTCCAGAAGAGGACCAAGGTATGGTATATGCCGTGATTGAGACGCCGCCAGGTTCAACAATAGAACGAACTAATCTGGTTGCACATCAGTTATTAAATATAGTTGAGAAAGAAGAGGGCGTTCAGAGTGTTTCTTCTCTTGCAGGTTATGAAATACTATCAGAGGGAACAAGTGCCAATTCTGGTTCTTGTCTGATAAACCTGAAGTCATGGAAAGACCGTAAGCATACAGCAAAGGAGATCATTGCTGATCTTGAAAAGAAATGCGTTGCTATAACGGGAGCTCATATAGAGTTCTTCCAACCACCTTCGATACCTGGTTATGGTGCTGCGTCTGGATTTGAACTTCGATTGCTTGATAAGACTGGTAATAATGACTATCACCAAATGGAAAAGGTGAGCAAGGACTTTGTTAAGGAACTTAATAAGAGACCAGAGATTGGTTCTGCTTTCACGTTCTATTCAGCAAGTTACCCACAATATATGCTGCGCATTAATAATGATATTGCTGAGCAAAAAGGCGTTTCTATAGGTTCTGCTATGGATAATATGTCAACATTGATTGGTTCAGATTATGAGACAGGATTCATACGCTTTGGAAAGCCATATAAGGTAATCGTTCAGGCAAGTCCGCAGTATCGTGCATATCCGCAGAACCTTATGGGACTGACGGTGAAGAATAATCAGGGCGATATGGTGCCTTATGCTGACTTCATGCAACTGCAAAAGGTTTATGGTATGAGTGAAATCACACGTCATAATCTTTATAACTCTGCTGAGGTTACTGGTTCACCAGCATCTGGATGTAGTAGTGGTCAGGCAATTAAGGCAATAGAAGAGGTAGCTGCAAAGAAATTACCTCATGGATTTGATTATGACTGGGCTGGTATTTCAAAAGACGAAGTAGATCAAGGTAATCAGGCAATACTGATATTCGTAATCTGTCTGGTCTTTGTATATCTTATCCTGTCGGCACAGTATGAGAACTTCATACTTCCGTTACCTATCATAACATGTCTGCCAGCCGGAATATGCGGTGCATTCATATTCCTAAAACTTTTGGGGTTGGAGAATAATATCTATGCACAGGTGGCGATGGTTATGCTGATAGGACTGCTGGGAAAGAACGCGGTGCTGATGGTGGAATATTCCGTCCAACGCAGAAATCTAGGAATGACGATTCGGCAGGCGGCGATTGAGGGAGCGATTGCTCGATTCCGTCCTATATTGATGACTTCGTTTGCCTTTATTGCCGGACTTATACCTTTGGTATTTGCAAGCGGTGCAGGTGCGATAGGAAACCGTACTATTGGTAGTGCTGCAGTTGGAGGTATGTTGTTCGGAACATTCTTTGGACTGATAATAATTCCTGGTTTGTATTATATCTTTGGAACTATGGCAGAGAAAGTCAAGATGGTTAAATATCAGCGAGATAAACCTCTGACAGAAACAAAAGACAAAAAGTATAAGAAATGAAAAAGTTACATATCCTATATACTGTTTTGGTGTCGGCAGCCGTCATGACGAGTTGCAAGACACCTCAGGCTACCAATATGACGGACCGTGTGAAGTTGCAGTTGCCTTCTAAATTTCAGAAGGACAGCGTGGCTGGTACTAGTGCTACAGTAACTCCTTGGAGACAGTTCTTTACTGATTCTGCATTGGTTTCGTTGATTGATACGGCTTTGGCAAATAATCAGGATTTGCGCATCACTATTCAACAAATAGCGATAGCAAAGAGTGGGGTGCTTTCTCAGGAAGGATTGATGATGCCTACTGTATCAGGTGGTGGAAGTGTAGGTGTGTCAAAAGCTGGTAGATATACCAGTGAAGGTGCAGGTAACGCAACAACTGAGATAAAGCCAGGCAAGTCAATGCCAGAACCATTGATGGACTATCAGCTTGGTGCAACAGCTGATTGGGAAGTTGACTTATGGCATAAACTAAGTTCCAGTAAGCATGCTGCCGTAGAGCATTATCTCGCTACTGTTGACGGGCGTAATGCAGTGTTGTCTTCTCTTATCTCACAAGTGGCTGAAAATTATTACCAACTGCTTTCACTAGATAACAAACTAGATTTGATACATCAGTATATTGACTTGCAGAAGAAGGCTGTTGAGATAGCTAAGATTCAGAAGAAAGCTGACGCTGATACGGAACTTGCTGTAGAAAAGTTTGAGGCAGAACTAGCTAAGGCTCGTGCCGATGAATACACATTGAAGCAGCAAATCACTGAGAGTGAGAATAGTCTCAACTTACTGCTTGGTAGATATCCTACACAGATTGACAGAAACAAGGCTGCCTTTCTCTCAACAAATCTGCAGAAGGTGACTACTGGTATACCGTCAGAATTGCTTAATAACCGACCTGACATCAGACAGGCAGAACATGAGTTGGCTTCGGCAAAATGGAGCGTAGATGCTGCAAGAAAGGAATTTCTTCCGTCATTAAATATATCAGCAACACTAGGTCTTGACGCATTTAATCCAACATATCTCACGAAACTTCCAAAGTCTTTGGCTTTTAGTGTACTTGGTGGACTTACAGGTCCGCTAATTAATAAAAAGGCTATTCAGGCAAACTTCCAGACTGCTGACGCTCAACAGATAGAGGCTCTTTATGAATATGACAAGACATTGCTCACAGCTTATTCAGAAGTATGCACACTGATGTCGAAGATAGACAACCTTGACCGATACTATCAACTGAAAAAGGAGGAATCACAGAAGCTTGACCAGTCTATAAACATAGCTCGACTGTTGTATATGAACAGTCGCTGCACATATCTTGATGTGCTTATGGATGAACGTGATGCATTGGATGCCAAAATGGAACTTCTTGATGCTAAGGCGCAACAACTCTCAAGTGTGGTTGATGTATATCGCAGTTTGGGAGGAGGACAAAATCCTATGAAGGAATAATATTGATTATATTATCTTTTTCTTCATGTTTACAAAATAATGATTACTTTTGCAGCTAAGATATAATATAGACTAATAATTAAATAAATGAAAATGAAAAAGTTTTTTTTGAAATCAGCTGTTGTTGGAGCTTTTTTCATGACTTCAATCAGTGCTAGCGCACAAATTGACTTAGGTAATCTGGGAAAAGTTGTCAGTTCTGCTATTGGGGGAGAGGCAGGATCAATTATCTCAGGTAAAAATAATGTATCAAAAGAAAACATTGTTGGTACGTGGAGTTATCAACAGCCTTCAATCAGCTTTGAGAGTAGCGACTTGTTGAAGCAGGCTGGTGGTCAGTTGGCTTCTGCAGCTATTGAGAAAAAGCTTGCAGCACAGTTTGCTAAGGTTGGAATCACTCCAGGTAAGTTTCTTGTTACATTCGGTAACGATGATAAATTCTCTACAATAAAGGATGGTGTCGCTACGACTTCTGGAACATACGCTCTTAGCGGTTCAAAGATTACATTCTCATATCTTGAAGGTTCTGCAAAGATAACAGGTTATGCACAGATGAAGAATGGTACATTGTCTATCTCTTTTGATAGTTCAAAAGTTCTTGATGCTGTAAGTAAGATGAGTAAGTATTCTGCCAACAGTACGCTAAGTACAATATCTTCTCTTGCCGGTAGTTTTAACGGTATGAAGACTGGTATGGCTCTTGTTAAGTATGTTGCTCCAGTTGCAAAGGCAAAAGCTATAACATCAAAGACTACTACTGTTAAGAAGACAACAGCAAAGAAAACTACTACCAAGAAAAAGAAATAATTCAAAGGTAGACGATATAGAAATGAGGATATTCTTGTTGGAATATCCTCATTTTTTATATAGATGCATTTATATTCAAGAAATGTTTATAGAAAAAGTGCAAAAATAGATGCGCCTATAACTGTAAGAATTCCACATACAACAATTGATAGACCACTGATGGCACCTTCTATAGCTCCCATTTCCATAGCTTTGGCTGTTCCGACGGCATGAGATGAACATCCGATTGCAATACCTTTGGCTATAGGCTCTTCAATATGTAATAATTTAAGTATTCCTTCTGCAAAAATGTTTCCCAGAACTCCAGTAATGATGATTACGACAACTGATATAGATACATATCCACCAAGTTCTTCGGATATTCCCATACCAATGGCTGTTGTAATTGATTTCGGCAGAAATGTAACATACGTGTTGTGATCAAAAGAAAAAAGCAATGCTAGTAATAATATGGATACCAGACTGGCAAGTACGCCAGACAATATGCCGAAAAGAATAGCCTTACTATTCTTCTTTAAAAGTTCCATTTGTTGGTAAAGAGGCACCGCAAGACATATTGTTGCGGGAGTAAGCAGATAGCTTATCCACGAAGAATTGGATGAATAAGATTTATAGCTGACACCGGAAACAAGTAGGAAACAAATAGTTATGATGATGGCTATTAGAAGCGGATTCATATATGATAGCCTTGTTTTTTTTCTAATCCATATACCAAGTATATAACTGCTCAGACTAATCAGAACACCAAAATATACTGAATCTTGAAGTAATTCTTTCATTATTCTTCTCCTTTTTTATTGTCTCTACGTATAACGTATTGGGTAACGAATCCGCTTGTAGCCATTACAACAAATGTACTTACTACTGTGACAATAATATATGTCAGCAAATGGCTTTTTATAATAGACCATGAGTCAATCAGTCCCACGGCTGCCGGAATAAACATCATCGGCATTACGGATATTAATAATGTGCTTACCTCTCTTACTTGATTTACTTTTATCCATTTCATCATTAGAGCTGTGAACAAAAGCAAAATGCCATATATGCTAGCTGGTATTGGCAATGGAATGAGGAAATGAAATACTTCTCCCAAAAATGAGAATGCAATGATAATCAGAAACTGTATAATATACTTCATGCTGAGTCTATACTATTTTAATACGTAGTCTATATACTGTTCAATATACTTTGCTGAATTTACTGGTCCCATTCGCATACAGTCGAAGCAAATATCATAATCTTCTGCATTTCCCCATGTGAGACCTGTATAGAATTTATGGTATCTTATTCTACTGTTGTCCATTTCGTCTACGAATTCTGCGGCATCAGATTTGGTTAGCTCTCGTTCTTTAGCTATTGCGTCAATACGACCGTCAACATTACCTTTGAGAAACACGGAAATAAGATCTTCTCTGTCTTTAAAAATATAATTTCCGCATCGTCCAATGATAATACAATCTTTGTCGCCTATCATATTAACTAATATACTAAATGTCTTCTCAGATATCTTTGCTGGATATTCAATGGCTTCAGAAATAGCAAACATAAGTTCATCAACAGGTCTTTCTTCGAAGAAATTATTCATTTCATCAAGAACACCTTTTTGCTGAGCCATTTCCAGAAGATTCTGGCGTGTATAAAATGGAATATTATAGTGAGAGGCAAGTATTTTCCCGATACTCAGTGCTCCACATCCACATTGCCGTGCAATTGAAATTATCATTTTACTATGTTATTTGGGTGCAAAGGTAATGATTTTATGTTAGAATGAGTCGCGTTCCTAATTTTAAATTTGTACCTGTGATGCAGTGTGAAATGCTAATAATATAATTGATAAAATAATCATAATGGTCGTAATAATGTTGCTTATGCTTTCAATATGTTAGTAGTATGATGATATTTTGGTTTCTTGTAGCTTTTAAATGTATATTTTATTATCATAGCGTAAAAAACTTACAGGAATTATCTGAGATACAAAGTATTTTAGTAACTTTGTACTCGGTAATCATAGCGATTGTTGATTGTAATATGTTAATTTCCAACACATTAAAGTTACACAAGAAATAGCTAATCACCATTGTTTTAAACACTTATAATTCATCGAACTCACGTTAATATATAATAACAATGAAAATGAGATTAATTTTACTATCTACACTATTTGTGGTAAGCGCTGGGGCCATGGCGCAAGGCACCCTTGCAGACTACAACAGAGCCTACAGTTTATCCAACAAGTTTAGTAACGACAACGTGTATAACTCGCCTGCCGACATTAAATTTAAAGATTCCACAAGCACATACTACTACACAGAGAATACAGCTACTGGTAAAAGATATGTAGCAATGGATGCTGGTACTAATAATAGTAAATCATTTGGCAGCAAAGAAGAACTGTATAAATACCTAGATATAAAACTGCCAGAAGCAGCAAAACCACAATTCGGTCGTAAGCACGAACGCCACTGGATGGAAGTAGACGAAGAGAAAGATACACATCCTGTTATATCGCCAGATGGTAAACTGGAAGCATACATAGAAGGAGAAAACGTGGTGCTACATGAAGTTGGCAAACCCTATACCGAGAAACGCATACTAAGTACCGATGGCACACTTTCAAACTATTATTCTGCATGGATACAATGGTCGCCTGATAGCAAATATATCATGACATGCAAACGCAGATCAGTTGAGAAAAGATATGTATACTATGTTGAATCGTCGCCTGCCGACCAACTACAACCGATACTTCACAAACAGGAATATGCCAAACCTGGAGACGAACTTCCATTTAAGGTGCCTTGCATATTCGATGCGAATACAGGTAAAGAAGTAATAGCATCAACACAACTATTTGACAAGCAGTTTAGTCTGGATGGATTCACATGGGCTGCCGATAACAAAGAAGTGATATTTGAATACAATGAGCGTGGACATAAAGTTTATCGTGTGCTGGCAATGTCGGCACAAACAGGTAAGGTGAGAACTATCATAGAAGAGACTGCTACCACTTTTGTAAACTATCCACGCCACTATCGTTACGACTTCGCCGACACATCCAAGATGATATGGATGAGCGAACGTGACAACTGGAATCATCTGTATCTCTACAACGTTGCAAACGGCAAGGTAATCAAACAAATCACTAAAGGAGCTTGGTGCGTGAGAGAAGTCGTAAAGGTAGACGAGAAAAACAATACTATATATTTTTCTGCATGCGGTGTAAATCCTCATGAAGATCCCTACCAGATACACTACTATCGCATCAATATGGATGGTAAAAACATGATTTGTCTTACACCTGCAGAGGAAAATCATCAGGCTGTATTCAGCTATGATATGAAATATGTCGTAGACAAATACTCAAAAGTAGATACACCACCTGTTACCGAATTGAGAAGCGGTATAGATGGAAAGCTGATTAGCACCATAGCTAAAGCAGATATATCAAAACTTAAAGAAAGTGGATGGGTAGCACCAGAGATTTTCAAAGCAAAAGGCAGAGATGGTGTCACTGATATATGGGGAATCATACAACGACCAACTAACTTTGACCCAACAAAAAAATACCCTGTGATAGAATATATCTATGCTGGTCCTGGCGATGCCTACACACCCAAAAGTTTTATAGCTTATAATTGGAACACCACGGCATTGGCTGAACTGGGATTCATCGTCGTACAAATGGATGGAATGGGGACTGCATGGCGCGGAAAGAAATTTGAAGAACTATGCTATAAAAATCTTAAAGACGCTGGTTTCCCTGATAGAGAACTATGGATAAAGGCTGCTGCAGCTAAATACCCTTACATAGATGCAAGCAATGTGGGCATCTTCGGAGCTTCGGCAGGTGGACAAGAGAGTACCACAGCTGTGCTTCTACACGGCGATTTCTATAAAGCAGCCTATTCCAGTTGTGGATGCCAAGACAATCGTATGGATAAGATCTGGTGGAACGAACTATGGATGGGATACCCTGTAGACAAGAGTTATGAAGAGTGTAGCAATGTCGTAAATGCGCATAAGTTGCAGGGATCTCTCATGCTTGTTGTTGGCGAATTGGATGATAATGTAGATCCATCTTCCACTTATCAGGTGGCTAATGCACTAGAGAAAGCTGGTAAAGATTTCGAATTGGTGGTGTTGCCAGGTGTACATCATACCATGGGTGAGAAATTTGGAGAGCACAAACGTTTCGATTTCTTTGTGAAAAATCTCTTGAAAGTAAATCCACCAAAATGGAATGAAATAATAAAATAGCGAATCGCTTTAAGCCTATTTTCTCGCATATCTGTCAATCTGTTATATCTGTAAAGCTTATAAACAATAGCATTCAGTGAGGTTTATAACATATTGACAGATAGAAACGAGAAAAAGTAAAAGAAGCATTTATAATATTTATAGGTTCATCTAATTATTGGATGAACCTTTTTAATGCTGTAGCTTGTTTGATAACAATAAATCGGCGATGTATTAAAAGCAAATCGAGGAATCAATTCGTCTTGTAGAATATGCATCCTCAAAAACTCTGCCAACGGTTTGTTTCAATACGTTTGTATTTATTCGTCCATTTCTTTATTGCTTTTTTCATTATCGTTATACTTCACAAATAGTGAAGCGACGTAAGCTGTGTATGTTCCAAATAATCCTACACCACTAACCATAAGAATCGTACCGATTATACGTCCTAAATCAGTAACAGGGTATTTGTCGCCATAGCCTACAGTTGTAATTGTTTCCATGCTCCACCATAAAGCATCGCTGGCTGTCTTTATATTGCTTGATGGAGAATTTTCTACACATAGAATGGATATAGATGAAAAGATGATTAATAATAATGTGATTAAGAATATCGACATCATCGTACCTCTTATTTTGCTCTTAAATATATATCTGACAATAATCTTTGTAGATCTAAAGGCTCTAAGTATTCTTAATAGCCTTATCAATTTGAATAATCGTCCATATCTGAGATAACTTATAGCTGGAATGCTGGAAATTAGGTCAATCCATCCCCAACGCATAAAACGAAGTTTATTGGGTGCTTGGTAGAAACATCGTATAAAGTCGATAAGGAATATTACACATATTATGTTGTCAATCATGTCTAATAGATTCATGATTCGGCTTGAAAGATGACAAACTGTAGATATAGACAATGCAGCAAGTACATAGATAGAAAGAACGATGATTACGATGTCAAAGATGTTAAATTTATAGCTATCTTTCAATGATGTGTTTGATTTCATTTTATATTTCGATTATTATACATTCCTAATTATATCGTTTGGCAGTCTCTGCAATAATATATACTACCACCCAGATATGCCTCTTTAATGATTTTTCCTCCACACCTTGGACACAGCTCGTGGCAAGTGTTTTTAGATAAAATGCAATGATATCCACCAGGATTACCAAGAAGGTCTTTCTCTGTGTCCCTTCCTCCTTCTGAAACCATATTATCAAGCGTTTCTTTAATCGCTACAAATAGTGTTTTTTCATCTTCTTTAGACAGCGTGTTTATTTTGCGTTTTGGATTTATACCTGCATTAAACAGTATATCCTGTAATACGCCATTACCTAATCCTGGTATTCGCTGCTCTGTAGCCAGAAGTGCTTTTACAGACATGTTTTTGCCAATATCTGTTATCATCTTATGAAAGAAATCAAAATCAAACCTTTTATCCAGAGGTGATAACTTATCTCGGCTACCTAAATAATACGGATAGTCAAAATTGCCTTTGAAAGCAAAGATACCTCCATACATTGCTACCGTGAAGACAATATAACTGCTATCATCAAAAACTACAAGTAATTGAAATTTTTGTGGGCATTTATCAGCCTTTTGGAAATACTTCATATTTGTTCCATCACTAATAGCAAGGTGTGTTTCATGATCAAAACAAATATCAATATAACATCCAAATCCATTCACATTCTCTATTTTTCTTCCTACTAATATAGAAGCATATAATAGCGGATCTCCATCGTACCATGCAAAGTGATGGGGATTGGTCGCATTGATAACATCAACGACTACCTTTCCACGTAGTATGTTTTCAGCGCGTGAAGCGAATACTTTAGATTCTGGTATTTCAATCATCTTATTTAAGTATATAATTAAAAATCATTTGTTGGTATTTTCCCTTATGATGGTAGTTACTATTGGTTATTTGTCTTTGTTCTTTGCTAATGAATATAGTTCTACATCAAGAACCTTGCCATCATATCTTTTCTCACCTTGGCGAAGACAACCCTCATATTCAAAACCACATTTCTGAATAACTCTTCGCGAACGAGGATTAATTGAATAGCAGGTGCAAGAAATCATACTAATAGTCAATTCTTTAAAGCCATATTCTATAACAGCCTTCGCAGCCTCTGTCATAAGTCCTTTACCCCAATAGTGTTCAGACATGGCATAACCAAGCATCATTACTTCAGGATTGTTGCGATGCGGATCTGGCATCAAGCCGATGCTACCAATCATTTTACCAGAAGATTTGAGCACCATTCCAAATATATTATCTTTATCGATAAATACAGCTTTCATGATTACTCTTGTCTCTTCTATATCCTTATGAGGTTTCCAGCCTGCAGCCGGACCAACATTCGGCTCACTGCCATATTCGAAAATATCGCTAGCATCATCTTTATTTATCGGACGTAATATCAAACGTTCAGTTTCTAGTATTTTCATTATTTATTATTTTCTATATTCTTTTTCATGCAAACAGAACTATCTAAATCAGCATAAGGACCATAGTTCTCAATAAATGAGAAACCGCACGAAGTATATAGTCTCTGTGCACTCTTCATCGGTAAGCCTGTTTCTAGTATCAATGCTTTATATCCTTCAGCCTTTGCCAAACGTTCTATTTCTGAAACAATTCTACGAGCATATCCATGACGTCGAAACTCATCAGCGACAAATACACGCTTTACTTCAGCTGTATCTTTATCTACTTTTTTAATGCCCCCACAACCAATTAGCTTTTCTCCATCAATTAGCAAGATGACATCATCAATATCCACCAATGCATTATGTTGATTATATTCTTTCTGCTGCTTTTCTTTTCCTATTGCATCATTGAGATAGTTATCCAACATACAGCACAATTTTCTAAATCGGCTATCGGTGTTATTTGTTTTAATAATGTCCATGTTATTCTCCTTTATCTAGTCTTTTAAATATAGTAAAGACATTGTTTACATCATGCATCAAGTGATTAACCATATTATTTGCAAAGATACAAAATTTACAGTAAAATGCAATTAATGAATATAAAACATGTAGTCTCTCATAAATCAAAAGACTTTGATAATTGATTTTTACGAGGAATATATTATAGTAAATTGATCACAATATAACTTAAGTCTGTTTGTTTTTTACTCTTATAAAATATTATAATAGATTTACATAATTACGATATAAAATTTGTATATTTGCATTTACGATATTGTTAAACACAACAAAGAAGGATTATATCATAAACAGTAAAGTATAAGAAGTTCTAAATTCAAAAACAATAAGTATAGATGTTTGTGACATAGAAAAGCATAAACACCATGTTATAGGGTTGTTTGAATTTGAGGTTACTGATAGCTCAAAAAATCAAAACTGGCTGTTTTATAGTAACTTCCACTCAGATGATTTCGATATAAAATAAATAACTATAAAATAAATATATTATGCCATACATTACAATGGAATGTGGTCAGTTGACCACAGAACAAAAAGAAAATCTAATCAGTCGCCTTACAGAAACTGCCTCTGAAGCAACAGGTATTCCACCGGAATTCTTTATGATAACCATTAAAGAATTGCCAGATACAAATATGGGATTTGGTGGTAAAACCGTAGAAAAAACAAAACGTGAATATCAAAAGAACAAAAAATAAGATATAATGGAAAATAAAGATATCAATATCAGATTTGCACAAGAAACTGAAAGCGAAGTTATATTAGAATTAATTAGAGGACTTGCTGCTTATGAAAATATGGAAGATGAAGTTGCTGCAACAAAAGAGCAGATACACGAAACTATATTTGTAAACAGAGACGCAGAGGTGTTATTAGCAGAATATAAAGGAAAAATCGTAGGATTTGCCTTGTTCTTCCATACCTATTCAACATTCCTTGGTAAAACAAACATCTATCTCGAAGATCTTTTTGTTAAAGAAGAAGCAAGAGGCAAAGGTATTGGCAGACTATTTTTTAAGCATATAGCAAAGATTGCTATTGACAAAGGGTATGGAAGAATAGAATGGTGTTGTCTAGACTGGAATCAAAAATCTATAGAGTTCTATAAACATATGGGAGCAGAAGTTTTGGATGATAGAAGAATCTTTAGAATTTCAGATGACAAGTTTAAGGAGGTTTAATACTTAATATGAAAGCAAAAAAGCATAATACCATAACTTTCACGATAAAGGTTATTGATGAAAAACAGCAGTCTCAGGCATTCGACCTTGCATGGCGGGTGCTCTAGGATTTGTAGAGGTTGACACAGAACAAATTTCTGATGGTATACGCTATATACCGATGACCTACAGTCAAAATGATATAATAACAACAAACTAATCAGCCAATAGATAAATGTTAATTATATGTTAAAATCAAAATGTTTCTTGACTCATCCCTTAGGTCATGGTATAACTTTGCACTCGTAATCATTGCGCAACAGATTATGAAAACAAAAATCAAATTTAAAATCGGCGAGTTCTCAAAAATCAATCAGGTCACAGTGAAGACACTGCGACATTACGAAAAGATAGGTTTGATAGCACCTTGCGAAGTGGATGAATGGACGAAGTACAGATATTATGATGTGAGCCAGCTCAAGAAAATGAGCAATATCATGTATCTAAAAAGACTCGGGTTTGCCCTTAGTGAAATAAAGGATATCATGAATAAAGACGGAGGTATTCCATCTTTTGGGATGATAGAGGCAAAAATACAACTATGTAAGGATGAAATCAAGCATTTCGAAGTGCTTCAGGAAGAACTGAGAGAACTGAAGAATAGCCTCAAAAAACGAACTAAAATGGAGAAGTTTATTATTAAATCTTTGCCTGCGATTATCGTTGCAAGTCATAGAAGTGTTGTTCATAGTTATCAAGATCTATTCAATTTATGTCCAAATGTAATTGGACCTGAAATGGAACGTCTGGGTTGTGTTTGTTCTGAACCTGGATATTGTTACACCATTGATCACAACAAGGAACACAAGGAAACCAATATAGAAATAGAATATTGTGAAGCTGTTACTGAAAAGAAAGAGGATTCTGAATTAATTCAGTTTAAGAATATCCCTGCTGTGAAGAAGGCTCTTTGCTTTAATCATTATGGTTCTTATGACAAGTTACCAGAGACATGGGCAAAGATCTATGCTTTCATCGAAGATAATGACTATAAAATTGTTGATGACCCACGTTTCTGTTATATTGATGGCATTTGGAATAAGAATGATGAAAGCGAATGGCTGACAGAAATTCAAGTTCCGATTGAGAAATAACACAATTTCGAAAAGAGCATCTTGCGAATAATGCCACTAATGTCCCCACAATATTAATATTGGATAGTGATGTTAGTGGCGTTTACTGTTTATAAAAAAGAATCCTATCGTAACTTTATCAGAAACGATAGGAATCATATTTATTGATAAAATCTTCTTGTTTATTTTGGCAAAGAGAGGCTTCCTAGATGAACATCTGTTCCACCAACAACTTGAATGCCAGATTTGATAACAGTGATATTCTTAGTTGATAAATCTTCTGCTTTCAAATCATAACTACCACTGAACAATCCATGTAATTTGAAATAATTATTCTGTATGGTATCTGATAGAGTTGAAATAGTATCATTTGTAGATGTCACGGTAAAGATTCTCATAGCAGTCTTTGATGGTAATAGATTGCCATCTATGGCTGATGTATTGGCTGTTATGTATGAACGGATGCAGATTTAATGTATTGTTGCAATGATGGTATATACAAACTTATTGTTGCAATATAATTAGTTACAATAGTATTATTGTAATGTTATAAATTGTAAAATGATAGTAGATTTTTGAAGGGAAATTTGGAAGATTTAGAATATGTTCGTATTTTTGCGAACAACAATTAAGGAAAAGATGGAAAACGATAAAAAATATACTGCAAGGCAAGAACAATTGGCACGCTTTGCCAAAGCTTTGGGACATCCTGCCCGAATCTCGATCATGCAATTTCTTGCAAAGCAGGATACTTGTTACTTTGGTGACATACACGAAGAGTTGCCTATTGCCAAGGCTACAGTTTCTCAACATCTTAAAGAGCTGAAAAATGCAGGGTTGATACAAGGTGAGATTGAAACTCCAAAGGTGAAGTATTGTATCAACAGAGAGAATTGGAAACTTGCTCAGGAATTGTTTGGTGAGTTTATGGGACAATGTATATACAAAAAAAAGAATTGCTGTTAATGCATTCTTTTTTTATATATTAATTGATCGTTGTTTTGCGAATGGCGAATAATGTAGTTATTATATATGAATATGGAAAATGAAATGCTAATACGTGCTGTTAATATAGGCGATGCTCAAGCCATTTGTAGCATTTATAATTATTATGTTATGAATACAGCAATTACATTTGAAACGAGTGAAGTCTCTGTCAGTGATATGCGGGGGCGAATTGAAGAAGTTCTTGATAGTGGACTTCCATATTTTGTTGCAGTGGTTGATAACAAAATAGTTGGATATTGTTATATACACCGTTGGAATGGTAGATGTGCTTATTCTTCTACTAAAGAGCTTTCTATTTATTTAGATAAAAATATGCGGCAAAAAGGGGTAGGCAGCCAACTATTTGATTATTTGTTAAGTCATGTTGATTATAAGACGACTCACGTTCTTATTTCGGGTATATGCATTCCAAATAAAGCAAGTGTGCGTCTTCATGAGAAATTTGGATTCAAGAAGATATCACATATGAAAGAAATTGGTCGAAAATTTGATGAGTGGCGAGATGTTGGTCATTGGGAACTGATTCTTTCATCAATTGATAGGTCTTAAGATATAAAAATGAGTAAAGTTATACTTATTTTTTGATGTATTTAATATAAAATAATTAAGTAATAAATTATGGAAATAAAAATTTTAGGAACAGGTTGCAGCAGTTGCAAGGCACTTTATGCAACAGTAGAGAGAGTGATAAAAGACATGGACATTGATGCTGTGTTGATAAAAGAAGAAGATTTGGAAAAAATCATGTCTTATAATGTAATGTCGCTTCCAGCATTGGTGATAGACGGTAAAGTTGTAGCAAAGGGACGTATTACAGAGAGTGAAATAAAAAATATTCTAACTATAAACAAATAAAAAGTATGAAACGTGTTATTTTAATGTCTCTATTGGGCTTGATTTGCTTTACAAGTGTTAATGCACAAACAAAGAAAGTTGTAAAACCGACCAAAGCTACTGTTGAAGTTTTGTATTTTCACAGCAAGCAACGTTGCCCTACTTGTATAGCAGTAGGAACATATTCTAAAGAAGTTGTAGACAAGGATTTTGCGGCTCAGGTGAAAAGTGGTGCAGTAAAGTTTAAGGAAATTGATATTTCAACTCCACAAGGAGAGACATTGGCCGACAAATATCACGTAACATGGTCGTCTTTGTATGTGAATAGGTGGCAGAACGGAAAAGAGGTACGAAACGATATGACCAATTTCGGTTTTGAAAATGCCCGCACGAATACACCGGCTTTTAAGAGCGGGTTAAAAAACAAGATAAGTAAGCTATTAAAATAGCAGAAGATAATGATGGATTTTCTACAACAGATATTGGACAATAGCAATATTCCGATTGTTACTGCTTTTGTCTTAGGTTTGCTCACGGCTATCAGTCCTTGTCCATTAGCAACCAATATAACCGCTGTTGGCTTTATAGGTCGTGATATAGAGAGCAAACGCCGCATCTTCTTGAACGGCATTCTGTATACGGCAGGACGAATGGTGGCGTATTCGGTGCTGGGAGCTATATTGATATTTATACTCAGAAGTGGTTCCGATATGTTTTCGATTCAAAAAGGGGTGAGTCAATGGGGAGAAATGCTCATCGCTCCGGCCATGTTGCTCATCGGACTGTTTATGTTGTTCGGTGATAAGCTGCGGCTTCCAAAATTTGGGTTCTCGGGAAATATAAAATCTGAGAAGCTGAAGGGCGTATGGGGAAGCCTGCTTCTGGGTATGCTTTTCGCAATGGCTTTTTGCCCCACGAGTGGTGTGCTTTACTTTGGGATGTTGATACCCCTGTCGGCTCAAGCCACCGGTGGATACATGTTACCAATTGTATTTGCTTTTGCTACAGGACTTCCTGTGATACTTGTAGCGTGGCTGCTAGCCTATAGTATGGCTGGTGTTGGCAAGTTCTATAACAGGATGAAGGTGTTCCAGAAATGGTTTAATATGATTGTCGCCATCCTGTTCATCTTGGTTGGACTTTATTACGCATATACATTTTATCTGTAGAATTTTAAACGAAAATATTATGTTACAACAATTTGCCGACTGGCTTACATACAGTCTGCTAGGTCTTGATGCACAGTCACGAGTAGGTTCGGCAGTAGATTTCTTCTTTTATGATACGACGAAGATTTTAATTCTTCTATTCATTATCAGTTCGATTATGGGAGTTGTAAATGCCTATTTCCCGATTGACCGCCTACGTAATTATCTCACAACGCATAAGTTGTTTGGACTACAGTATTTTTTTGCGTCGCTATTCGGTGCTATTACTCCATTCTGTTCATGTTCGTCAATACCTTTGTTTATTGGTTTTGTGAAAGGTGGCATTCCTCTTGGCGTGACATTTGCTTTTCTTATAACTTCGCCTCTGGTGAATGAGGTTGCTGTGGCTATGTTTCTAGGTACGTTTGGGCTGAAGATTACCCTCATATATGTTGTCAGCGGTATGTTACTGGGGATGATTGGAGGCTTCGTCTTAGGCAAAATGAAATTGGAAAACTATCTGAGTGATTGGGTAAAGAACATCCAAAAATCATCTGAGGCAGAGACTGCAAAATGGGAAGCCGAGAAGATAACTTTTATCAATCGATTGCCAGGCATACTTAGAGACTCTTGGGGAATTGTAAAAGGAGTGCTATTGTATGTAATTATTGGTATTGCTATCGGAGCTGCTATTCACGGCTATGTACCCGAAGGATTTTTTCAGCACTATATGTCAAAGGACAGTTGGTTTGCCGTACCGCTATCGGTAATATTGGGGGTACCCATGTATGCTAATGCGGCAGGTATTGTTCCTGTGATAGAAGTATTTGTGGCAAAAGGTGTGCCTATCGGTACTGCTCTTGCTTTTATGATGGCTGTAGTAGGGCTGTCACTACCAGAGGCAACTCTTCTGAAGAAAGTGATGACATGGCGACTAATAGGAATCTTCTTTGGTACTATCACGCTGTTTATCATTTTACTTGGATATTTGTATAATATAATTTTGTAGAAGCATATGAGAGTATTGATATTGTGTACAGGAAATAGTTGCCGTAGCCAGATGGCACAAGCATTTATGTCATCTTTTGATACTACATTAAAAGTCTTTTCGGCTGGTACAGAACCAGCTGAAAAGATAAATGAGATGGCTGTTAAGGTGATGAATGAAGTAGGTATAGATATTAGTAAAGCTAAACCCAAGAGTGTGAAAACATATCTGAATGAGGAATGGGATTATGTGATTACTGTATGTGGAGGGGCCAATGAAAATTGTCCAAATTTTACAGGCAAAGTAAAGCATCGCTTGCATCTCGGATTTGATGATCCAGCTGCAGTTACAGGTGATACAGAATTCATTATAGATGAGTTCCGCCGTATCAGAAATGAAATAAAAAACGGTTTCTTCTCATTTTATATGAAAGAACTAAAGAAGTTGGAGCTGCCAAAATGCTCCTGCGAAGATGAAATAAAAGAAGAATGATTATGAGTAAGTTATGGTATCCAATGATTAACCAAAGCAAATGTGTAGGTTGTATGGCTTGTTACGATAAGTGTAAACACGGTGTGTTCACTATAGCAAATGATAAACCCAAGGTAATTCACAGAGAAGGTTGTGTGGAGGGCTGTCATGGGTGTGGTAATCTCTGTCCGCAGAAGGCAATTGTGTATTCAGGGGATTTCAAAAGAGTAATCAAATGTTCTTGCAATGATGATTGATTCTAACAGGTTACGGTTTTTATGTTGTTTGTGCCTATTGCAATATGGCTTCGTAACGTTATTGCATGCACAGAATCAAAAAGTTATTGATACAGACTTTTCAAAAGGTCAGCTTACTAATATTCAAGAACTCAAATATAATGATTTAGTCAAGTTTCATGGACATTCATGTGATGGGCTACTCGAAGGTATGCAAGCATTAGAAGTAGGTTTACATATACTTTATCCTGATGGAATTGTAGATCGTACAAATACGCGTATTATTAGCAGGTCTTCTCCTTGTCTTACTGATGCAGCAATCTATCTAACTGGAGGAAGGTATCAGTATAATACTTTTTATGTTACTGATAGCATTCCTGGAATGTATATTCTCCAGAGAATAGATAATAAAAGAACTGTTATCGTAAATAGAAAAGACAAGGTAAAACCTGATATTATTGATATAATGGGGAAAAAGGCAATAGCTAAAGAGCTTTCATATTCGCAACTTAGAAAGTTGAAACGTTTGGAAGAAGCTTATTCTCGAAAGTTGAAAAAAAACAAGCCAGAGTCTAATTTTATAGTTAAGCTGTTATATAATTATAAATGGGCTCCTGTGCTTAATAATTCATTTATCAAAACAGATATTATAAATAAGGATGTAAAATGAAAAAAATAGCGTTTTTAGATAGATATTTGACATTGTGGATATTTCTTGCGATGTTTATAGGCGTGGGTATAGGATATGTTTACCCTGGAATAGTAGAGTTTTGGGGACATTTTGAAGTAGGTTCAACAAATATCCCATTAGCGGTAGGATTGATACTGATGATGTTTCCACCACTTGCGAAAGTGAAATATGAGGAATTGGGCCGCGTCTTTGCCAACAAGAAGGTTCTTACAATCTCGCTGGTCTTAAACTGGGTTGTTGGTCCGATACTGATGTTTGCCCTTTCGGCATTATTCCTTTCTGCTTATCCTGAATACATGTACGGGCTCATTATGATAGGACTGGCACGTTGTATCGCAATGGTACTGGTGTGGAACGATCTCGCGAAAGGCAGTAGTGAATATGGTGCTGGGCTAGTGGCTCTCAACAGTATATTCCAAGTACTGTTTTATTCTGTTTATGCTTATTTCTTTATTGCTATATTTCCTGACTGGATAGGACTTCCTGCCACAGATGCCGTTAGGAAGATTACGATGTTGATGATTGCCAAAAGTGTGCTGGTATATCTCGGTATACCCTTTGCTGCTGGTTATATCATAAGGAGAGTGCTCCGTAATATAAAAGGTAACAATTGGTATTACGAACACTTCGTTCCGAAGATAAGTCCGATAACACTTATTGCTCTTCTGTTTACAATTATCGTCATGTTCTCATACAAAGGGGAATATATCGTAAAACTGCCGTTTGACGTTATGCTTGTTGCAGTACCATTGATATTGTATTTTGCTATCATGTTTTTCTCATCATTCTGGTTTACAAAACACCTTGGCGTGCCTTACGACAAATCGGTATCGATAGCATTCACTGCTACTGGAAACAATTTTGAATTGGCCATAGCCGTATCTATAGCCGTTTTTGGCATCAGTTCAGGTGAAGCTTTTGCAGCTGTTATAGGACCACTGATAGAAGTACCTGTATTAATATTGCTAGTGAAATATGCGTTGAGACATAAGTGGTAATCTTTTTATCACCTAAATTCAAGTTAATAATGCAACAGCTTAGAGTAAACAAGATGTATCAAATAGAAATAACAGCTTTTTCAGAGCAAAAAGAGAAAGAAAATATTCCCCTTCCTTTGCTATTTGAAAATAGTAATTTCTATCTTTTCATCCTCAAGCTCCCTAGCAATTAGTTGTATTATTCACTTGAATTTGGGTTATAAAATAATTTTAAAACGCCACCCAAGTAAACGATTTATTTCAAGTATTGGCTTTCAATAAATTGCAATTGCTTTTCAAGCATAGCAGCCATCACCATATCATAACCATTTTTCTTAGCCTCTTCTATTGAGCGAGAATAAAGATATTTAATTTCCATCGGACGTTTGTAATCATAGTCAAGTTTCATGCTTGGAGAATAGGGAGGCATCACTTTTGTCATAGCAATCGTCTTATCAGCTAATGAAGAGTCTATATTTTTTACTCCGGCATGCTGAGCGGCTTCAATCACCTCGATCATCATTTCGCGTAATAATTTCTCCGTATCAGGATTTGCCATCAACTTGTCTGTAGTCGTATTTAATACAACTGTCATTCCATTAAAAGGAATATTCCAAACAGCCTTTTTCCAACGAGCTTCTTCATAGTCTACTAGTTTTGTATCTATGCCAGACTCATTTAAATCCTTGATGGCTTCTTCCAGTAAAGAAATGTCACTGCAAGAGTAAGCTCCAATATTTATCTTACCTAGACTTTGATGATTAATGCGTCCTGGTTCATTCTTGCTTGCACAAATAAATGCCAAGCCACCTGCAAGGTTCAAATCTGGAAAAACTTTCTGTAAATCACTCTCCAAACCTATTCCGTTTTGGATAAGTATCACTATTGTGTTTTTGTGTAAAAGAGGAGGGAGCATCTCTTTCAATAAACCATTATTAGTAGATTTCAAGCATACTAGCACAATGTCACACTTTGGCATATCCTTTGTGCTTCGGTAAGCGTTAACTTCCGCCAAATGAAAATCACCATCAACAGAGTCTATCTGTAATCCATTAGATTTTACGAATTCATAATCTGAATGGAATAGAAAATGAACCTCTTTACCTGCTTTTGCTAATTTACCTCCGCAATATCCACCTATAGCTCCTGAACCTATTATTCCGTACTTTAATGTCATATTCAATAATTTTATTTCTACATTTATGTTGTTGTGAGAGCAAAACAATAATGTCTTTGCAATCACACTACAAATTTACAATAAATATCTAATAGAATATAAGATGTAATCATTTTTAAAATAAAGAGTAAATATAGCTAATAACAATAGTGTGATTTTGTCACATATATCTGACTTTTATTTGCAATATGATAAATATATTATTATAATTACTTACTATTAGTCATTGATATGTGTTTTGTAAGATCTTATTCTTTTCAAGTTGTTTTAAATATACATAAAATCAATTTTTGTTAGCAAAAAGATATCCAATTCTGAATTAGTCTTGCCAATCGTTTCCTTATCTTCTACAACCTCTGTCTTTCTTCATTACCAGCTCCAGTACCTTTGTATTCTCTTTGTTTATTGTTAAGTTTATATCTCAATGTAAGACTGATTCCGCGGCTATTATTCTTTGTTTCTCGATATTCTAATGTCTTGTTAAAATAAAATGTGGATGCTTCTCGCAGTGTATGCAAAAGGTCTGTACCTCCAAGCATGATGCTCCATACTCCGTTGTGCCATTCTTTATATATACTAGTATTCAGGCATCCTGAACTATGAACATACTGATTCTGCATGTTCCCGTTTGTTGTCCATTGTCCATCCAAACGTAGTATGAATTCTGCAGGAAGTTTGAATGAATTGTTCAGCTGGAATTGTACTAAAGCGCCGCTCATATTTTTGTTCTCACTAAGAAATGGAGTAGAGAGCCATTGATAGGTGCCTGCTACACTAAGATTGGGTTGCCAAATACCAAACATCGGTGAATAGGAAGACATGAATGTCAATACATCACGGCTTTTGATATTATTGAATTTGTTTATTCCTATTTTTTCATTGCCTTGCATCTGCTCTACATCAAATATAATGTCGTCTTTATAATGATTGTACCCAACTTGCATATTAAAATCATGATAAGATGCTGCTAGTTCTACACTATTAACATACGTCGGCTGTAAGCTGGGATTACCACTCAAGTATGTTAGTCTGTTGCCATAGTTAATTGCACTCTTCAACATTTCATACATCGGGCGAATTGTCTGTATTCGATAATTAAGAGAATAGCGTACGCCCATCAGTGTTGTATTGAAAGATAGCGATGGAAAAATATTGTTATACGTATTACTTTCTGTGTTATTTTTGATTCCGCTATCATAAAAATTATATATCACGTGTTCATAGCGAAGTCCAACTGATAGCTGAGTGATATCGTTAAACGGAATATCATAGTTTGTAAAAATAGCAACATTACGATCGTGTATATTATCGTCATTGGAATTTATAATACCCTTATAACCACTAAAGTCTGTGTGGCGATTGGTAAATGTCAATTCACTACCTGTTAATATCGTTCCCTTCCATAAAGGATGTGCTGCAGTTACTTTGGCTGCATAGAGATGATTGGTTGTATGTTCTAATGTCGTTGCATTATAGTCTGCATAGTTTTGGCTAAGTTCTGATATATCATCACTCTGTTTACTACTATTAGTCATCATGTCACCATTGAAATTAATATCCCAATTACCAATTTTACCATTGTAAAACAAGTTGATCCGATGCGTGGGATGAATATGTGGAAGTATTGATTCTTGAGTATCCCAGTAATCATACTTTTGTCCATTAACCAGTACATCAGTAAGGTTATGATTTGTTGTTTTTCCTTGTGATATACCAGTTACTTCATACATAGCTCCGAGAGTATGATTTTTGCCAAGACTATAATTAATAGCTAACTGCCCGTATAATGATCGTTCTTTGCCATAGTCAACCGATGTGGCATGTTGCTGCCAAAGACTGTCTACATGAGTATGAATGTTGGTGATCGCTGTTTCGCGTTTATGTTTCAAGTCATAGCGAAAAATACCCATAACCTCTAGGTTGTCATGTTTATAACTTTCGCTTATTTGTCTGTTCATATCCGTTTTGTAAGAATATCCAACTTGCGAAGAAACGTCACTAGTCCAACCATTATCTTTGTTTTTAATAGTCTTTATGCAAATTACGGAATTATCATTGGCATTGTATTCTGCACCAGGAGATGTTAACACGTCAACCTTTTGCAATTCATCAGACTTTATATGGTCTAGTTCTGCCATATCACGTAACTGTCTGCCATTGACATAAATAATGGGAGTACCCTTGCCAATAACCTCCAATGAACCATCTATCTTCTTCTTGACACCCGAAAGATGTTCCAATACTTGTCTGGCGCTGCCGACTTTCTCCAATACACTTCCTGAAATTCGTGTTGATATTCCGCCAGGAATAACCTTCCCCTTGGGGACATGTGACTTGATAACAACTTCTCCTAAATTGAGTTCATAACTAACACTGTCCTTTGTCTGTGCTCCTGCAAACATATGAATGGCTATCATTATTGCCAAAATACCTGTTTTTTTCATGTCTAATACCTAATTTGTTGAATTATAATTATTTTTTGCAAAGGTATTTGGATTCTTTGGAATAAAATAGCTATATTTGCCCTCAAAATAGTCATATACGACCATAGTAAAATAATGGAAGAAAGAATAGGAGAGCACGGACCTTTAACTGTATTTGCAGATATGCTAGGTACCACAGTGAATGATGGGAAAGTAATAGTTCCACCAGAAAAGGGTTCCGGATATTTTGAAGGAATCATGCTTGATAACTTTGCAGGATTACTTTTCTTCAACTATCATTTAAATGACAGTTTAATCTATCAGCCACAAAATCAGGAACAAGGAGTTCATGAAAGGTTAGAAAAGTATCCATATCTCTTATTCCAATTTAGAGGATGTTTGGCAGATGATTCGCTATCTCTCGATCAACGTTCTGTCCAAATATCAACAATGAGTATTCAAATGGAAGAAGATGTGATGAGTGGGAAAGACCGTGCAGATCTATTTATTACAATAAACTCTAATCATCTTGTACAAAAGATACCAAATTATAACGCATCTCCTCTTTTAAAAAGTATTCTTTTCAATGAGCAACCCTTATTTTTTGAGCGAAGTATTAGTAAGCAGATGCAAAGTCTTATTACTGAAATAGCGGAGTGTAATGTTCCCGCTGGCTTCCTTCCTTATTTCCTCTCCATCAAGGTAGACGAACTTATCTGTCGATTGCTCATATCTCTTACAGAACGTAGCCAACAAACAACATATCCTGTTCATCCAAATGATTTGAAAACAATATATGTCGTCAGAGACTTAATTTTGAGCAATCTTTCTGTTCCACCCGTAATAAGTAACCTTGCACAGGAAGCATGTATGAGTGAAACAAAATTAAAACGTCTTTTCAAACAGGTGTTTGGTGATAGTATCTTTCATTATTATGAAGTACGCCGTATTCAAAAAGCAGCAGAACTCCTAAAAGTAGGAACACGAACTGTCTCTGATGTAGGCTACACTTTAGGATTCACAAACCTCAGTCATTTCTCAAGAATATTTGAGAGAGTAATAGGGATGAAACCAAAAGCATATTGTAAACTTCATCATTAATAGTTTTGCATTAATACTATCTAAAGAAATGTGATACTATTTCTATTCAGGCTCACCATTTCCATAAACGTATGCCTAACTGTTGAAGTAAAGTTTTTCTTCATCAGGGGCTAATTTTTTGAATATTTTTATAATCAGTTATTTTTTTCGATCAGATCATTTCGGTAATATGTTTATAGTTGGACTTAATGATCTTAAAGATTTCATCTACACGTCCGCTTATCATCATTTTCCCCATATAAAAAGCAAAACCTTTCATCTGGTCGAACTCTAGTTTAGGAGGCATGGCAAGAGCATTCGGATCAGTCTGAATGGTAATTAATGCAGGACCATCTTGTTGAAAGGCTTTTTCTAATGCTGGTCTAACATCTGCGGGATCATTAATTTGAATTCCGTACATTCCCATTGCTTCAGCTAATTTAACGAAATCAGGATTCAACATATCCGTTTCTATGTCAGGAATTCCTGCTACTTGCATTTCCAGTTTTACCATGTTCAATGAACGATTATTAAAAAGTACAATCTTCACAGGTAAATTGTATTGAACAATCGTCATCAAGTCACCCATCATCATGGATAAACCGCCATCACCGCAAAAGGCAATCACTTGTTTATCGGGACAGGCAAACGCTGCGCCAATGGCTTGCGGCATGGCATTGGCCATTGATCCGTGATTAAATGATCCCAACATTTTTCGTTCACCGGTTCCAGCAATATAGCGTGCAGCCCACACACAACACATTCCTGTATCCACCGTAAATATGGCATCCTTATGAGCCAACTCACTTATTACAGAAGCAACATATTCAGGATGAATATTATTGGGTTTACCGGGATCGTTTACATATAATGATAAATTCTTTTTGACTACATCGTAAAACTTTAATTGACGATGGAGAAATTTATCGTCTTCTTTCGTTTCTATAAGGGGCATGATGGCTTGTAGCGTGTCTTTTACATCACCACAAAGACCCATTTCAAGTTTTGCTCTTCGTCCAAGATTCTCTGGTTTAATATCAATTTGAACAATCTTATTATGAACAGGCATAAAGGGTGTATACGGAAAATCTGTTCCTAATAATATAAGCAATTCACATTCATGCATGCTTTGGTAAGCAGAAGGGACCCCCAGTAAGCCGGTAAGCCCCACTTCATAGGGATTATCATACTGAATTGCCATCTTTGCCTTATAAGAATAGGCCACCGGCGATTTTAATTTTTCGGCAAGCTGAATAATCTCATCATGTGCTTCTGCAGCACCAAGTCCGCAATAAATAGTGACTTTCCGGTACGAATTTATTATTCCGGCGAGTTGCAACAGTTCATCCTCTGATGGTCTGACAATAGGTTCGTTACGAAATAGCTTTGTTGTTGTTTCAGCCTTTTCTGCAGGAAGATTTGTGATGTCACCAGGCAATCCAAGAACAGCTACCCCTTTTTTATGTATGGCATGTTGAAGGGCGGTCTGTAGCATACGAGGAAATTGCGTTGTTGTTGTAGCCATTTGATTATAGCAACTGCAATCGTCAAACAGCTTGAATGTGTTTGTTTCCTGAAAATAGTCGGTTCCAAATTCACTTGTCGGGATAGTGGAGGCAATCGCCAATACGGAAGCCGACGAACGATGTGCATCATACAAACCATTGATCAGATGAACATGTCCCGGACCACTACTACCTGCGCAACATGCCAGACCGTTTAACTGTGCCTCTGCACCGGCTGCAAAAGCCGCAGTTTCTTCGTTTCTGACATGAATCCACTTGATCTTGCCATTACGATGCACTGCTTCATTTACATGATTAAGACTATCTCCTGTTACGGCATAAATTCGTTTAATTCCTGCTGCAACTAAGGTTTCCACCAATTGATCTGATATATTTTTACTCATAACATATATTTTTAATAATGCATAATTTATAATATTTCCACTAAATAGCAAATAATCCCAGTAATCCTATTAAATAAACGATTATTACAATGAATAAATCAATACTTATCCTTAGTACTTGCTTTCGAGGACGGAATATTAAACCGCAGATATAGATAATAGTTAGAGGTATTGCTAACGCTGTAAGATAAATATCAGTTTTATGCGCTTGCTCTATTTAATATTATTTTGCCATATTATCACGAGACTAGAGAGTAGGGCAATTTTATAACAATTTTTTTATTTTCGAGAGTCTTACGCAAATATATCATATTTGGTTTATATGTGTATTAATCATGTCTATGTTTTGTCTTTTATTAACACAAAAAGACATATACGTTACACCACAAAATGGTTTTCTTTAAGTGGCGATTTGAATTTCGTATGTTTAGGTGCCTTCCCTGCGTTTTTTCATGTTTTTAGCTACGTGAGCTACGGATTTTCTCGCAAAGCCCATAAACAGGGGAATTTACGAGACGTAGCTAGGTCAATTTAGCTACGATAACTACGTTCTAGCTACGTTGTCTATTTCTATATATATTATGTACGTGTACGCGCGCACTTAGGACTTTTCAAAAATACTAGTGTCGAAGTGTCAACATGATGAATATCAATATGTTATCTGTCATTTTTAATAATATATGGTGACGGTGATATGACGAAGAAGTCTCAAATTTTATCATGCGTTTTACGAAGAAATGCATTGTTATTTATGTTGTTTTGGGGAGTGATAAGGGCCTTATCACTCGGTAAAGTAACACGAAATGGAACATGGTTTGCTTGCAAAATTGCATTATAAAATTATGCAATTACATTTTTGCTTGACATATTTTCGTCACTTGATTATTCTCGAAAAGAAGTCTAACAAGTTGATATTCAACGGATAGACATTTCGACACTAGTATTTTTGAAAAGTCCAAAGTGTGCGTATGCGCGTGTATTATACAGTGTAGCACCAGTAATTGAAACTTTGGCTAACAGCTCAAACCAGATTTCATAGTATGAATAAAAATCTTGCAGTATCTTTGCCGAGAATTCAGTGGAGTTCGCAGAACATTTAATCAAGCTTGAAAATTCTGTTTTCGTTTACTGCATCTACGCACCCATCCTCAGTTCCTCTGATGTAGTAACGTTTCTTTGAAAAAATTACTTATAAGACACATGCTATCCTCAAAATGCTACAAGTTGCTGTAGCTAAAACGTAGCTATAGTAGCTAAATTGACCTAGCTACGTATCGTCAATTCCGCTGTTTATGGGCTTTGCGAGAGAAACCGTAGCTCACGTAGTTAAAAACACGAAAAGTGCAAGGAGAGCAGGATATTATTAGTCCCCTCCTTCTTATTCTTTTGCAAATGTGATGATATCTTCCCATAACTTTGCACAAGTTACCGACTAAAATTTGTTGATTCAAGAATAAATAAAACCACGGATAGATAAAGTAGAGCGAGGCACGTTTTTCTTTGTTAGTGATTTTGCTGAGTTTGATAATGAATTATTGTCCTTTTGAGCAAAAAATAATAATGAAATGTTGTGATAATAAAAATCTGATAAATATCATAAGTCGTGTGGTTATATAACAAACAAAGGACTATTATGTAAATCGTCCTTTGTTTTTATGATCCAGATAAAGCTCTCACAACAGAGTTGCCATGATAATTTTAAAACTTTATACTTCAATATCTTATGAATTATATCACTGCTATACTAAATACTTTTGAGTTAGTTAGCTCATAAAGAAGGCTTGATACAAAGGTCAGTTTTTATTGGATATACAATGCTCTTTATTCGTGTGTAATATTACCTTTACAGTTTTTTATACGATTGTTAAGGAAACGTCTAATTCTTTTTTCCCATTTTGCATCATGATAAAATCTTTCAATCATTAACTTTTCTCTTAGTACTGATTGTTTGTCTCTTATAATATTTGTTTCATAATCAGATAATTTAAATACATATGTTGCATTTTTTGAGTACATCGTTTCTAATAATATGATATCTAAATTACTAAAACCAAAAACTATATATCCAAAGAAATTGTTTGGACCTTTCCCTCTTATGTCAGGCTCATAATCTTTTAGTATATTTAGTCTTTTTTGAAAAGCCTTTTGTTCTTGATTATCTTTCACATAATGACTTGATATGCGTACTACCTCTTCAAAATTTTCAGCCACATCCAATGTCCCTTTTGGGAGTAATTCCATGTCAAATCTTTTATTAAAATGAATTGCGGGTTCTAGTTTAGATGTTAATATTTCAAAACTGTTAAATATTTCACAAGATAGATTTATAACATGAGTATTTTTCATGTTGTTTTCTGTGTCATTTATATATACTAGAGGGATTGATGATGCAACAACTTTCTGACCATGCTCATTCGTCTTAAAAGTAAATTCTATGTTATATTTATGTAGTAATACTTTGGCATAGATATAAAAGTCTCTGTAATAGCTAACATGAGTGCCATCTTTAGTAGTATATTCAATATGTTTTGTGTTAATGATTTTTTCTTCAGGTTGTTTTCGTACAAATTTTCCATTTATATTATTCTTTGAAACTGTTTTTCTTGCTTTTGGAGTAAATGTTACATTATCAACAAAATCCTTAGGCAATCCATATTTATCCAAATAAGGACTCTTAATATAGTCTTCATATAGTAAGCCTACATAAAAAGTCTCCCCTTCGTCAAGGAGTGCAGATAAATACTTGTTAGAATTTAGAATTCTTACGTGTTTTTTTTCCACAGAATCATTTAGCTGATTCTCATAGTGATCATTTTTCATTTTTTAAAATTTTAGTTTTTGATGCTGTAATATTTATTATAGCACTATTATTAGCTGACGATATCCTAACAACGATTAATCGTCTTTACTATAGTTGTCAATTTTTAGTATATATTTCTAGCTAAACAATATGAATGGTATTTTTAAACTTGGTAGTATTGATATTTTTTAAATCAAAATTCTCTGCCCAATTTTTAGCAGTATATTCTGGTATTTGTATTCTTTATGGTGTAAAAATAATATATATATTCTAAATATTCAAGGATGTTATCACTATAAAGCAGTATATTTTCGTTAATTAAATGTAATTTAATTACATTTATGTATATTAACTTAACTCGTTTCGTTTTCATGATAAAGCGTTTTCTAAATTTATATTAGCTTTATATTATTTTTTTAAAATCAACATTTTGCTTACTTGTCATCATCGAGTAGATGTTACTATAATTGGTTGATTAAAGTGTGATTATTAGCTATAATAAAAAATAATTTGTAGTATTAATAAATTTTATTGTTTTAGTTATAATAAATTATTAACTTTGCATAAAACAAAAATACGATTCGATAAAAAGGCAATGGAATATTGGTCGAACCTTCCTCTGTGATACCAAAAAAAATAGATAAGTTTAAAATAGTGTTTGGTTGCAATAATTTGATGTAGTTTATGGTATCCATATAAAATGACAGAATTGAATGGAGATATTAATATGGCAAGAGATATCTTCATCCCATCAACCAAGATGCTATTAATACACTTGCCGAGTTTGAAGAGAGAAATAAAAGAGTGAAATAATGTCAGATACCAAACCAACATCAAGGGAAACGATTGCCAATCTTGTCGCTAATTCAGGATTGACTATAGATGATTTGTATAAAGCATTAAAGAGCGAATTAGTTGTTCGTTCTTTGATGGATGAGCAAACACCTGTATTATATGTCTTGACTCAAGACTTACAGAATAGCATTAAGTTTATATTGATGGATATGGGTGCTTCGTGTAAAGCTGAATTCTCTGTAAACAATCTATATGAGAAGCGATTTCATATGAAGAATATACAGGCTTCAATATCTGAAGGCTATAAATTGCTGTACAATTTTGGCAAACTAAGAAAAAAATCCTTGTGGAAAAAACTGATGAAACAAGTACATGAAGACGGTAATTCAGATTTGATAACTGAAGGATTGGGCATAGAACAGAAATTAGAAGTCTTTGGCAATACAGAGATAGACCAGAAATTGCGAAACTTAACTCTTCACTACGATAATGAGATGATAGAGGTCTACAAAAGCACAGTATTAGTCGACAGTGAGGAGAAAACGATGACGAAGTTTCTTAGTTTTTGGGGCATTCTGCAAGATGTGAAATTATATACCGATAAAATCGATGAATACTGTCTCTCAAAAACAGGTATTCATAAGCCATCTCCTTCATTCCCTATAATGCTTGGCATTAACGATTTCCATAAGACAGTGTGTCAGCTTATCAATAAGGATGGTAAATTAGAGAATATTTTCGATAATTTGCCAAAAGAAGCTGTTGAGAGCATAGATTTAATAGCAGAACAATGGAATGGTACTAAAAGAGTTGAGGATTACATTCGCAACAATGTACCATCAATTGGTGTTATTCCCGAAATCGGACATGTTCAGGTATTGGCAAATATTCAGTTGTTGCTGAGATTTATGATGCTTGATATGGTAGCAATAGTTGATGCTTATCTAAAATCATCATCTGATATAGAGTATGCCCTTAATCTCCGCAGAGTATGCGTAACAAAGGTGTCTACAATGGTGCATCTATATGGATATACCTCTGATGAACATGAACAATCAATCTGGAAGAGTATCGAAGATATGATACCAAATGGATCCTCTGAACTTCTTCTTCAGAGTAAGAAGATTAGTGATTTATTGGAAAAGATAGTATTCCAATCCAATGATAAAGATTTAAGGGCAACTTTCGTGCATCTGTTTGATAACTCAAAAGTTTGTTCTGACTTAGCAAATGTTGTAAGTGCTATTGAAGGGATAAATCCAATAACTCTAGTTGCTGACATCCAACTGCTTCTTGGCGTATATAAGGTCATGATGCAATTTTCTACAATTCTCATGAATGTGCTAGCTGAAGAAGCACATCAGAAGAGTATACAAAGTAGTAGAGCTCTGGATAATCAGATAGATGAATATATCCGCAGATTCGAGGAGAGCCAGTTACCTGATGATCAAAAAAAACAGTTAGTTAATATGATGGAGGAGATGAAGAAAAAATATAATATTTGATGATATGATATTACATCTATTACTAATTTTTTATTGTCATGCAATTATCATTAAGTCCTGCCATTTTCCCTATCGAATTCGAGTGGAGTAAAATTCTGATTGTATAGGCTATCAAAAATTCCCAAATATTGGCTCTGTTTGTATACTTGCGAATTTCACGATGCTTAAAAAATGCTTATCTTTGCACCCAGCAAAGAAAGTCAATAGATTACAAATAAATATTATCAATATTTCAACCATCAGGAATATAGGATTATTTTGAGTTTACCGATTACTCAAATTTGGTAAGTTATTATGTATTTTGCCTTCAGGAGAAGTCTGATATGCCTACATATCTAAAGTCTTTATCCTTGGGTCCAAGGCATCTGCTCAGAAATAACAATAACATAAATTTCTGTCCGTGATTGCGACTATACTGTTTATTTAAAATTAAACACAGATTTATTGTCACACAAGATAGCAATTGTATGGATATAAAAATCCCCGGTTGCATGATGCAGCCGGGTATTTAAGATTCATTTAAATATTGTTCATTACAATATACTAACCCAACTTTGACCTGTGTTACTTAATATTTGATGAATAAATAATGTGACTCACTCATATTCAGTATATGCATCCTTGTATGCAAATATTGTAAACCGTAATATTTTGTAAAAGCTATTACTGATTATCAGATGCTTACGAGCCAGCATGGGGCAAACTTGGGTTAAAATTCAGGTGGAAGTGCATTCAACTGTACTTTGCTGAACACCGGTCCGTCTTTGCAAACAAACATCGGGCCTACATTGCATCGTCCACATTTGCCAATGCCACACTTCATGCGATTTTCAAGAGTGGTATATATGTTCTCATCCTTGAATCCGAGTTTCTCGAGTACAGGGAATGTAAACTTGATCATGATAGGAGGTCCACAGACAATAGCGATGGCATTGTCACTGCTTGGAGCTACCTCACCTAATACATTAGGAGTAAATCCAACTTTTCCTTTCCAGTCGGGCGTTTCACCACCCGGATCTACTGTGGCAAAGAGATTAACGTCAGGACGCTCTTCCCATTCCTTCAGTTCTTCTTTGTATACAAGGTCGTTCACTGTCTTGGCACCATAAACGATAGTTACATCGCCAAACTCATCCCTGCGATCAAGCACATTGTCTATCACTGCACGCATAGGAGGAAGAGCTATGCCACCGGCTACGAAAACAAGATTCTTACCTTTCCATTCATCAAGAGGAAAAGAGTTGCCAAGTGGAGCACGTACTCCCATCGTCATGCCTTCTTCCAGTCGATCAAGCCCTGATGTTACACGACCTGCCTTACGAAAAGTACACTCGATATACCCTTTGCGGGTAGGGGCGGAAGCTATACAAAAAGTGCATTCGCCCTCACCAAAAGCCGAATATTCTGCGAAGTTACCTGCTTTGAATTCAAATTTATTGCCTTCTTCTTCATTCTGAAAACGTAGGCGCAATGTCTTTACCCCGGGAGCCTCGACTGTTATCTTGTCGACTACCATCACATAAGGTATGTATATATTATTACTCATTGTTTGCAATATTTGTTAGATGTTCTGCAATGTTCATATCTACCGGACAAGCACGCGAGCAACGACCGCAGCCTGTGCAACCGTATATATCAAGACGGTCGGGCATGTAAGAAAATTTGTGCATTACACGCTGACGCCAGCGTGTGGCCTGCGTAGGACGTGGGTTATGACCTGATGTATGTTGTGTGAAGAGTGTGAATCCACATGAGTCCCAACAGCGTACGCGGCGACCGTGATTGCCATGGGCACCTTCTTGTATGTCGAAGCAGGCACATGTAGGACAGACAAAAGCGCAGGCTCCACATCCAAGACAACGCTCAGACTGGGCTTTCCATATAGGACTTTCGAAGGATTTTGCCAGTTTCTCGTGTATTTGTTCGCGTGTAAACCTTACTGGTATTTTAGCCAATACAGACTCTTTGTCAATGCTGTCGTCAGCTTTAGTAAAGCAATCCTTGCATAAGTCTATTAGTTTCTGACCTTTGTCTGTAAGTACTTCTACCAAAGTTTCTTTATCATTGATTTTGGTGAGCATAATGTCACTGCCGGCTGTATTACCAGGTCCACCACCTACAGATGTGCAGAAGCAGCATCCGTCAGCTTTATCGCATGCGAAAGAAACAACAACAAGGCGTGAGAAACGCTCGTTGTAAAGTTTGTCTTTATAGTCCCAATTGAATATTTTGGTAAGTGGACCGAAGCCAACTGCATCACACGGACGTGCACGCCAAATGACGGTGTCAAGGAAGTTCTCTTCAGCGACATCATATATTTTTGTATCAGTACCCTGTTTTTCATAAGCAAAAAGAGTCTCTGTATTAGGAAAAGCTGACGCCTTAACAGATGATGTAGTGGTAATAACATCGTATGCTACACTACCTGCATCTTTTATCTCTTTGAATTCAGCTTTGCTGCCGGTTTTGACCGGGGCAAGTACGCGTGGTACTGTCTCTATTATTTTAGCGAGCCATGTATGTATCTGGTCCGATTTTATTATAAGTCTTTCCATCATATCATTTAATAAAGTTTTCTTTATCATTTACGTTATATGTAGACAGTACACTTCCGTCTTTCCATCCACCAAAAGTATTCTTGATGTCCATACCCATTTTCTTTGTGAGTATGCCGATAGGCAGTTCGAGAGGGCAGGCGGCTGCACATTCTCCGCAACCGACACATCTGCCTGACATGTGCATAACACGGTTAATCTGCCACTCCATATTGCTAAGCGGGGCAGCCCATGGCTCTATCCATTGAGGACAGTTGACCTCTGTGACGCAACGGTTACAGTAGCATAGCGGACAAGCTGCACGGCACGCATAGCAACGCACACACTTTGACAGTTCGCTCTTCCAATAATCCCATCGCTCACTGCGACTCATCTTATCTATCTTCTCGATGACGGCAAGTACTTTCTCATTGGGCACAGGTTCGTGAGTGTCAACATATTGCTGCATCTCATCTATGCTGCCGAATGTAATTATATCATCGCCATCTACGGTCATCACTACGAGGTTTTGAAGATTAATCTGATTCTCACGATTCAGTTGGATGACTGTCTTAATTACGTAATAATTACCCACTACACCAACCTTGTCTTCTCCGATAATCTCTTTCTTTGTAAGGTATACAGCCAGATTGTTACTACATTGATCATTGAATATCAATCGTTCACAGTCCTCTGGCTTATGACAAAAAGCAGGACGAGGACGCTCTGTGCCCTGCTCGTAACCTATAATCATTTTTACTGTTCCCTCAGAAAGGAGGGTTGCAGCCTTTTCAGATAATTTACTCATGAATTATTTTTTCCTCCTCTAAGAATTTTGCAGCTTTTTTATATTCAGTATAGGGTCCCATCTCACGTATTTTGCCTACCGTGTCATTAACGACATCAGCCCATTTGGCACCTTCGGCAGCTGATACCCAAGACCAGCGTATCCTCTCAATGTCAATGCCCATAAAGTCGAGCATGTCTCTGAACACCATCCAGCGTCTGCGGGCGTGGAAGTTGCCACTGGTGTAATGGCAGTCGTTAGGATGACATCCTGATATGATGATTCCATCTGCGCCACCAGCAAAAGCTTTGAGTAGTAGCATGAAGTCGATGCGGCCCGTACACGGGAATCTCACAATCTCTACGTTGGTGGCATATTTGATACGGCTAGTACCGGTCAAGTCTGCGCCTGCATAAGTACACCAATTGCAAACAAATGCTATGATGCGCGGCTCGAATATATTATTGTTATTTTCTTCCATTATAGTGATGCTTTATTTGTTCAATAAGGCTGTAACCTCTGCGAACATCTCCTCATTGGTGTAACCTTGTATGTCAATTGATTTAGAGCGGCAGAAAGAAACACATGTTCCGCATCCCTGACAGAGTCCGGGATTGATTTTAGCCACGGTCTTTATTACTTTGCCTGTACGACGGTCTTTAATCTCCTCGTGCTCTATGGCATTGTAAGGACATATGGTCTCGCACATAAAGCATCCCACACATGTACTGAACATTGGCGGGGCGCAACGGTTGACAACAGCAACGATGGGCTCGCGAACGAGTGTAGGCTGTGACAACAGAGATACGGCTTTGACAGCTGCACCAGATGCTGATGCGACTGTCTCTGGTATATCTTTAGGAGCCTGACAGGCACCTGCCAGAAATATTCCGGCTGTATTTGTTTCTACAGGTTTTAGCTTTGGATGTGCTTCGGCAAAGAAATGATAAGGATCGTAGGAAATGTGCATCTTCTGTGCCAATTCTTCTGCGCCTTTATTAGCGACACCTGCGGTGGCAAGTACCACCATATCGGCTTCTATCTCAACTGGCTTTGCACCCAAAAGAGTGTCTACACCTTTGACAATGAGTTTACCGTTCTTCTCATATACACGGGCTACACGACCGCGTACATAGTTTACATGATCTTCCTCAACAGCGCGCCGTACGAACTCTTCATAGTTTTTACCGCCTGCACGTACGTCCATATAGAATATTGTAGACTCTCCGTCGTGTACCTTATGCTGATACAGCATGGCATGCTTGGCGGTGTACATACAACAAATCTTTGAGCAATAAGGAATACCTTTGGCAGGATCGCGTGAACCGCAACAAGATATGAATACAATTTTCTTTGGTATCTGACCATCCGAAGGGCGACGTATCTCACCAAGAGTAGGACCGGAAGCGGAAGCAAGACGCTCGAACTGTAATCCGGTAATTACATCTTTATATTTGCCGTAACCATATTCTGGAAAGAAATCTGTCTTCAACACATTGAATCCAGTGGTTACAATCACTGCGCCAATATCTTCAGTGATGAATTCATCAGGTTTATCGTATTCTATGGCACCGGTAGGGCAGAACTTCTGACATACCTTGCACTTGCCTTTCTGATAATAGTTGCAATGTTCTTTGTCTATGGCCGGTTTGTTAGGCACTGCTTGAGGAAATGGTGTGAAAATAGCGGTACGTGTGCCAAGACCTTCATTAAATTCACTTGGAATTTTCTTCTGAGGGCACTTAGTGGTACATAGTCCACAACCAGTACATTTATTATAGTCCACACTCTTGGCTTTCAGACGTATTGTAGCCTTGAAGTTGCCAATAAAACCGTCTAACTTTTCCAGTTCGGCATAAGTATAAAGGGTGATGTTGGGATGCTGGGCTACCTCTACCATACGGGGCGTAAGAATACATTGAGAACAGTCTAGGGTGGGGAAGGTCTCAGACAACTGTGACATGTGACCGCCTATAGACGGACCTTTCTCGATAAGTATTACTTTCTGTCCACAGTTGGCAATATCCAGACTGGCCTGTATACCGGCAATACCACCACCTATAACAAGTGCCTTCTTGGTGATGGGTACCTCTATCGCATTAAGCGGTTTGTTGCGGCGCACCTTTTCAACTACACCTTTTACTATATCTATAGCCTTAAGCGTAGTAGCTTCACTCTTTTCGTGTACCCATGATACATGCTCGCGAAGATTGGCAATCTCGCATAGGTAAGGATTAAGACCCGCCTCGCTACATGCGCGACGAAAAGTAGGTTCGTGCATACGAGGCGAACAAGATCCTACGACAACACCATCAAGATGATATTCGCGTATGGCATTCTTTATAAGTGATTGTCCCGGGTCGGAACACATATATTTATAGTCGGTAGCAAAGGCTACTCCCTCCATTTCGGATGCAGATTTAGCAACACGTTCACAATCCACGGTGGCACTGATGTTCTCGCCACAATGACAAATGAAAACTCCTATTTTTGACATAACATGATTCTTTTATAGGGTATTGACTTTAACAAAATGGCGTTGCAACCCAAGTTTTTCAGGAGCAATGCCCACAGCCAATCCGATAGCTTGTGTGATATAAATAACAGGTGTGGATATTTTCTCACCTACGTATTCGTCTATCTGAGGACGGCGCATATCCAAATTGGAATGACACATAGGACAAGCCACTATAATAGCTTCTGCACCACGGTCGGCAGCATCCTTAACAATATTGCCTGAAAGCTTTGCCACTAGGTCAGTACGGGCAATAGACAGACTGGCTCCGCAACATTCGGTCTTGAATCCCCAATCAATAGGAGTGGCACCAATAAGTTGCATAAGTTCATCTAAAGAAGTAGGGTCTTCTACACGGTCGAAATCTATTATTTTGTTAGGGCGAACCAACAGGCAACCGTAATAGCAGGCAACCTGATGTTCAAACTTATGCGATATTTTTTCTAATATCTTATCCTTAATATATTTATCGATAAACTGTACGACATTCAGAATCTTTATATCATTATTGAATGTCATATCAATGCTCTTCTCTACTGATTTCTTAAGCATCTCATCTTTGTTAAGCTCATATTGGGCAACAGCAAGACGATTGAAACAAGCAGCGCAAGGTACGACAATTTCATCGAACCCCTGTTTCTCGGCAAGCGCAAGTGTTCTTGCGGGAAGAGCAAGTGAAAGATCTCTGTTTACGGCATGTGCGGCAGAAGCACCACAACAGTTCCAATCATCGATATCTATAAGTTCTATACCGAAAACAGGAGCCAATGCCTTAACAGATTCATTGTATTCCCTAGCCGTTCCATTGAGAGAACAACCGGGATAAAAACCTAATTTCATAGTAATTTCTATTTGTTATTAGTAGATTTGAAGATGTTCTTTAAGTTTCTCTTGCCTTTAATAGATTCAGGGATAAACTTCAATTTGCCTTTTGCCAGCATTGATGGAACGAGATTGATATCTTGCCAAAGGCGCAGTGTACGTAGTTTGAATCCAATAGTCATGAAGACTTCGCTCAGGCGTCCTGATGTTTTTACGGCACCAAGAAAAGATTGATAAAAAGAAAGAATGGGCTTTGCTTTAGGCGAAACACATTTGTTCTTCACAGAATCGGCACGTAAATAGTCCATTACTTTAGGAATATCGACCTCCTTAGGACATCTTCCGATGCAATTTTCACAATTCTGGCAAAGCCATATTGCTTCAGAAGAGATAATCTTGCGATAGTTCTCTTCATCATTGGTTTGCAGCATACGCATAATCATTGACGAAGGATAATCCATATCGCCAGCAAGAACGCAACCTGCTGTACATTTGCCGCATTGATAGCACATAGCAATATCAACACCAGTAGCTGCCTTTATACGGGTAGAAATTTGATGATTAGTAGCCATTATTTCGTATAATATATTTTCCAGTTTAAGATTTATTAATTGCCTCTTATTACAATAAGGTTTCAGCCCCTTCTAGGCTGTTTTGTCGTTGTAGTAGTTTGTACTTAATCGTGCAAAGATACATATTTATTTTTCTATTGCAAAAAAATTAACGATTATTTTATGCTATCGCAAACAGCAGCAGATACTACCCTTATTTGAATGGTATTTCTTTCAGATTCAGACTAAAAACGATGAGTCAAAACGTATCTAGTTAAAGTGAGTTCGACAAATTATAATCTTTTAATCATATACGCTGTAGAACAGCAATAGCCGAGTAAACTTATACTCGGCTATTGTTACTGTCTATTATTTATAGTGCTATTATATTTGTCTTATTTTAGGATTTCTGCTAATTTAGTCATTAACTCATCTCCACGAAGATCTTTAGCTATAATTTCACCTTTTTGGTTAATAATTACTGTTGCTGGTATTGCTTGCACATTGTATGCGGCAGCGCCTTTACTACTCCAGCCTTTTAAGTCAGACATCTGTTTCCATGGAATACCAAGTTTTTTAACTGCACTGCTCCATGCTTTTTTATCAGTGTCTAGAGAAACGCCTACTATTTCTAATCCTTTTGAGTGATATTGATTGTATGCTTTTATCACATTTGGCATTTCTGCACGACATGGTCCACACCAAGAAGCCCAAAAATCTATAATCGTAAGTTTGTTTTTCTTTACTAGATCTGAAACCTTTATAATTTTACCGTCTAAACCCGGTAAGGCAATATCGGTAAATTGTTTACCAGTAGATGTTTTTGCATCAGCTTCGTGTTGAGCAACTATTTTTTTATAGTATGGGTATTCACTATTATTAGATTTCATCAGATCTAAAATCTTCTTCTGGTTTTCAGTTCCAAGTTCCTCGTAATAGTATCCAAGGAGCATATCACTAATTGTAGATGGAACATGTTCACAGATAAATTTAGTTCTTAAGGCTTGTTGCAGATTATTTATAGAGTCTAATTCAGACTTTGCGGCTTTTTTTGCAGCTTCACTTGCTGTACTATCATTTACAATCTTCCAAGAATCTTCAGCTTTAGCAGAACTGTTATTACCAATGTTACAGAATTCTCTCCATAGTTCTGTGCTTTTGCTACCTTGTACATCTGCAAGTTTTTTTGTCGAGTCATTGAAAATTTCAACTTGCATATCATTGTTTTCAAGGATAATATCATTTATTGATACAGGCTTTTTGTCTTGAACCAAAACAATAAATTTAAGAGCAGCAGCATCTAGTTTGCCACTAAAGAAAAAATTCTTATCCTTAATAACTGTTGAGTCTGTTGGGATAAGGTCAAAATATTGCATATCTGCAATATATACCTTATCTCCGTCTTTTGCAAAATCAGCTTTTCCGGAAATTTTATAACTTGTACTTTGTGCAAAAGCATTACATAGTGAAAATGCAGCTGCAGCGATTAGAAATAATTTTTTCATTTTTTGTTATCAATTTGTGTAAAATAATCATCTATTTCTGAAACATATTGTGGAACTCTTACAATTTTTCCCTGTGGGTCTACAATAATATAAAATGGAACTCCTGTAATTAGATATTTTTCTAATAGCTGTTTGCCACCATCAATAGTGAGGCAATATTGTTTCCATTCCATTTTCTCTTTTTTTATTGCATTTATCCATTGGTTATATTTGCTATCAGCACTAACCCCAACAATGGTGATATTTGGATGTTTTTTTGCGACTGATTTTATGTCGGGTATAGAACTACGACAAATGCCACACCATGACGCCCAAAAGTCAATAAGGGTGTATCTTCCTTTTGGTATAATATTAATAAGTCTATTTGCTGTTTTTTTTGTGTCGAATAGAGGTAAATCAAGAATTGGCTCACCTACAGCAGTTCTTTTTGCAAATTCACAGTTGCGTCTGAATTCTGATAATCGATTTGGGTCATCAGGTACAGAACTGATCAAATTTGCAATATTTTGAATTTCAAGTTTTCTAAGTCCAGACCCTCCTTTTATTAAATCGTTTGCAAGTTTAACAGATAGAACAGAATGAGGGTGATTCTTTATCCAGTCTAAAGGTTTGCTTCCAGATAAGTTGTATTCGTTGAAATCAGCTTGAGGGGCTCCACCTGTAATTTTAAAGTATCTTCCTATTGGAGCATCATTTGTTATACTATCATAGGCTGTAGCTGCAAATGTCATATTTGTATTACTTACGAAAATAGTTGTATATGTCCATCGTATTTTCCCTGTATCTTGGTCATTGCCTAGTAAATTCAAATTATTAGTAGTAAGCGTACAAAGTGTTGGATGATCTAGCTTACCCCTTAATGTAAATTTCCCATTTTTTACAGTGTCAACGGCGATTTCCTTATTTTCAGAATCCTCTGCTGTCATTAGGCCTACAACAATGCCATCTTTAATACTAGGTATTTCACTTTTAATTATAAATTCCTTTTGAGCTATAGAAGTCGTAGAAATAAATGAAATTAAAATTCCTATTATATATTTTTTCATCTTTTTGTTATTTAGCGTCTCTTACAAATCTTACACTCATCATATTATTTGTTGCTGATAGATGGCGGTATACTTTTCCTGAATTATATACTATCTTTCTATAATAAGCAGTTGATGTACTTTTATCATATGTATCTGTCCAATAATATCCAAAAGCTTCAATATAATAGAACTTCAACGCAAAGGTAGTACTGTTGCCATCCATAAAACCTCCATATTTGAGATTTAATTGTGTGCCATCTTTCTCATGCATAAGTGTAGCTTGGTAGCTTCCTCTCCATCCATCTGAATTTGCATTACTTTCACTCATGTTTAGTGATATTTCAAGGCTTTTCCAGTCTTCGTCTGTTGGAAGTCTCCAACCTTCAGGGACAGCCTGTTTTGCTCCTTCATACGAATATAAATATCCATATTTTGCTACAGTTAATGAGTCATTTATAGAATTATCATCTCCTAAGATTTGTTGGGTTACATAGATACTTCTAGTGTAGTCATCTTTTGTATCATATTTTGCATTATCTGTAGTCCATTCCAGTTTTCCAATTCTTACATAGTTATATTCTTTTCCATCTCTTGAATCTGTGAATTTACCTGCATAACTTGGAAGTATGGTGGGTATGGCATTGTTGTCATCACTGCTACAGCTTGTTATGAACAACAATGTTATTATTATTAATGATGTTATTTTATCTATTTTCATATGCATATAGTTTGTTAGAATTTATAGCCAAGAGAAAGAATGATATTTTTCATTACCATGTATTTCTGAAGTATAATTTCATTATTGTATGTATCTCTTACGTACTGTTCGTCGTTTTCTACAACAAGTTTTGCAAAGGCTTTTATGTCTTCGACTTTACTTGGGTAATAGCCATAAAATACAATTCCACTTATAGTGTATGGGCATATAAAACCACTTTCTTGCATTAGTTCCATATTTGATTCATTATCAGATGGTGTTGTTTGTGACGTTGTTTCATAAAAACTGTCCGAAAATTTAGTAAATGGTGCTATTATGCTAGCTTCTAGACTTGACACTTTGTCTGCTACAATAGAAGCGCATAAATCTTTTGCAAACAGTTGTATATCAGATTCGTCCATATCGAAAATGTCTTGAATGCCAATAGCAGTGGCTCTATTTCCGACTACAGATGTCTGTTCTGAATCATAACTATACGAGTTATCATTGGCAGCATATTTTGTGATACTATTTACAAGAAGCCAAGAATAAGGTCTTAGCTTTGCACTTAAATGTGGTAGAATATTATTCTCAATAAAGTTAGCTGCAGCCTTTTGCTTTTCTATATCTTTAATGTATGTATATTTATATGCAAAATATGCCTGTGATGACATGATGTAAGGAACATCTATTGTTTCTGTCTGATACGTGATTTCACCATTGGGCTTTACTCCGATAGAATCATGTCTCAAAGTATCATTAAAAAGTAAGTAACATCCATTGTTCTTATAGAATTCTTTTCTCAACAAAGATTCATCATCTGTAGCGTTGGCATATGCTGCAAAATAGTTTTTTGCTGGTGCTTCTGGTGTGATGTAGTCTTCCTTGTCTCCACATGAAAAGAGAGATAAGGAGATAAAACAACAGTACACTAATATTTCTAATGTTTTATATTTTTTCATTTCGTCCAGTTTTTATTCTACATTAAACGTTCTCTCGCCCCTTGCATTATTCTTCATGCCTGTATTCATTATTAATGTTTCATGAGGTATAGGAAGTATATATCCCCAATCATTAGGTTCGAGAGTGAATACATGGCATGATGTCTTTTCATATGAATCGCGATTTACATAATAATAGTAATGATGTATAATGCTCTTTGATTCTGGATATTTTTCGCATACTGCATAACGGCGTAAATCAAACCATCTTTGTCCCTCAAGGCACAACTCTCTTTCGCGTTCACAACGTATAATTTTTATTAAGTCATAGCCACTGGCTGCAACTTTGTAATCTGTTCCTGTTTTGTAGCGGTATTGACGTAATGTGTTTAACATTTTATTTGCCTCTTCATCATGTCCCATATACGCTTCTGCTTCTGCTTTTATAAGGTATGCCTCAGCTGATCTAAATAAAAATTTGTCAGACACTTCGGTTCTAATTTTAGAATATGGATTAGTGTAGGCATTAAAGTAGTACTCAGGCATATTTTCTGTCTGTGTAAGTGCAGTACTTATCATGTCCATCTTTTTATATCCATGAAATGTTCCGTAAGTCCATATATATTTAGTTTTTCTAAGGTCATCGTCCGAGTAGAGATTGTATATGCTATCCGAAATCGTAAAGCTTTTGTATTCGCAGGTAGTTATATTACACAATGCATTACTTCCCATAGAGAATATATTCTCTACAGAAGTTGGCGATACAATTCCCTTATTTTGTTGAAGCGTATTCAACTGTGTTAAAGACGGATGGTTGTCAATAACCTTTTGAGCATATTCAGATGCTTTATCCCATTTTTGCATATATAGATAAACTCGGCTAAAAAGAAAATTAACAGCAGTAGAATCAGCTCTATATATTGTTTTCTGATTTCCATATTCAGTTAGTTCTTTTTCGGCGATTTGTAGATCGCTAAGTATTAAATCGTAACATTCTTGTACGGTGTTGCGATCAAATATTTTATCTTCTACAGTTTCTGATGTCTTTATTGGTACTCCTAGATCTGTCGATGCAGTGCTAGGTGTATAGGCTTTACCATATAGGTTTACTAACAAGAAATAATAATATGCTCTTAAGAATCTAGCTTCACCATCAACTTTAGATTTTCCAATTCTTTCACTTTGCGTTGTTTCTGGTAATTTTGTTGCACTATATATAATATTATTTACAACATTAATATGTTTGTACATCTCCTCCCAACATTCATTTTCTTTATGAAATCCTGTGTAAGAATCATTTTGTCCTGATCTTGCTTGCCATGTATAATATCCAAAAACCTTTTCTTTACCATCGTATTGCATAGCATTTCCATCATAACTAATGGTATTTTCATCTAATTCATCGCCTAGAAAATGCAAAAAATATTCATTATCACTGACGATTGCAAGGTTATCACTCTGAAACTGAGGTAAGTAACCATCTCCAATAAGTAACTCATTAAGATCTTCCCATGACCGTACATAATCTGTATCTTGTGAATACTCTTTAAGAAAATTAGAACAACTAGATATCATAACAGTTGTCAAAATTGTAAATAACAATATTTTAAATCTCATGATCGTCTGTTTTAGAATTGAACATTTATACTAATTGTATAGTAAGGATTGTCAGAAAGCTGGACTTCTGAGAATCCTGATTGAGTTGGAGTTTGACCTTTTAGTTTACTATTACATAATGTATATAAATTATTACCTGCAGCAGTAATCGCAAGTCTTTGTAACCCTAATTTAGGTAATAGCTTTTCTGCCAATTCATATGTAAGACTTAAACTAGCTAGGCGTATATAGTCTGCACTGACTACTCTAATGTCAGAATAGTCGTACATCGTATATGAGTCTGTTGCTATTTGTACACCTTGATATTGATTTCCAGAAGACCAATGCTGGTCATATTTATAATAGTTTATACTTGTCTTGCTCAATATTGATGGAATATTTGTCCAAGCTTCATCTCCAGGCTTTATCCATCTATTTAATAAAGCTCTATTTAGATTATATTCAGGATAGATATTTCCTGGTCCTGATTGATTGATAGTAGCGCCTTGTCCAAAAACTTTGAATAATCTTACTTTGTTACCCATGGCATAATCCATTAGTACTCCTAGTCTGAAATTTTTGTAACTCAAAGTACTGCTTATGCTACCTGTGATATCTGGATCTCTCTTTCCTGATTTTGAAAGAACTTTCATAAATGTTTGATACTTACTTAACCCTAGTAATTCGTTTGATCTATCTTGATAGTCGTCAAACAAAGGACCACCATCTTCAGGATTTAGTCCAATGAATTTATAAGAGTAAAATGTACCAAGTGATTGTCCATTGATAACAGCTGTGCCATTGAGATAATCGTTTAGTGAGTAAGAATCTTCTCCAGGTGATGTTTTCATCTTATTTATAACTTTGGATAAAGATGCAGACACAAGCCAATTCCAATCCTTATTTTGAATTGGTACAGCAGTTATTGAGAAATTATAACCCTTATTTATGATTTCACCAGAGTTAACAACATATGATGTATAGCCATTTATGTCAGAAATGGTTTTATTCATAAATGCATCTGTTGTCTTTTTATAGTAGTATTCGAGTTCTAACATTAATCTGTTGTTGAATAATGAGGTCTCAAATCCTGTACTAAAAGAATGGGTCTTTTCCCATTTTAAATCAGGATTGGCATTGCTTGCCGTTGTAGAAGTCATTTCAGTATAATGCGTGTCATAAGAACCTTTTGTCAGTGTTAGTACAGGACTTTGTCCGTCTAGCATATTTCCTTGTTCTCCATAAGATACCTTCCAGTTAATCGCGTCTAGCCATTTGAGTTTTATATGTCCTATTTCTTTTAAGTTTGCTAGTCCAGATGTAGACCATACAGGAAGTATTTTTTCATTAGACCTATCACCAAATTTATTTGAGCCATCGTATCTCGTATTTGCGTTAACCGTAAAATATTGCTTGTAACTATATGACAGCGTTCCATAAACAGATAACAGGTTCGTTTTTGAATCTGTTATGGTAGGCACATTTGTACCTAACCACGTAAGATATGTTTTATACTTATCGGGTATACTTGTTACAAACTTTTTGCCGCGATCTAAGTAATATCCTCGTTGCGTATATTGGTCACCATTATAATGCGTCGAATTTGCTTCAAATCCAACAGCTAGATTAATATTATGCTGTGAGTCTGATCCAAAATATTTATTTACATTGCCCTGAATACGAGCAGTCCAGTTATTTTGTGCTACATTATTGTTAGATAGTTCTCCGCCAAAAGGCATCTGGCTATCTTCATTAGGCTCAACTCCAAGTGACGTTTTTCTCAAATTTCCTGCATACCAGCTTTTTTCGCCATACCAACCTTCGATATTTGTATTTGTTGTATTATAAGACATTATACCATTAAAAAACAACCAGTCTGTAGGATTGTAACGTAGGTTTACTGTAGCTTTCATACCGTTTTCTGTCTGTTTCTTATAACTATTGTCCAGCTCATTAAGTATATTGTAGCTCATTATGCCTTGAAGTCCAGAAGCAATTTTATTGTAAAAGAAATAAGATCCATCGTCATTGTATGCAGGTAAAACCCTACTTGTGCGGTAAGCATAATCAATAGGAGAGATATCATCTTGATCATACTGCTTATTAGTGTGATATATATTCAACTGCATTGAAGCTTTGACCTTTTCAGTTATTGTAAAGTCTAGATTTGTTGAGGCTGTATATCTTTTATTTGTATTATTGTTTATGACATCATTATCGTCTGTATATCCCAATGATGCGTAATATCTAAATTTGTCTGATCCACCAGAGATGTTGGCAGAGTGATCAGCTGAAAAAGAATCATTTGTCAATAGTTTAAACCAATCAGTGTTTTGTGTTTCTGATTTCGCGACCGCTGTATTAAACTGATCTTGAGAATATGTTCCATTGTAGTATTTGTTGACTGCATCTTCATATCCAATATACGTCATATCATTAGGGTATGAGTAATGCATACCTACAAGATATTTGGAAATGTCAGTGCGTTCTTGAGAATTCATAAGATCTATTTTTCGGTCAGAATATCTAGGTCTTCTTCGGTAAGTTCCATTAAAGTTGTAAGATATAACCGGCTTTCCTGCACGTCCTTTTTTTGTTGTAACAACAATTACTCCATTAGCAGCTCGGGTTCCATAGAGAGCTGTAGCTGCAGCATCCTTTAATACATCAATACGGTCAATATCTTGAGGATTAATTCCTGATATGGCATTACCAATTCTATTTACATAGTCAGGATCGTTTATCACATCTGCTGATAAGTTTACAGGATCGCTTACGATTATACCGTCAACAACCCATAAAGGTTCACGATTTCCGATGAGGGTTGATGTTCCACGAATACGTATTTTAGGTACAGCATTAACCTCAGAACTAGAACTTGTTACTACAAGATCAGGTATACGGCCTTGTAACATTTTGTCAAGGCTTGAAATACCAGGTCTATCAATTTGATTCATGTTTAAAGAGGTAACTGAACTTGTAAGATTTCTCTTGTCAATTTGTTGGTATCCTGTCACTACTACTTCTGCTGTCGTATGACTATCGTCATCGTTCATTATAATTAGTGGTACTGATCCGTCTTTACCCACATTTTCTGTTACTGATTTACATCCTATGAATGAGCATATTACTTGCATGTGATTTGATCTTTTAACATGAAGTTCATAATGTCCCGTTTCATCTACAGATGTTCCTAATTTGGTGCCTGCAATTCTAATAGTAGCACCTACTAAGGGCTCTCCATTACTATAATTAACCCTGCCGCTTATTACAATATTTTCTTCTTTTGTCGTTTCTTGTGCATTAACATTGTTAGTTAGTAATGCAACAAAGAACATAATCAGTAATAACGGAAACAATCTTTTTTTTCTCATACTAAATATGTTAGTGATAAATTCATAATTATGTATAATATTTGTATGGAGTGCAAAATTAATCTTTTTTTTGTAATTATATCTTTTTCCTCGTTTTTTTGCATTAAATGTTTGAAAATATACGGTTTTTAGTGTTATTGTGTAACTTATATTATGGTTTTTAATTACATTGTGTATATTCTATATGTGAAAACTAAATATCATAGTCGTTTATTATTTGTTTCAATTTAATGATGCTAATTATTATAATTTTGCATATCATTTTGCAAATTAGTTTGTCTCAATTTTTGATAAAACTATAAATTGCTACATGATTAATTGTCTCATTATTAATGGAATATGATAAGATTTAGTGCGTGAAGTTTAATATAGTTACTGAATTTCGGTAACTATTCCATGATGTATATTCACAAGTCAAACATGGAACTATTTAGTATTAATGCACGAACTATCATTTGTATATTCCGTTGTGTAATTGTTAGTTTTTTCAGTTATGCTAATATTAGTAATTGCGTGGAAAAAAATATTTTATTCATAACCAGCCAAATATAATAAGATAAATTCTAGTGAAATATAGGAATATATAATTATAGTTTGAATTTAGGGTATTAATATACCCCGTCTGGATTGTACTGTCTCCATCCACTATGTGCTTTAGGCTTTCCCACACCAAAGCAATATATTAGGGCTGACTTACTATCACGGTTGTTTGGATTAGAAACTATAACACCATATTCACCAACAGGTAGAGAGGACATTTCAATATCGTAAGAGCTTTTACCATATTTCGACGCATGGAACGTCAAACTATTAAATTTGTTATTAGAACTTCCAAATACATCAGCTGTTGCAATCAATGCTTTACGTGAGGAATGATGGACTTCAAACTGGAATACACGTATTACCGACATTGGATCTGATAAATTATCTGATGCCTTAGCTATAATATGAAGTTCTGTACTTTCAGGGACACGTGTTTTTGCACTTTTTCTAGGAACAACAATTTCGGTATTAATGGATCCAATACCAAACAGTACAAGACTGGCGCCTGCTTTTGAAGACATTGCCATATATTCTTTATCTAGTAGTTTTATATTATCGTTATACATAATATTAACTTCACCGATAAATTCGGGCTCTTGCGCAAGCATATAATTTGGATAGAGCAATGTAAGCATTAATAATATCTTTTTCATATTTTCTTTGAACATAAGTCCTTTTAAAGTGGCCGAATTTTTCATGTGTTTATTTTAAATGTCAATATAACAAAAAAGGACTATTTGTAAAAAATAGTCCTTTGCTTTTTGTGATCCGCATGGGGCTCGAACCCATGACCCCAACATTAAAAGTGTTGTGCTCTACCAGCTGAGCTAGCGGATCAATCATCTTCCTGTTTGAAAGCGAGTGCAAAGGTAAATAAATTTATTGAAACAGAAAAAATATTGATGAATAATATTCTCTATTTAACTTATTTAAACAATTGAGCTACTCTTCTGATTCCGTATTAGGGGATATTTCTTTCGCCTTATGTTCTTTAGTTACATATCTCTGCCAGTAGGCTATTAATAATGTTGTAAGAGGTAGGGCGATGATTAGACCGATGAATCCTAACAATGCACCCCATATTGATAATGAAAGTAATAGTATCGCTGGGTTTAATCCCATAGCCTTACCCATTATCCTAGGAGTTATTATCATATCTGTTATAGCCTGAATTACTACAAACAGTCCTAAAGCCATACCAAAGATAACCCAGAAGTTCTGTCCGGTGTCAGCAGCTTTGAGCATTGCAAGGAATGCTGTAGGGATTAAGGCAAAGGTATGAAGATAAGGTACTAAATCCAAAATGCCTATAAGAATTCCTAAACCTATTGCCATAGGGAAGTCTATGATTGAGAAACCAATACAGAACATAATTCCCATGCATAAAGCTACTGTTCCCTGACCACGTATGTAATTGTTAAGTTCGCGCTTAACATCTTGCATAAGCTCTTTCCAGAATGGGCGATTCTTGTTTGGGAAGATACGTATCCAGTTGGTTGTGAGATATTCGTAGTCATGAAGTATGAAAAACATATATAATAAGGTAATCAAAGAAGCAATGATGCTTATTATGATATTTGCTGTTTGACCAACAAAGGCAAATACTTTAGGCATAGCTGTTTTCACAGCATCGCCGAAGTCCTTGCTATTGAATATCTTTTTAAGTTGTGTTTGGTTGTCTTCTATCCAACGTGAAATGAGCGCAGTGATGTTATTGGTATGTGTCGTGTCGTGTACCCAACGTGTTATGACGCCTCCAAGTTTATCAAATTGCTCAATCATTGGCGGAATTATGAGATAAATGATTCCACCGATGACGCAACATAGAATCAACATTGTGATGATGATGCTTATTGCGCGTACACGTATGTGCAGTCTTTTTTCTATAAACTGCACCGTTGGATAAATAAGGTATGCCAGAAGCCATGCCACGAAAAATGGCAGTAGAACTCCACTAAGGTAGTTTACTAGCAGTAATACTGCAATTATCAGCAGACCAGTTCCTGTCCATCGGATGAAACGGTCAAAAGTAATTTCTTTACCCATGATTTATTTTTTCTTCTTTTATAGCCTTTTGATAGCAATCTCTACATAAAGGCTCATATTCTTCCTTTTCACCTAACATGACACGATGGTCATTGTTTACCAGTCGATGGCTGACGTATGCCAATGAACCGCATTTTACACATATTGCATGTACTTTTGTAACTTCGTCGGCTATAGCGCAAAGGGCAGGGATAGGACCGAATGGAGCACCTTTGTAGTCCATGTCCAAACCAGCTATGATAACTCTAACGCCACGATTAGCAAGTTGATTGCATACATCAACAAGTCCGTCGTCAAGGAATTGCGCTTCATCTATACCAACAACGTCTATGTCTGAAGCCAATAGAAGTATTGAGCCTGATGAATCGATAGGTGTAGAATGGATGACATTTTGATCGTGACTCACTACGTCTTCTTCTGAAAAACGTGTGTCAATTGCCGGTTTGAAGATTTCAACCTTCTGTTTGGCAAATTTTGCTCGCTTCATTCTACGAATCAGTTCTTCTGTTTTCCCAGAGAACATTGAACCACACACCACCTCAATTCGTCCTGGGCGATGTGATTCTCCTGTTAAATTTTCAGTCATAATACTGCAAAGATAGTGCAAATCTTGTAGAGAACAAAATGAATTTATTCATTTTTTATCTCAAGATGCCGCCTATTTTATCAAAAGATAGTGCAAATCTTGTAGAGAACAAAATGAATTTATTCATTTTTTATCTCAAGACGCCGCCTATTTTATTTAAAGATAGTGCAAATCTAGTAGAGAACAAAATGAATTTATTCATTTTTTATCTCAAGACACCACCTATTTTATTTAAAGATAGTGCAAAAAGCCACTATAATGCAATGGATGATGCAATTACTTGTTAATTCAGAGTGCTCTATGATTGTAAATACTGTAATATAATTAATGTAGCTCAAATATATATAATTATGTAACTCAGATTTGTAGCTTTTGGCTATATTTCGTTGTGGTTTCACTTTTTTTTAGTGCAAACGTTTTAAAAATTGCAAAGAAATGACAAGTTATTTTGCATTTGGGCTTTTATTGTATATATTTGTGATTGATTATGGGAATACTATATATTGTACCTACTCCGGTGGGAAATATGGAAGACATGACCTTGAGGGCCATGCGCATATTAAAAGAGGCAGATTTAGTGCTTGCGGAGGATACGAGAACATCGGGTCTTCTTTTAAAGCATTTTGAGATAAAAAATCACCTAATGTCACACCATAAGTTTAACGAACATGGTACTGCATCGGGAATTGTTGAGCGTTTGAAAGCTGGACAAATCATTGCTTTGGTCAGTGATGCCGGCACACCAGGGATAAGCGATCCTGGTTTTTTTCTCGCGCGTGAGGCTGCAAACGCAGGTATTACCGTACAGACTTTGCCTGGTGCTACGGCATGTATTCCGGCAATAGTTTCATCGGGACTACCATGTGATAGATTCTGTTTTGAAGGGTTCCTACCACAAAAGAAAGGCCGTCAAACTCATTTGTTGTCTTTGCAGACAGAGAGCAGAACGATGATTTTCTATGAATCGCCATATCGTTTAGTAAAAACATTGACGCAGTTTGCTGAAGTTTTCGGAGAAGACAGACAGGTGAGTGTGGCAAGAGAAATATCAAAACTACATGAGGAACATGTAAGAGGAACCTTGAAAGAGGTGATTGGACATTTTACCGAAACAGAACCACGAGGTGAAATCGTGATTGTGCTTGCCGGTTTAAATGAGAAAAAAGATAAGAAACTTAAAAGGGAGATTAAATCATGAAAAAGTTATTGTTTGTAACTGTTGGTGCGTTGTTGCTGACTTTTACTAGTTGTAAACAAGATAAGACGAAGGTTAATCTTGAAAAGGTTGAGCAAAGTGACTCTCTACAGAGTATCATTTCTCAAAAGGATAGTGACATCAATGATATGATGGGCACAATGAATGAAATCCAAGAGGGTTTCAGACAGATTAACGAGGCTGAGAACCGAGTTGATATTGTGAAGGATGGTGAAGGTGCTGACAAAAAGAGCCAGTTGAGACAGAATATAAAGTTTATTTCTGCAACTATGCAGAAGAATCGCGAGCTTATTGGTAAGTTGCGTCAGCGTCTAGCTAACAGTAGTTTGAAGGGTACACAGCTCAAGGCTACTATTGATAATCTTGTCAAGCAGCTTGATGAGAAAGATCAGCAGTTGCAGCAGTTGAGAGCAGAACTTGATGCAAAGGATATTCATATTTCTGAACTTGACGAAACTATTAACAATTTGAATACCAATGTAAGCAATCTCACTACTGCTAATACTCAGAATACTCAGACTATTAACAGTCAGGATGCTCAGTTGAATACTGCTTGGTATGTATTCGGAACAAAGAATGAGTTGAAGGAGCAGAGAATCGTTGAAGGAGGTAAAGTTCTTCAGGCAAACTTCAATAAGAATTATTTTACGAAGATTGATATTCGTGTAGACAAGAGTATAAAACTGTATTCTAAGTCTGTTAAGATTATGACATTGCATCCGTCAAGCAGTTACACGCTTACACGTGACGCAAATAAGCAATATGAGTTAACAATTACTAATCCTCAGATTTTCTGGAGTACAAGTAAATATCTTGTCATTCAGGTTAAGTAAAGGTGACGATGGATAAAAAATAAAAAGCAGGAATGGAGTTGTAACTCTGTTCCTGCTTTTTTTATCTTACTTTCTTAAAAAAGTTCTGCATTATTTCTCTGCATTCATCTTCAATAACTCCAGATGTAACAGTTGCCTTTGGATGAAGTGCTTTTGGTGCAATCCTTGTATATCCGCGTTTTTCATCTGGAGCACCATATACCACTCTGCTAATCTGTGCCCAACCAATGGCACCGGCACACATTGTACATGGTTCTACCGTCACATAGAGTGTGCAGTCACAAAGGTATTTGCCTCCTAACATGTCAGCAGCTGATGTTATTGCCTGCATCTCAGCATGTGCCGTAACATCGTGAAGTGTTTCTGTTAGATTGTGAGCACGGCTTATGATACGGTCGTTGCAAACTATCACAGCTCCGATAGGAATTTCGTTGGCTGCTGCTGCAAGTTGTGCTTCAGCCAAAGCCTTGCGCATATAGAATTCGTCTTTCTTTATTTGATCTTCATTCATGCTTGCAAAGTTATTAAATTTATAATAAATAATTTGATGTGTGGAATAAAAATTGTACTTTTGTGTCTGTAAAGACTACGTTTGTCTTACATAGAAAATATAATAAATGGCAGTTCATAATGATTTAGGTAAATGGGGGGAGGACTATGCCGCCGAATACTTGCTGAAAAGAGGTTATGAAGTTATCAGCAGAGATTGGCGACTTGGTAAACGTGATATTGATATCGTGGCCCGCACGGAAGACGGAATGACTGTGGTGTTTGTAGAGGTTAAAACTCGTGCAACAGATGTCATCGTGAGTCCAGAAGATGCCGTAGACGAAAAGAAAATAAGAAGTATCGGCTGGGCTGCCAACGCTTACGTTAAGGAGTTTCAAATATATGATGATATTAGATTTGACATCATCACAATAGTTGGGACAAAGCCGCAAGATGCAAGCTTAGAACATATTATCGATGCGTTTAATCCTGTGTTAGCGATGAACGGTAATCATTAGAATTTATTCATTATTATATATGTGGTGCTTTAATAGAAATAAAAAGAAAACAGTTAAACCTAATATCATTTGGCTTGACGAAACTGATTCTACAAATAACTATCTGAAGAATTATGTTCCTGCTTCTGATGAAAAAATAAGTGTTGTTGTTGCCGATTATCAGAAATCTGGTAGGGGACAAGGTGACAATACATGGGAGAGTGAAGGTGGTAAAAACCTCTTATTCAGTATTTTGGTTCATCCAGTTATGGTTCCAGTACATTGTCAATTTCTGCTTTCAATGGCAGAAGCTCTAGCAGTGAAAGAAACTTTGGATAAATACACTGATGGAATAACTTTGAAGTGGCCTAATGACATATATTGGAATGATAAGAAGATTGGTGGCACACTTATAGAAACTACTCTAGGTGGTGGACATATAAAGAACTGTATTTTCGGTACAGGTATTGATGTTAATCAGACGGAGTTTAAAAGTAGTGCGCCTAATCCTGTTTCATTGAAAAACATTTTAGGTAATGATATAGACAGGAAAAAACTTATGGATGAAATAGTTGATTCATTCACAAAGTATTATGCAATGATAGAGAATGGACAGTATGGTGACATCTCTGCTTTATATCATTTGGCATTATATCGTAGGCATGGTTTCTTTAAGTATCGTGATAAGAGTACTGATGAAGTTTTTGATGCAGCGATAATTGAAGTGGGAGATGATGGAACTTTAGTTGTTAGAGACAGAAATGGCATGATCAGTGAATATCGTTTCAAGGAGATTGAAACGGTGTTGTAAGCAAGTATACAAAATAAACAAATAATATATTATGGCAAGATTTAAGAGAATTCTTCTTAAACTAAGTGGTGAGAGTCTTATGGGCAAACAAGGATTCGGTATTGATCCTGATCGTCTTTCAGACTATGCCAAGCAGATTAAGGAAGTGCACGAGATGGGTGTGCAGATAGGAATCGTTATCGGCGGAGGAAATATCTTCCGTGGATTGAGTGGTAGTCAGAAAGGTTTTGACCGTGTTAAGGGAGACCAAATGGGAATGTGTGCTACCGTCATAAACTCTTTGGCGTTGAGCAGTGCCTTGGGAGCGATAGATGTAAAGACTAAAGTTCTTACAGCAATTCGCATGGAACCTATTGGTGAGTTCTATAGCAAATGGAAGGCTATAGAGGCTATGGAAGCTGGATATGTTTGTATATTCTCTGCTGGTACAGGTAGTCCTTATTTCACTACAGATACAGGTAGCTCTTTGCGTGGTATTGAGATTGAGGCAGATGTAATGCTGAAAGGTACACGTGTTGATGGTGTTTATACAGCTGATCCAGAGAAAGATCCTACAGCTACTAAGTTCAGCGATATTACTTTTGATGATATCTACACTCGTGGACTTAAAGTTATGGACCTTACTGCAACAACAATGTGCAAGGAAAACAATCTTCCAATCTATGTGTTCAATATGGATGTTGTCGGTAATCTTAAAAAGGTTATGGCTGGTGAGGAGATTGGTACTTTGGTACATAATTGATGAATTTCCCAAAAAGTATATACGAAAAATGCGGAGAATATCTTATTCTCCGCATTTTCTATATTTGAAGTTTTTTTACTTATCTTCTTCAGTATAATCAACATATTCACCTTCATCCTTAGTGAATATCTTTTTATTTGCATCTTCCGGATTACGTGTGTCTATCACCTTTTCGTCATCACCGTAAGAGCTATTTCTGCCATGTCTTCCTCTTCCTTCATTGTTCCCATTTTGCTTGTTGAACTGGTTCATTCCGTTTCTGAAGTAATTCAGTATGCGGAAAGCAAAAATCAAAATAAAGAGGAAAAGTGCTATGAAAAGCAGTAATATAAACTTGAAAATAAACATAATCATACGTTATTTCTCCTTATTATTTAAATTTATTATCACTGAAATTATGAAATATAATGAGATGATTATCCACCATGCTTCTAAAATTCCAAAAACAGCTACGCAGAATACAGATAAAGCCATGAAGCAATACTTAACCTTATTGTGCTTCCAACCCCATTGCTTAAATTTAAGCGCAAACATAGGAATTTCTGATATCAACAAGTAGCAACTTATTAAAATCAATACTATGACAATTAATACAGACCAATTATTTCCTTCAAGCCATGTAGGATTTGCTACCACAAGTGAACCCCAAAACAAAGCGTTAGCTGGAGTAGGTAGTCCGATGAATGATGTTGTCTGTCGCTCATCAAGATTGAACTTTGCAAGACGTAGTGCTGAAAATGCAGCCATTACAAATGCAATATAAGGAATAAATTGGCGCAAAGGTTCCATAAAAGATGGATATTCCAAAACGCCAAGTTCTGCAAATACTATTGTAGCTGGTGCCACGCCGAATGTTACATCATCAGCAAGTGAATCAAGTTCCTTGCCAATAGGTGATGATACATGTAGTAAGCGTGCGCTCATTCCATCAAAAAAATCAAATACAGCACCTATGATAATCCATAGAAGAGCCATTTGGGGATTTCCGCTGAAAGCATAAGTTGTAGCAATACAGCCAGAAATAAGATTACAGCATGTGATACTGTTAGGAATGTGTTTCTTGAAGTTCATTTTTCTTTCAACCTTTTAACTTTGCGATAACGGTCTGGTCACCAGTAGTGGCTTGACCCATCTTTACGCAAACCTCAGTGCCGATAGGCAAGAACACGTCAACACGACTTCCAAGTTTGATGAATCCTAGATGCTCGTCAATGTAGCAGTCTTCACCTTCTTTTGCGTATGTTATAATACGGCGTGCCATAGCTCCGGCTATCTGACGGCACAGCACTTCCTGTCCGTCTGGAGTCTCGATCATTATATCTGCATGTTCATTTTCTTCACTAGCTTTAGGAAGCCACGCTTTATGGTAGTTTCCGTCCTTATGATTTACAAATTTAACTTTTCCATCAACAGGGAACCAGTTGGCATGAACATTGAAAAGACTCATGAAGATACTTATCATGAGTCGGCGATCGTGAAAATATTCGTTTTCTTCTACCTCTTCAATAACTACAATCTTACCATCAGCAGGTGCGACAACTATATCTTCAGTATCGTCATCTTCTGAAAATCTGCGTATTGGGCAGCGATAGAAGTTTAATACTATACTATATATAACTCCGAAAATTACGATGAAACTCCAAAAAAAGAGTTTGTTGTCTAAACGGTTTAGCAACAAAGCAATTGCGGCCAATATAATAAAGCCGTAGAGTAGTGTATCAGTACCCTCACGGTGAATGCGTATCTTCTTAAATTTCTTAATTCTTTTTATCATAGGTAAATTAGGATAGTACTAATCGATTGCAAAGATAATTATTTTTTATCGTTTCCGCAAATATAAGAATAAAAAACGACTTTTTATTTTGTGTTTTGCTCGATTTGCAGTAACTTAGCAACTCAAAACGAAAAATATTATATGGAAGACTTCATCCACTTACACGTTCATACCAATTATTCTATCCTTGACGGACAGTCAAAGATACCAAAACTTGTAGACAAGGCTATCAAAGACGGCATGAAGGGCATGGCGATTACTGATCACGGTGTGATGTTCGGCATAAAAGAGCTATCTGATTATTGTGCTGGAGTTAACAAGAAACGCAAGGCAGAAGGTCTTGAACCATTCAAGCCTATTCTTGGTTGTGAGATGTATGTTGCCCATCATAGATTGGAAGATAAAGTTAAGGAAAATGGTGACAATTCTGGTTATCACCTTATTGTATTAGCGAAGAACTATAATGGTTACAAAAATCTTATAAAACTAGTCAGTAGGTCTTGGGTAGACGGTTATTATTATCGTCCACGTACAGACAGATTTGAACTTGAAAAATATCATGAAGATCTTATCGTTTGTTCTGCTTGTATAGCAGGTGAGGTTCCTGCAAAGGTCCTTCACGGTGATTTGGCTGGAGCTCGTGAAGCTTGCGAGTGGTATCATCGAGTGTTTGGTGATGACTATTATTTGGAGTTGCAGCGTCATGAGGTGAAAGACCCTTCCTTACTGGCAAACAGGGAAGCATTTCCGCTTCAACAGAAAGCTAATAAAGTCTTGATTGAGTTTGCTAAAGAATATGGTATAAAGCTTATTTGTACCAATGATGTCCATTTTGAGGATAAGGAAACTGCTGAAGCTCATGACCATTTGCTTTGTCTTGCAACAGGTAGGGATCTGGATGATCCTAACCGTATGAGATATAGTAAGCAGGAATGGTTTAAGACCAAGGCAGAGATGAACGAGATATTCTCTGACGTTCCTGAAGCGATGGCTAATACGTTGGAGGTTCTTGATAAAGTTGAAATATACAGTATTGAGCATGGACCTATCATGCCATTTTTCCCGATACCAGAGGAATTTGGTACTGAAGAGGAATGGAGACATAAGATAACAGAGGAACAACTTTATAAGGAGTTTACTTCTGACGAGAACGGAGAGAATCAGTTGTCAGAAGAAGAAGGACAAAAGGTTATTAAGCGATTGGGCGGATATGATAAAATATATCGTATCAAGTTTGAAGCTGACTATCTAGATAAATTGGCTTATGATGGTGCTAAGTTACTCTATGGTGATCCTTTACCTGATAATGTCGTTGAGCATATCAATTTTGAGCTTCATGTGATGAAGACAATGGGTTTCCCAGGATACTTCCTCATTGTGCAGGACTTTATCAAAGCTGCACGTACAGAATTGGGCGTTATGGTAGGACCTGGACGTGGATCAGCAGCCGGATCTGTTGTAGCTTATTGCTTGGGAATAACCAAGATAGATCCATTGAAATATGACTTGCTGTTTGAACGTTTCTTGAATCCAGACCGTGTGAACCTTCCTGATATTGATACCGACTTTGATGATGACGGTCGTGGAAAGGTGCTTCGCTGGGTTATGGATAAGTATGGTCACGAGAATTGTGCGCATATCATTACCTATGCAAGCATGGCGACAAAGAACTCTATTAAGGATGTCGCACGTGTGGAAAAGTTACCACTGGAGAAGTCGAATATGCTTTGTAAGGCTATTCCTGACCGTTTGCCAGATGGCTTGAAAATGAATCTTACGAACGCCATTAAATGTACCCCAGAATTGAGGGAGGCTGAAGTGTCTACTGATACACGTGAGCGTAATACGATTAAATATGCCAAGATGCTTGAGGGTACGGTGCGTGGAACTGGTATTCATGCCTGTGGTTTCATTATATGCCGTGACCCTATAAGTGACTGGGTTCCTGTTTCTACAGCTGATGACCCTGATTTCCCAGGATTGAAAACGGCCGTAACACAATATGATGGACACGTAATAGAGTCAACCGGTCTTATCAAGATGGACTTCTTGGGATTGAAGACTCTTTCGGAGTTGAAGGAAGCTTGCAAGGTTATTAAAAAGACTGTTGGTGACGATATCGATCTGGACACAATTCCTATTGATGACGAACTTACCTATAAACTATATCAGGAAGGACGTACAATCGGAACATTCCAGTTTGAGTCTCCTGGTATGCAGAAGTATCTACGTGAACTTCATCCTACAGTATTCGAGGATCTTATTGCCATGAATGCTTTGTATCGTCCAGGACCAATGGATTATATACCAGACTTTATTAAGAGAAAGCATGATCCGTCTCTTGTTACTTATGATATTCCATGTATGGAGAAGTATCTTAAGGATACTTACGGTATCACGGTATATCAGGAGCAAGTGATGCTTCTTTCCCGTCAGTTGGCTAGTTTTACTCGTGGTGAAAGTGATGCATTGCGTAAGGCGATGGGTAAAAAGAAGAAGGCTATTGTTGACGCAATGAAACCTAAGTTTATTAAGCAAGGACAAGAGAATGGTCACAATCCCAAGGTTTTGGAAAAGATATGGACCGACTGGGAGAAGTTTGCTTCTTACGCTTTCAATAAGTCTCATGCAACATGTTATTCTTGGGTAGCTTATCAGACTGCATATATCAAGGCTCATTATCCAGCTGAATACATGGCTGCGCTGATGACTCGCCGATTTAGTCAGATTACCGAAATCACAAAGTTGATGGAGGAGTGTCAGAATATGAAGATAGCCACTCTTGGACCAGATGTTAACGAGAGCTACTCTAAGTTTGGTGTAAACAAGAAAGGTGAAATTCGTTTCGGTCTATCAGCCATTAAAGGAATGGGTGAGGGTGCTGCTCTAGCAATCGTGAAGGAACGAGAGGATCATGGACCTTACAAAGATATATATGATTTTGCTGAACGTGTGGATTACAGCAATGTAAACAGAAAGGCATTTGAATCTCTTGCATTAAGTGGTGGTTTTGATAGTTTTGCATTTCAACGTGAGCAGTATTTGGCAGCTAATTCAAAAGGAGAAGTATTCCTTGATGTGCTAGTTCGTTATGGTCAGTTGTATCAGACAGAACAGCGTGAAGCACAAAATTCACTCTTTGGTGGAGAGCAAGCTGTTGAGATAGCGCGCCCACAGCCTGTTGAAGCAGAAGGATGGAGTAATATTGAAAAATTGAATCGTGAGCGAGACCTTGTTGGAATATATATAAGTGCTCATCCGCTAGATGAATTCAGTATCATATTAAATACAATGTGCAACACTCATTGTTCAGAACTAGACAATAAGCAAGAGTTGGCAAAGAAAGAGGAAATAACTTTGGGCGGTATTGTTACTGGAGTTAAATCAAAGTTTACTAAGACAGGTAAACCATGTGGCTTTGTCACGATAGAAGATTTTGAAGGCAGTGGTGAGCTAGCATTCTTCGGTGAGGATTGGGGTAAATGGCGAGGATTGCTTACTGAGGGCTGCATCGTGTATATCAAAGCTAAGTGCCAGCAGAAGTATCGTGATAGTGATTACTATGATTTCCGCATTTCTGATATTCAGTATATGCAGACCGTTAAGGCAAATCGTCTTGAGAAGTTTACTATAACAATCAATAGTGATGCGATAGATGAGACTGTGGTTACAGATATTTCTACAATGGTTGAAAAGGCAGTTGGCAATACTCAGTTGTATATTCAGGTTCTTGATCAGGAGCATAATGTGAGTATGATGTTACGTTCAAATAATCATTCAATAGAGATAAAAAAGGACTTGCTGAATTATATAGATAGTAATCCAGACATGTCTTATCATGTAAACTAGTAGGGAATTCCCTTCATGATATATTAATGTACGTGCTCGCACATCTACTAAAAAGTTTTCTGAAATCTAAGTGGCTGCATGTTGGCTATCAATATGTAGCCACTTAGATACTTGTTTTCTTCGTGTTATTTAGCTACGAAGCTACGACATCTTTGAAAATGCCTATAAACATTGGGTAAATGAAACGTAGTTTGCTGGATTTAGCTACGCAAGCTATGTAAACTTATGCCATTTTTAGGGAGAAAATGTATTTTATTATTGAATTTGTCAAAGACCCGTTGGCTGTATCTGAGGAACTGGAGGAAGTGAAAATAGATTCAGTAAACGAGAACAGAATTCCCAAGCTTGTTTAAATATTCTGCCTAATTCCTCTGAATTCTCTGCAAAGATACAGCAAAATTTTTGTCCATGCAATCAGATTTAGCTTAGACCGTTAGCCAAAGTTTCAATTACTGGTGCTACACAGTATAATACACGCGCATACGCACACTTTCGACTTTTCAAAAATACTAGTGTCGAAATGTCTATCCATTGAATATCAACTTATTAGACTTCTTTTCGAGAATAATCAAGTGACGAAAATGTGTCAAGTAAAAATGTAATAGCATAATTTTCTAATGCAATTTTGCAAGCAAACTAGGTTCCATTTCGTGTTACTTTACCGAGTGATAAGGCCCTTATCACTCCCCAAAACAAAGTAAATCACAATGCATTTCTTCGTAAAACGCATGATGAAATTTGAGGTTTCTTCGTCATATCACCGTCACCATATATTATTAAAAATGACAGATAACATATTGATATTCATCATGTTGACACTTCGACACTAGTATTTTTAAAAACTCCTAAGTGCGCGCGTGTCGGCACGTACATTATATAAGTAGAAATGGATGCCGTAGCTGAAACGTAGTTCATTGAAGCTATATTGACCTTGCTACGTGTTATTTTCTCCAGTGTTTATGGGCTTTCCCAAAGATGCCGTAGCTTTGTAGCTAAAAAACACAAAAAACGCATGAAAGACAGCCTAAATGTACAAAATTGAAATCGTCATTGAGAAATTTAGGCTCTAAACATTTTAAGTAGACCGTTGTGTTAATATTATAAGACACCCATTTTTATCATGGTTCATTTTTAACGGCACACTAATGATTTAATTTTATAATTGCTATTTTGATGTTTAAAAATATGAACGTGTACTATAATATTATATGCCAAAAAACAAAATTGTGCAAAAAAGTTTTCTGTTTTAACTTATAATGTGTACTTTTGCTACGTTTTTAGTAGCTACAAAAAAATATTTAGATGAATTATGCAATTATTGCAGCAGGTGAAGGGTCACGCTTGGCACAAGAAGGCGTTAATGAACCTAAACCACTGGTAAAAGTTCAAAATGAGTATCTTATAGACCGTTTAATACGTGTTTTCATGGATAACGATGCTGAAAAGATAACAATTATATGTAATAACCTTACGACAAAGGTTAGTCAGCATCTCTTGAAACTGGAGGAAGATGGACTAAATGGTAGACCAGTTCCTTTGAACTTCATTGTGAAGACAACACCCAGTTCTATGCACAGCTTTTTTGAATTAAGTAAACTTCTTGATGAAAAACCTTTTGTGATGACTACTGTTGATACAATATTCAAGGCAGAAGAGTTTAAAGAGTATATATCTGACTTCCGTGAATGTATTAATTCAGGTTATGACGGATTGATGGGAGTTACGGATTATATAGATGATGAAAAGCCTCTTTATGTAGGCACAGATAATGAATTAAACGTAACCGGATTTTTTGATAAGAATGAAAACGGTTGCAAATATATATCAGGTGGAATATACGGATTGAATGCTAAATCACTCGATACTCTCAATGACTGCATGGAACGTGGTGAGAGTAGAATGAGAAATTTCCAACGTGGACTTATCAGAGACGGAAGAAAACTGAAAGCTTTTTCTTTTTCAAAAGTCATGGATATAGACCACGCTGAAGATATTGTGAAAGCAGAGCAGTTCTTGGGTCAATATGCACAAGTTTTGAAATAATATTCTGAACTTTACAAGTTATGAAGATAATAGCAGTTAGGCGAGATGACAGATTCTCTCCAAACTCAGTGGAGAAGGACAAGGCTATATTGCAAGCTGTATGCGACAGATTGCCGTATGACATATCAATGATAGATGAAGGTAAATTGTCTGTTTTTGATGAAGCTGACGTATATCTGTCTATGGCAAGGCTTCCTGAAACATTGACTTTGCTGAAAACCAAGGAAGATGAAGGAGCTATTGTCGTTAATTCTGCTTATGGCGTAGAAACATGCGGACGTAGAAAGCTAGATAATATAATGCGTGACAATGATATACCAGTTCCTCCATCAAAAGGAAATTCTGGGTATTGGCTCAAGCGTGGTGACGCGGCAGCTCAGTCTAAAAGTGACGTGGTTTATTGTAAGGATAGAGAAACGCTTGCCAATAAAGAGGCTGAATTTGTGATACGAGGGATAACAAACTGGATTGTTCAGGCGCATGTGCCAGGGGATTTGGTGAAATTTTATGCTGTTAAAGGTGGTTTCTTCAAATATTTCTATCCAAGTGACGATGGTGAGTCTAAGTTTGGTGATGAAAAACTTAATGGTGATGCATGTCATTATGCTTTTGATGAAAAGCTTTTGAAGACTATGGCAGATAAAGTAGCACAGATTACAGGCATAGACGTCTATGGTGGCGACGCTATAATAACCGAAGATGGAGATTTTTATATAATAGACTTTAACGACTGGCCTAGTTTTTCTCGTTGCAGAGACATTGCTGCGGATACTATTGCAAAGTTGGCGACAAAGAAAAATAGTTTAAACATAATAAAAATATAAAAGGAATAATGAGTAGTTTTAAGGAATTGTTACAGGCATCTTTTAAGTCAAATGATACAGAAGAGTGGTTGGATGTGCATTTTACACGTCCAATAGGATTGGTATTTGCATTGTTTTGGAATAAGCTCAACGTGCATCCAAATACGATCACTATATTATCTATATTCTTAGGCGTTGCTGCTGGATACATGTTCTATTATCCTGATACTCAACATAATATAATGGGAGTTGTGCTTCTTATGTTTGCCAATTTCTGTGATTCTACAGACGGACAGATGGCAAGACTTACAGGTAAGAAGACATTGATAGGAAGAATGCTGGATGGATTTTCTGGCGACGTATGGTTTGCCTGCATATATTTGGCTATAGCATTAAGATTGATGAATGATAACATTCCAAACACGGATATGAAATGGGGTTTATGGATTTGGGCAGTGATAGTTGTTGCAGGCATTCTGTGCCATTCTCCACAAAGTTCTTTATCAGATTATTACCGTCAGATACATTTGTTCTTCTTGAAAGGAAAAAGTGGAAGCGAACTGGATAGTTATGAAGGACAGAAAAAGGTGTTGGCGGAATTGCCTGCAAAAGGATCATTTTGGGCACGCATCTTTTATTCAAATTATGCAAAGTATTGTCATAGTCAGGAAAAGCGTACACCTGAATTCCAAAAGTTCTTTAAACAATGGAATGAAATGGCAGACAAAGAGGAATATAAAGAAAAGAGAGAACAAGTTAAGAATGAGTTCCTTGCTGGTTCACGTCCTCTAATGCCATACACAAATTTACTGACATTCAATCTCAGAGCTATTGTATGCTATGTTTCATGTCTTATAAATCATCCTTGGATTTATCCGATGTTTGAGATTGTTGTAATGAGTTTTATGTATATTTACATGCACAGTAAGCACGAAAAAATGTGCGCATCACTTACCGAAAAATTGAAATAAACATGATAAAAGGATACATATTTGACTACGGAGGTACTCTAGATACAGAGGGACACCATTGGGGAAAGGTGTTGTGGCACTCATACCAAAGGCAGCACGTACCTGTTACAGAGGAACAGTTTCGTGAAGCTTACGTGTATGGTGAACGCACTTTGGGTAATGTGCCTATAATAAAGCCAGACTATACTTTTTACAAGACATTGGACACAAAGCTTAGGCTGGAGATGGAATATATCTGCAGTGCTGGCTTTTGGGATGCAGACGAAGACGAGTTAAATCGTATGCACAAGGCTGTACTTGATGATGTATATTCAGATGTGAAGAAGGTTACCGATCACAGCCGTGATGTGCTTGAAAAACTTAATGCCAATTATCCAATGGTACTTGTAAGTAATTTCTACGGAAATGTTGGTGTGGTACTTAAAGAGTTTAAGTTAGATCATCTGTTTCTTGCCATCGTAGAAAGTGCTGTTGTGGGAATTCGCAAGCCAGATCCACGTATCTATAAATTGGGTGTTGAAAAACTTGGTATGCAACCTGAAGAAGTAGCTGTAGTAGGTGACAGTTTTTATAAAGATATTCAACCAGCCAACAAGATAGGATGTAAAACTATTTGGTTTAAGGGTGAAGGATGGACAGATAAAGTATATGATGAAACATTGCCAGATAGGATAATAACAGATATTGCCCAAATATTACAATAGGAAATATATTAAGTATGAAAGGACTATACAGGACATATGCAACTATTCTGCTTTTGCTTATAACATCATTTGCAAAAGCGCAGATTGTAGGCTTTGTCACCGATGCATTAACCGGTGATACTATATCGTATCCAAGTGCTTCGTATAAAGGACAACATATTGCAGTCAGCGGTGATGTATTCGGAAAGTTTGTTATCGAATACCACAATGGCTGGCCACTAACTATAAGCGCTGTGGGATATCAGTCAAAAATTTATAACCTGAAAGCTGATCAGCATGATGTGCTGCATGTAAAGTTGAAACCTGACACAAAAACATTAAAGGAAGTCGTAGTTAAAACAAAGAAAAGACGATACACCAGAAAGGATAACCCTGCTGTAGAGTTGATGAAACGTGTGATAGCTGCAAAGCATAAAAGCGACTTGAGTAATCATGATTATTATCAGTATAATAAATATCAGAAGATAACTTTGGCGGTAAACGATATCCAAAAAGCTGATATTGACAGTGGATTCTTTGCAAAGAAGCAATGGCTTGTAGACCAGATCGAGACAAGTCCGTATAATCATAAGCTGATATTGCCTTTGTCTGTTGATGAGACCGTTACACAACATATTTACAGAAAGGATCCGAAGAATGAGAAAGATATTATTATTGGTCAGCAAAGTAACGGAATAAACCAGTTGTTTGAGACAGGTGACATCCTAAATACAACATTGAAAGACGTGTTCACTGATGTCAACTTGTATGATGACCAAATACGTCTGCTTCAATATCCGTTTACAAGTCCTATTGGTAAAAATGCCATAGAATTCTATAGATATTATATTGAAGACACTGTATATGTGGATCACGACTTATGTTATCATCTGCAATTCATACCAAACAACCAGCAGGATTTCGGATTTCGTGGTGAACTGTATGTATTGGCTGATTCGTCATTACATGTGAAAAGATGCGAACTAACCATACCAAAGCGCAGCGATGTGAATTTTGTGGAAAATCTTAATGTGACACAGGAATACACAAAACTGCCAAACGGGGAATGGGCTTTGAGTGTTGATGACATGATTGTTGAAATGAAGGTCGCAAGCTTTTTGTCTAAAATGTTAGTAACACGAACGACACGACTCAGTGACTATGCATTTGATCCTTTGCCGAAACAGTTGTTTAAGGGTAAAGCTGCAATTAAGCGTGAGTCAAACGCAATGATGCGTGATGAGACTTTCTGGAATCAATATCGTACAGTTGGGCTTACGAAAGGTGAGAGTAGCATGGATGCTTTCATACACCGTATAGAGCAGCAGAAAGGATTTAAGTATATCATATTCGGTATTAAGGCATTGGCTGAGAACTTTGTAGAAACTGGTGATCTCAATCATCCTAGCAAAGTAGATATTGGTCCAGTAAACACAATGATTACATCAAATTTCATTGACGGACTGCGTACACGTTTAAGTGCACAGACAACAGCTAATCTGAATAAGAATCTATTCTTCTCTGGATATTTTGCACGTGGTTGGGACAGTAAAAAGGACTATTATGAAGGAACTGTCACATATTCTTTCAACAAGAAGGATTATTTGCCGAGAGAATTTCCAAAGAGAACTATAACTCTGTCTTCAACGTATGATATAATGGCACCGTCAGACAAGTTTGTTCAAACAGATAAGGATAATGTGTTTACTGCATTCAAATGGGCTACGGTAGATAAAATGATGTTCTACAATACTCAGCGACTTGATTTTGAATGGGAGTCTGAATGGGGCTTTAAAACAACTTTAGGCTTGAAAACAGAAGATAATGAGGCCGCTGGTCGTCTGTTCTTTATACCGTTAAGCGGTATGAATGATGCTAATCAGACTCTGGTAGAACATCTAAGAGATCTTGATGACAGTCAGGTGGGCAAGTATATCCATAACGGAAAAATACGAACGACTGAACTTAATTTGGGATTCCAACTTTCACCGGGACGTACATATATCAATACAAAACAACGTCGTATCCCTATAAATCTAGATGCACCTGTATTCTCTTTAAACCATACGATGGGAGTCAAGGGACTGCTTGGGGGCGACTATACTTACAACTTTACAGAAGCAGCTATCTATAAGCGCTTTTGGATGAACAGTTGGGGAAAGATTGATATGCATGTAAAAGCAGGAGCACAATGGAACAAAGTTCCTTATCCTTTGCTTATTATGCCGGCTGCCAACTTGAGTTATATTGTTGAAGATGAAACCTTCAATTTGATAAACAATATGGAATTCCTTAATGACCGTTATGCGAGTCTTGACGTGAGTTGGGACCTTAATGGAAAGATATTCAACAGAATTCCTCTATTTAAGAAATTGAAATGGCGCGAGTATATTGGTGTAAAGACTCTGTGGGGAAAACTTACAGATAAGAATAACCCTATGTTGCCACAGAATGCAATGGACAATACACTGATGGCTTTCCCTGAAGGATGTTATGTAATGGATCCTAATAGACCATACGTGGAACTTGTTGCCGGAATACATAATATCTTTAAGATAATGCATATAGAATATGTGCATAGATGCAATTACACCGGACTTCCTACTGCACAGAAAGATGGAATAAGGTTTATGCTAAGAATGACATTCTAACAATAGGAAAAATGACAAATATCAATTGAATATTTGTCATTTTTCGTTTATTTTACTTACATTTGCACTAAAATGTAAGCAAATATGAGAATTCTGTTAGCTGACAAGCAAGATATTACACGTGCAGGACTGATGTATATTATTGATTCCATTGATAATGTGGAATATAAATATACAGAAGATAAGGCAGAACTTTTAGTAGCGTTGAATGAAGATCAGGATTGTGTAGTGATTTTGGACTATACGATGTTTGATATCAATGATGCTGCTGAATTGGGAATTATCAATCAGCGTTTCACAAAGACACGTTGGATTATATTCAGTGAAGATCTAAGTCTTGATTTCACAAAACTTATTATTGCGACATCAACAAAATTTAGTATATTGCTTAAGGAAAGTAGTATGCAGGAAATAAATGAAGCGATAACATTTGCTATTAATGGTAATCGCTTTATCTGCCAGCGAATGACCGAGATGCTGCTTGCTCCAAATAAATTGGAAGAGGAGGTAAACCTCACGAAGACTGAAACTGAAATTCTGAAAGAGATTGCTTTGGGAATGACTACAAGAGAAATAGCCGAAAAGCGTATCTCTAGTTTTCATACAATTAATACCCATAGAAAAAATATATTCAGAAAATTAGGGGTGAATAATGTGCATGAAGCAACAAAGTATGCATTGAGAGCTGGACTAGTAGATTCTGCCGAATACTATATATAATATAATTAGAATAGTATATAAATAAAAAGGTTTAAAATTGTCTCACGACAATTATAAACCGTACATTTTCTAACTAACTTATTATCAACTATTCATTACTCATTAAAATTATGATACAAATTTAATACTTTTTTTGTCTAGTTGTTATTAATTAGCCCTAAAAAATAACGTAAACGTTTGCGCATCTGCATTAAATTTGTACTTTTGCATTTGGCAGAAATAATAAAATAGAAATAACCTTCAAATATAATAATGAAACAGCGTAGAACTTCTTTAAAGGATCTTGCGGACGAACTTGGCGTTAGTATTGCAACGGTATCTCGTGCATTGAGGAATAGCCACGAGGTAGGAGACGATATGAAACAGAAAGTAAAGGATTTAGCTAAGAAATTAAATTATCGCCCAAATCCTTTTGCGCAGAGTTTACGAAAAGAGGCTCCAAGAGTTATTGGGGTTATTGTGCCTAATCTGGTTACTCATTATTATGCAGCTGTGCTTGATGGAATTGAAGACTTTGCAACAAGAGCGGGATATTCTGTAATCAGTGCAAATAGTCATGAAAGTTGTGAAATGGAGAAGAGAGCAATTGATAATTTCATTTCAATGCATGTTGAAGGTATAATTGCATGTCTAGCACAAGACACTATAGACTATACACATTTTGAACAATTGTATGAAATGGGAATACCTGTTGTATTCTTTGCACGTACATGTCTTCCTGAAAAATTCTCTCAGGTTGTAGGCAACGGTGATGAGGCTGCTCAGATTGCAACTTGTCATCTCATAGAAACAGGCTCGAAGAGAATAGCTTTTGTTGGTGGACCTAATCATCTCGATATGGTGCGCAGACGTAAACATGGGTATCTTGAGGCGCTTCGTGAAAAAGGATTGCCGATAGAAAGAGATTTAGTGATATGTGATAAAATTGATTTTGATGTAGCTAGACAAGCTACAATAAAACTTTTGCAGAGTGAAAACCGCCCTGATGCTATACTTGCTTTTAATGACATTGTAACTTATGCTGCTTTTGATGCAATAAAGGAATGTGGACTTTCAATTCCAGACGATGTCGCAATTATAGGGTTTACGGATGGTGACTCGGCAGCTTTTGTTACTCCAAAACTCAGTGCTATTATGGATCAGGCTCATGTGCAAGGCAATAAAAGTTGCGAACTGCTAATGAGAAATATCAATGGTGATCAAACAATATATAAAGAAATTGTACCAATGATATTGAAAATACGTGAAAGTTCAGAAAAACATTGATTTTTGGTATTGTATTAGTTTAATGCCATGCTATTCTCTTATGCAGAATCGATGAAAGCAAAATAAATACTTTCGTGACTTAAAAGGTAATATTGATATGAGAAAAGCTTAGTTTGATTTGGAACTAAACAAAAAACTATATATCTTTGCAAACTAAAGTATATACACATGAAACGCTTACTAACTGTTTTAGTAATACTTATATCTAGCATCTCCTGTTTTAACCTTAAAGCACAAAATAATGTTAGTTTTCATCGTTTAGGGACTCATCAAGGCTTATCAAATAGTCAAGTCAATTGTGTTTTTAAGGATTCAAAAGGTTATATCTGGTTTGGAACCCAATCTGGATTAGATCGTTTTGATGGTTTCAGATTCAAAAATTTCTTTTATAAATATGGGGATGATCTTTCATTGCCTAACAATGCAGTAGACCGTATTCAGGAAGATATCAAAGGAAATCTTTGGATCCATACAGCTGTAGGATTTTGTGTTTATATGAGCGATACCGAAAATTTCAATCAGAGTTCCAATCAACTTATGCAAGCTTTGGGAATGAGTGGAACTGCTGACTGGGTGGAAATTGATTCACATAAAAATATGTGGGTTGCAGTCAATGGGCGAGGAGTGTATTATAATGAGGCTGGCAAAAATAAATCTTTTTTGTTCAAACAGAATGGCAATGGATCGTCTGTTTTGCCCTCTGGAATGGTGTCGTGTATAACAGCATGTAAAGGTGGTGTTATTATCACTTACAATAATGGTATATTGGCTAAATTGTCAGGTAAGACTCGTAAGGTTGAATGGGTGAATAGAAGCCTTTTAAATTTGCATAAAGGTGCTTTGATGGCACATAATACTTATGTTGATTTATATGGTAATATTTGGGTTTCATATTTAGGACACACTGTTGTATGGAGCTTTAAATACAAAAAGTGGTATGCTTCTGTTTCGCAGTTAATAAATGAATTTGGTATTCAGGGAGTTAATTGCAATAATATCTTAGTTAAAGATCTTGTAACAGATCATATTGGTAGGATATGGATAGCTACAGACCATGACGGAATATTAATGCTGGATATACGTAATCATACTTGTGAGTCATATAAATATGACAAAACTAATCCTGAGAGCATTCCTGATAATACAATACAAAATCTGTTTCTTGATAATAATGGTGCGTTATGGGTAGGCACATATAAGAATGGAGTCGCATTTTATTCAGCTGAAGATTCAAAATTTTCTACTATATATTTAGGTGATGTCTGTACTATTGTGGAAGATAATTCTGGTAATCTTTGGTGTGGAACAAATAATGAAGGACTTGTCGTATATAATCCTTTTACAGGTGCAACGCATCGTTATAGAAGTGGAGAAACAGGACTAGGCTCTAATGCAGTGATAAGCAGTACTATCGCTAAGGATGGCTCATTATGGTTTGGAACATTCAATGGAGGAATGACTCATTATAAGGATGGTCATTTCACTTCTTATCGTGCTACGGGAAATCCTAATTCTCTTGCTAATGATAATGTTTGGGCTTTGGAAACTGATACTGATGGCAATATCGTTATAGCAACCCTTGGTGGCGGTTTGCAGTTTTTGAATACTCTTTCCGGTAAGTTTACTACTTATAATAGCCATAATTCAGGTTTGCCTTCTGATTTTATATCATCTATTTCTTTTGACGGAGAGGGTAATGTCGTAATAGGAAATGCACAAAGCTTCTCGGTGTTTAATGTAAAAAGTCGAAAGATAACTAAATACAACACGACACGTTCTGGACATGTATTTTCAACTTCATCAATCAATCAGATATTAGTTGATTCGCGTGGAATAGTTTGGAATGCGTCGGCTTCAGGTTTTTCCTCTTATGAGCCAAAGAGCGATTCTCTGAATGAAATATCCTTGTTTCCTGGTTCACAGAGTTTTGTAGCTTCTTCTGTAATAGAGGATTTAGCCAATACAATATGGGTGGCTACGGATAAGGGTGTTTCTCATATTGTATTGACAAACGAAGATGATAAATGGAATTATTTTGTCACAAATTATAATGAAATAGATGGTTTGCAAAATAGACAATTTAATAGTCGTGCTATTTTTCTGTGTCATAATGGTAACGTTGTGGTTGGCGGGCAGGATGGTATAAACATAATTCCACCACAAAAAACTAAAAGAAGTTCTAGGCAGTCACATGCATTGTTTGCTGGCTTTGTACTTTATGACAAACCGGTTGATGTAGGAGTGGAAAGTAACGGAAGAGTAATTTTACATAGAGCATTGCATGACGGAGGTTCCTTGGCGCTAAATCATTCTGATGATGCCTTTACAATATTACTTGCATCAGACAATGTTTCTATACCAGAAAAGAGTAAATTCCTTTATCGATTAAAGGGATTCAGTGACAAATGGATGCTTACCGCTGACGGACAACCAGCAGTGTCGTTTACCAATCTTTCTTCGGGCGATTATAAACTTGAGGTTAAAGTTGTAAACCGTGACGGAACACAAAGTGATATAGTCAGCACACTTGATATTCATGTAAATCCTCCTTTCTATCTTTCAATCTGGGCTATCATGCTTTATGTAGCGTTAGTAGCCGTATTATTGTATTACGCTAAGATTATATTTCTTAGAAGACAAAAGGAAAAATTCATGATAGAGCAGGTAAAGAGAGATGCTAAACAAAGTAAGCACCTTGATGAGATGAAACTTAATTTCTTTACCAATGTAAGCCATGAGTTGCGTACTCCTATTACTCTCATTATTTCACCATTGAATAACATGATAAAAAATGAAACCGACGGTGATAATAAGAATATGTTGGAACTTATTCAGCGAAATGCCACAAGGCTGCTTAATATGGTAAATCAGATATTGGATTTCCGCAAGATGGATGAAAACCAGCAACAACTGAATTTACTAACAGGTGATATCGTGGAATTCGTTAAAAACATTTGTAATACTTTTAACAAACTAGTAAGTAAGGATATTACGCTTACATTCTATTCTTCTGTTGGTTATCTATTCATGTCTTTTGATGATGACAAGATAGGAAAGATTATAAATAATCTTCTGTCTAATGCTTATAAGTTCACGCCGGCTGGAGGACGTATTGATGTTTCAATGCGTGTTATGTATAATAAAGATTTTGAAGGCAGGAAAGAAAATATGCTTGAAATCAAGGTCAGTGACACGGGTGATGGTATTAACGATGAAGAGAAGAAGCATGTCTTTGACCGTTTCTATCAGGTTCATTCTGAGAAAGGACAAACCTATGGTGGTAGTGGTATTGGTTTGAGTCTTGTTAAGACATTTGTTGATATGCATGGCGGTACTGTGTCTGTTTCAGACAATCCTGGTGGGGGTGCTGTCTTTGTTATTTATCTTCCAATACATTATGATTCTACGCAGACGGCTGTTAGGACAGAAGAACTTTCTGAAAAAAGCAACGAAGAAGTTAGATTGGTTTTGAATCATGATGAAAAGAATGTCAACAAAAAGGATATTCCTGCAATACCTGTATATGCGAATCTTGCTAAATCTGATGTTCTTGTCGTCGATGATTCTGATGATTTCTTGTCATTTATGACGGAGGTTTTATCGGCTGATTATAATGTCAGAGTGGCTCATAATGGTATAGAGGCACTTAAACTCGTGGCAGAAAAGAAACCAGACATAATTTTATCGGATGTAATGATGCCAGAAATGGATGGTAATCAACTTTGCCGAGAACTGAAGTCTGACATAAATACTAGTGGAATTCCATTTGTTATCCTTACTGCTAGAATGGCGCAGGAACATAAGATAGAAGGTTTAGAAAATGGTGCTGATGATTATATCACCAAACCGTTTAATATGGACTTGTTGAATCTTAAAATACAGAATTTGATTAAATGGCATAAGGGACCAAGACAGAAACTTATCAAACCTAAAATAAAGCAGCTGGAGATTACTTCTGTCGATCAGCAAATGGTTAACGATGCTACAAAGTATGTTGAGGATAACCTTGATAATACCGATATAAGTGTAGAGACGTTAAGTGCTGACCTAAATATGTCACGCGTGCAGTTATATAAACGATTACTGTCAGTAACTGGTACAACCCCTTCAGAGTTTATTCGTACCATCAGATTACAGCATGCAGAACAGTTGTTAAGGCAAAGTCAGCAAGGTGTGAGTGAAATAGCTTATCAGGTAGGATTTAATAATCCACGCTATTTTTCAAAGTACTTCACAGAGATGTATGGAGTCACTCCTTCTCTGTATAAACATAAGTTTGAAAAGGATAGATAACATTATATATACGCTTTTGAAACATTTAAACCGGGTCGTGATAATATAGTATCGGGTTTTATTAACATTATATTATCTGTTTGATTGATTTTTACAGTATCTTTGCCGTAGAATCAATAAACCTGAAATGAAAATGAAAATCGCAAAAACTTTATTATCTGTTGCCTTGTTTCTATGTACCACTTCTGTATATTCAGCAGGATATACGCAACATGGTAACTTCATTACGATTAATGTAAAAAAACAAACTGCACATGGTGCAAAGGTTGTTCGTCTGCAAGTTGTTGACGACAAAATTATACGTGTTGAGTCTACAAACGAATCGTTATTCAAACCTAAGCAAAGTTTGATTATTGTGCCTCAGAATGCAAAAACAAATTTTAAGGTGACTGAAAATGGTGGTAATGTTATCGTTGCCACTTCTGATATCAAAGCTTTTGTTGATGAGAATACTGGCCGTGTTACTTTTAAAGATCCAAAGGGTAAAACTATTCTTGCAGAAAGTAATATTGGCGGAAAAACGTTTTCACCGTTTATTGTTCCGGAACGTGAAATTGGTGTTGACAGTCATCTCTCTGAATCTCAAAAGCATGGTGTTTCATGGCATGCTCTTTTTGACAGTCCTACCGATGAGGCTTTCTATGGATTGGGTCAACATCAGTCCGAGGAACTTAATATGAAAAGTAAGAATGAAGATTTGTTCCAATATAATACTAAAGTTAGTGTGCCGTTTGTGGTAAGTAACCATAATTATGGATTGCTTTGGGATAGTTACAGCTATTGCCGTTTTGGTAATCCTGATGGTTACAAACAACTCAACAACCTCTTTACACTTTATGACAAAGATGGAAATAAAGGCTCTTTAACTGGTACATATACCCAGAAAGATGGTTATCAAATAGTTCGTGGCGAAGATAGCATATACTATGAGTTCGCACTCCCTGATTTGGCTAAAGTTAAAGCAGGGAAAGATTTAGGTGTAGGATGTCTGCCTAAAGGATTTAAGCTTAATGGTTCTCATGTTACTTATGAGGGATACATTGAATCTCCTGTAGATAATCTATATCGTTTTATTTTGTATTATGCTGGATATATGAAGGTATATGTAGACGGGAAGGAAGTTGTACCTCAACGTTGGCGTACTGCATGGAATCCCAATTCATATAAATTCACAGTGCCTCTTCGCAAAGGTGTTAAAGCAAAGTTGCTCGTTGATTGGTATCCTGACGGAGACGTGAGTTATTGTGGACTTCGTGCCGCCTCTCCACGTAGCGAGGCTGAACAGGGAAAGCTAAGTATATGGAGCGAGATGACTCCTGATATGGATTATTATTTTATTGCAGGTAAAAATCTCGATGATGTTATTTCTGGATACCGTACTCTTACTGGTAAGGCACAGATTTATCCTAAATGGGCACTTGGATTCTGGCAAAGTCGTGAGCGTTATAAGAGTAGTGCCGATATTGAATCTACTTTGAGTGAATTCCGCAAGCGTCATATTCCTATTGATAATATCGTTCAGGACTGGAATTATTGGAAGACTGATTCTTGGGGAGATCATACATTTGAGTCTTCTCGCTATCCTAATCCACAGGCAATGCTTGATAGTGTGCATGCTCTTAACGGCCGTTTCATGATATCTGTTTGGCCTAAATTCTATAGCAGTGTTAAGAACTATAAGGAGTTGGATGCCAATGGTTGGATGTATCATCAGGCAGTGAAAGATTCTATCTATGACTGGTTAGGATATTTAGGTTCATTCTATGATGCTTATGCACCAGGTGCCCGTAAGATGTTCTGGCGTCAGATGGACGAGAATCTATATAGTAAATATAAATTTGGTATAGATGCATGGTGGATGGATGCAAGTGAACCAAATGTACGAGACTGTACTCCAATGTGGTATCGCAAGGCTCTCAGCGGTTCTACCGCTTTAGGTTCTACTACTGAGTATTTCAATGCTTATTCTCTTGTAAATGCCGACGCTATATATAATGGTCAGCGCAGTGTGAATCCAAATCAGCGTGTATTTCTTCTGACACGTAGTGGATTTGCAGGTGAACAGCGTTACAGCACAGCAACATGGAGTGGGGATATAGGTACTCGCTGGGAGGATATGCGTGCACAGATGACAGCGGGAATGAACTATAGTATCAGTGGACTGCCTTTCTGGGGTATGGATCAAGGAGGTTTCTGTGTAGAAAATCGTTATGTTGCAGCACAACAGTTGTATGATAAAACTGGTGAGGAAAATGAGGATTTGAAAGAATGGAGAGAGTTGCAGACAAGATGGAATGAATTTGGATGCTTCATACCTTTATATCGTACTCACGGACAATGGCCTTTGCGTGAAGTTTGGAATATAGCACCTGAGAGTCATCCTGCTTACAAGACCATTGTAGCTTATGACAAACTACGCTATCGTATGATGCCATATATGTATAGTCTGGCTGGTGCTGTTCATTTTAATGATTATACCATTATGCGTCCGCTTGTGATGGACTTTAATGGTGATGCCAATGTTTATGATATTAAAAATCAGTGGATGTTTGGTCCTTCTCTGATGGCTTGCCCAGTGGGTGAGTATAAAGCTCGCAGCCGTAAGATATATCTTCCAAAACAGAGAGGATGGTATGACCTATACACAAATAAATATTACGTAGGTGGGCAGACGATTGATGCGGATGCTCCTTACGACAAAATTCCGGTATTCGTGCCCGAAGGTTCAATAATTCCATTTGGTCCTGACATGGAATGGAGCGATGAAAAGCCTGCAGAATTTGTTAATCTGTATGTATATCAAGGTCATGATGGTGAGTTCACTCTCTATGAGGATGAAGGTACTAATTATAATTATGAGAAAGGTCACTATTCTACCATTAAGTTTATATATAATGACAAGACGAATACTTTAGTAATAGGTGACCTTAATGGCAGTTATAACGGTATGGTTAAGAATCGCCGTTTTAATATAGTATATCATTGTAAGGGACAGACTGTTGCTAATGCATTGGACTTTGACAATATATCTGGTACAATCGTTAAATATACAGGAAAATCTTTGTCTGTAAAATTGAAATAAATGAAAAATAAGTCTGCTTTATTATTATTGGCATTATTGTTTACTGTCACGGCTTCTGCTGTAGACAGTAAACGATTTGTTGATAACTGGTTGTTTACGTTGGGTGATTCTGCAAAGATGTCATTGCATGATTATAATGATTCTTCTTGGCGAAAACTTACTTTGCCGCACGATTGGGCTATTGAGGGTGATTTTCTTGCTACAAATCCATCTGGAGCGAGTGGCGGTGCATTACCTGGTGGCATAGGTTGGTATCGCAAGCATTTTGATATAAACGATTACTCAAAAGCCAAAAGATATTATATTGATTTTGATGGCGTGTATATGAATTCAACCGTATATGTGAATGGCATAGAATTGGGTACACGACCTTATGGATATAGTAGTTTTAGATATGATATTACGCAGTATGTAAAGAAGAATGGAAATGTTGTCGCGGTGCGTGTTGACAATTCAGATCAACCTAACAGTAGATGGTATAGCGGATGTGGCATTTATCGTAATGTATATTTAGTTGAAACTGGTAACATCCATGTTGCCCATTGGGGAACTTTCGTCACGGCTTCACAGAGTGGTGATATGAATATTGATATCAGTATTGATAACAAAACAAATTCAAAAGACAAAATAACAGTGCGCAATAGCATTGTTGATTTTCATGGGCGAATTGTAGCCGTTTCATCTTCTGCCTCATTAGCTAATGAAAATGCGATAACAGTTAATAAACAGCATATTTCTGTTCAGAATCCAATTCTTTGGTCGGTAGATAATCCTACTATATATATCTTGCGAACAGAACTTTTACGTGGAAAGAAAGTTGTTGATACTTATACCACTAAGTTTGGTTTCCGTTCTTTTAAGTTTGATGCCGTTACCGGCTTTTGGCTTAACGGAAAGAATATGAAAATAAATGGCGTATGCGATCATCATGATTTAGGATGTCTTGGTACAGCAATACATAAGGATGCTATCATTCGTAAATTGTCCCTTTTAAAGGAAATGGGTTGTAATGCCATAAGGTGTTCACATAATCCTCCTGCACCAGAGTTACTTGATGCATGTGATTCTCTTGGTTTCATGGTTTTGGATGAGAGCTTTGATATGTGGCATCAAAAAAAGACAAAGAATGATTATGCTCGTTTCTTTGATAAATGGTTTGAACGTGACTTGACTGATTTGGTTGTTCGTGATCGCAATCATCCTTCTGTAATCATGTGGAGCATCGGAAACGAAGTTCTTGAGCAATGGAATTCTGCTTCGGCAGATAAGCTTACTCCTGAGCAGGCAAACCTGATACTTAATGCAGGGCACGATGCTTCTTCTCTTGGAGGAAAGGAACTTAACGTCAATGCAAAACTTACACGTAGATTGGCTGAGATTGTGAAGATTTTGGATTCTACACGTCCTGTCACTGCTGGATGCAACGAACCTTCTCCAGAAAACAATCTGTTTAAGAGTGAAGCTTTAGATATAATAGGATATAATTATCACATTAATAATATAAAGGATGTACCACATAACTTCCATAGCAAACCTTTTATAATGACAGAGTCGGTGTCTGCATTGCAGACTCGCGGAAACTATATAATGCCAAGCGATACAATTTATATGGCACCAAAAGAGTGGTGGCTTCCATATACAGATCCGTCTTTCATGTGCAGTGCATACGATAATATGCACGCCTCATGGAGCAGCACACATGAGCAGACATGGGATGTGGTGAAAAATAATCCATTTGTGAGTGGGCAGTTCATTTGGACAGGATGGGATTATATCGGAGAGCCAACTCCTTATGGTTTCCCAGCACGAAGTAGTTATTTTGGAATCATAGATCTGGCAGGTTTCCCAAAGGATATATATTATATGTATCAGAGTGAATGGACATCCAAGCCAGTATTGCATTTGTTTCCTCATTGGAATTGGCTACCGGGACAGACGATAGATATGTGGTGCTATTATAATAATGCTGACGAAGTAGAATTGTTTGTAAACAATGTCAGTCAAGGAGTGAGACGCAAGCTACCTCATGAATATCATGTTATGTGGAGAGTGAAGTTTGAACCAGGTGAAGTGAGAGTTGTTGCAAAAAAGGATGGAAACATTGTGCGTGAACAAACAATACATACTGCAGGCATGCCAGATCATATAAGACTTACTGCAGATCGTAGTTCAAATAGGCATGGCGGATTGATTTTTGTTACAGCAGAGATTGTTGATAAAGACGATAATCTTTGCCCGTGGGCTGATAATCAGATATTCTTTAATGTAGATGGCGAGGCTTCTATTGCTGGTGTAGATAATGGATGTCAAACATCAATGGAGCGTTTTAAGGCCAACAACCGTAAAGTCTTTTTCGGACGTTGCCTTGTTGTTTTAAAGACATCTGATACTTCTGGAAAGATAGAGCTAACAGGAAGAGCAATTGATTTGAAAAATGGACATATATGGATTAACAACATTAGTTATTAATTGATTGGGTTTTTTGAATTTGGTCTTGCATACATGTGAATGTATGCAAGATTTCATTTTCAGATATTAAATATGTTGCAATCTTGCTGGCATGAATTCTGCCACAATCCAATATGTTTTTTTTAAGTGTTGATTTCGATTTGTATGTAAAGCCTATTTTTTACAAATTGGTGTTATTTGAGATAATTATATAAATTGAGTTCTATTTTGTTGGCAGCAACGTCCCCTTTGTGGCTTTTGCATCTTTTGCGATATTCTTTTGGTGATATTCCAACATATTGTTTAAAGTACTTGCCGAAAAAAGTTTGCGTTGGAAAATTAAGCTTATCAGCAATTTCTTTTATACTGATGTTGGTAAATCCCAACATTTGTTTTGAATCAAGGATAACTCTGCTTATAATCCATTTCAGAGCAGTTACACCAGTCTTTGCTTTTATTATCTCAGAGAAGTAACTATATGAGAGACATTGCTCTGCTGCATAAAAAGCAACATTTCTTTCAGTTCTATAATGTAAGTCGAGTGAAACAATAAACTTTTGCATGATTTCGTCATTCCTATCTGGTGCAGTCAATTCTATGGGTTGATTGATAAGATATTGATTTAATATCTCATAAAACAAAGTGCTGGCTTGGGATTTGATAAGTTCCGTTAGGACACTACGCCTACGTTCATCCATTTCACAAGACATCTCATAATTAATGCGTTCTTCAATAGAGGACATTAAACCTATAATATATTCATATTGTTGATCAGTCATTGTAAGTTTTGGATTATTTCTGATATACATCTGACTTCTTACATTCAGAAGATTAGAAATCAATGGTAGTATAAAATCCAATTTTGGTTTAATGATCAGTCCTTCAAAGTCTTTGCTGACATTGTGAACTGTTAAGAACCCTGCAGGAGAATAAAAAAACATTTCTTTCTCTTTAATACAGTAATAGTTTAGCCCAGATTCAATATCTATACTACCTTTCGTGCATAGACAAATTACTAATCCAATGGATGCATCTGCTGAGACAATTTCACCAGACTTTATAAGATCTTCTGCGAAATCTGGCAGATGGTGATATTCAAATGGGAGCTGAAGAGCATTTTGGTTATTACTATCAAACATAATTATTTCTTATTTAGTGAAACATTTACTCGACAAATATACTAATTTATTGGCATTGTTTTAGCGTTTTTGTGCTACTTTTATTGCCGAGTTGGCAAATAGGACAATCTACTAATGTTATCAACCTTGCTACTGAATACTATTAATACTAATTTTGTAGCGTTTTATAACAAATTTATATATAGAGAAATGAAAGTAAAAGGATTGATTGTGTTTTTGATGGTAACGATTGTTTTATCAAGTTGTTCCAACGGAAAAAAAACAAATGGCTTGAAAGCTATTAATGTAAGTGTTTTAACGGTAAGCGGTACAGATGAAGCTACTACCAAGACTTATGTCGGTACGGTAGAAGAATCGTATGGTTCGCAGTTAAGTTTTGCTACAATGGGCACCGTTTCTCAAGTTTTTGCAGACGAAGGCAAGTTTGTTAAGAAAGGTGATGTGCTGGCAGTCCTTGATAAGCAGACCTTAAATAATACATATGATATTGCGAAGTCTACATTGGCACAGACGCAAGATGCATATCGTCGTATGAACCTACTATATAAGAAAGGTAGTCTACCTGAAATCAAGTTTATCGAGATACAGACACAACTTGCTCAGGCACAAGCTGCAGCGCGTATTGCAAGAAAAAATCTTGGAGATTGTGTATTGCGTGCACCGTTTGGTGGTTACATTTCTCAGCGCAGTGTTGATATGGGTAATAATGTTATTCCAGGACAAAGTTGCTTTAAGCTTGTGAAATTAGACAATATAAAGGTGAAAGTTTCTATCCCTGAAAAAGAGATTGCAACTATCCATGTAGGACAGCCAGTTCATTTTAATGTTGCTGCTTTGAACAACCGTATGTTTACTGCCAATGTAAAGGAAAAGGGAGTACAGGCAAATCCATTGAGTCATACTTATGATATTAAATTAGAAATGACGAATAGCGATAGAGCTTTATTGCCTGGTATGGTATGTAATGTTGCTATCAATCAGTCAGGTGAAAGCAATTGTATCGTAGTGCCACAGAATGCTGTTCTTGTTGATGGTCAAGGCACATACGTTTGGGTAGCTGATGGAAATAAGAGCATGCGCCGCAATGTAACAGCTGGTGATGTTAGTAGTCAGGGTACTGTAATAACGATGGGATTGAATGTTGGTGACAGAATAATTGTGAGCGGACAGGATAATATAAGTGAGGGTTCTAAAATAAAGATTCAATGATGAAACGATCTAAATTTGATCCCGTAGAGGGAGTTATGCGCAAAAGCAGCATCATGCTGCTGATTGTGTCTGTATTCATTGTCTTTGGCATATATTCACTTATTAATATGCCTAAAAATGAATTTCCTACTTTCACTGTTCGTACAGGTGTGGTTGCCGCTGTTTATCCCGGTGCTACTTCTGCTGAAGTAGAGGAACAAGTGACAAAACCTTTAGAGAAGTTTCTTTGGGGATTTAAGGAAATAAAGAAGTCAAAGACATATTCACAAAGCAAAGACGGTGTTTGTTATGTCTTTCTGGAACTGAATGATAATATAAAGAATAAGGATGAGTTTTGGAGTAAATTTAAAATTAAACTTCAACAGTTTAAGGGTGAATTGCCTACTGGGGTATTAGCTTTAATAGCAAATGATGACTTCGGCGATACGTCTGCAATGTTGCTTACATTGGAGAGTAAAGACAAAACTTATAGGCAATTGCATGATTATATGACGAATCTGCAGGATAGTCTACGTACGATTCCTGAGGTTGCCAATATGAGACTATGTGGTGAACAGAAAGAGCAGATCGGTATTTATATTGATCGTGACCGTCTTTCTACATACGGTTTGAATACTGCAACTTTGCTGGCTAGTCTGAAATCTCAAGGTATGACTATCATTAGTGGATCGGTTGACGATAAGAATACGGTGAGACCAATACACGTGGTATCAAGTCTTAGCACGGAAAATGATGTGGCGCAGCAGATTGTTTTTTCAGATCCTGCTGGCAATGTGATACGTTTGCGTGATATTGCAACAATAAAACGTGAATATCCTGATGCCGATTCTTATGTGAAGAATAATGGCAAGAAATGTATTGTCTTATCATTAGAGATGAACGAAGGTAAAAATATTGTTCAGTTTGGTGATAAGGTAAAAGAAATCATGAACAGATATCAGGCTAGTTTGCCTTCTGATGTTCACATTTATACGATAACGGATCAGAGTCAAGTTGTAAATTCATCTGTCGTAGATTTCCTTAAAGAATTGTGTATAGCGATAGTTTCAGTAATCATAGTCATCATGCTTCTGCTGCCAATGCGAGTGGCTAGTGTGGCGGCTGGTACAATTCCGATAACGATATTTATTGCGTTGGGAATCTTCTATGCTTTTGGAATAGAATTGAATACGGTAACGCTGGCGGCATTGATTGTGACTCTTGGTATGATAGTGGATAATAGTATTGTCATTATTGACTGCTATATAGAGAAGATTGATCAGGGAATGAGTCGATGGCATGCAGCCTCCTTGTCAGCCAAAGAGTTCTTCTCTTCAATATTCAGTGCTACATTAGCTATTTCAATCACTTTCTTCCCATTGTTGATAACGATGAGGGGTATGTTGCTAGACTTCGTGAAATGGTTCCCGTTTGGTGTCTCTATTGTTTTGGGTGTGTCTTTATTGATAGCGGTATTCATGGTGCCATGGATGCAATATACATTTATAAAGAAAGGATTAAAAGAAGATAGTGGTAAAAAGAAACATAAGACTTTCTTGGAAGTTATACAGCATTATTATAATATATTGATTAATGCTTGCTTCAGACATCCTTTTATCACATTGGGTTTTGGAGTGTTTACTATCATCATAGGAGGATATCTTTTTTCAAGAGCTCCGCAGAAATTGATGCCAAGGGCTGAACGTAACCAATTTGCGGTAGAAATTTATATGCCTTCTGGCACAGCGATTGAACGCACCGCGCAAGTTGCTGATAGTTTGGAGCATTTAATGAAAAAAGATAAACGTGTACTTAATGTCACTACATTCTATGGTAGTGGTTCTCCTCGTTTCCAAACCAGCTATGCTCCACAGATTGGTGGTACTAATTTCGCACAGTTTATTGTCAATACTAAGGATGATGAGGATACCCAAGCTTTGCTTGATAAGTTCACTCCGATGTATTCTCGCTATTTTAGTGATGCTCAGGTGCGTATAAAGCAACTAGACTATTCTGAAGCTACATCACCTGTTGAGATTAGATTTAGTGGCAGTGACCTTTCTCAGTTGCATAAGACTGTAGATACAGCTATGGAAATTATGCGCCGTGACAGCAATTTGTTGTTGGTAAGAAGTAATTTTGATGGAACTACCAGTGGACTAAACGTTATAATGAATAGTGATGAGGCTAATAGGTTAGGAATAAACAAGGCGATGTTGTCTATGAATCTTGCTACAAGATTCGGTGATGGTATTCCACTTACAACAGTCTGGGAGGGTGATTATCCGGTAAACGTGATGCTTAAAGATACAAAATCAGGGAATCATACTCCTGATGATTTGAGTAATACAATGGTTAGTGGTTTGGTCCCTGGAGTGAATGTACATCTTAACCAGATAGCTAATGTTAAGCCTGATTGGCATGAAGGCATGATTGTAAGACGTAATGGAGTGAGAACGATATCAGTCTTTGCAGATGTACGTAGAGGCGTAAATCTGAATACGGCTACGGATAAAACATTAGCTTCATTAAAATCTGTTCCTGGTAAGGGCGTTTCTATGAAAGCTGGTGGTCAACGTGAGTTCGATAATGAAAACGGACCACAGATTTATGGAGGTTTGTCTATATCAATTATCATCATATTCGTGATATTGATTTTCCATTTCAAAGACATACGAATGTCTGTATTGATAATGTTTTCACTTCTATTTTCTTTGTTGGGAGCGGCTATTGGTATCTATGTCATGCATCAGGACGTGAGTTTGACTGGTGTGCTGGGTATGATATCGCTTATGGGAATCATAGTGAGGAACGGTATCATAATGATAGACTATGCTGAAGAACTGCGCAAGAAAAATAGAATCAGCGCTAAGCATGCGGCTATTCAGGCTGCTGAAAGACGTATGCGCCCTATATTCCTTACTAGTGCAGCTGCATCAATGGGTGTTGTGCCTATGGTTATACAAAACTCACCGATGTGGGGACCAATGGGAGTTGTTGTTTGTTTTGGTACTATCGTCGCAATGTTCTTTATTCTCACAATGATACCTATTGGATATTGGATAATATTCCGTATCGAAGACAAGAAGCGTCATTTGAAGAATGAGAAAGATCGTGCAAAGATGATACAGAAGATTGTAAGTGAAGAAACTGAATAGACTGAATAGACAACAAATATATATAATAATTATGATGAAAAGACTATCAATAATAATATTATCAGTTGGTATGTTTTTGCCAATAAGCGCACAAAAGATATATACATTGAAAGAGTGTCGTGAATTGGCAATGCACAACAATATAAGGATAAGAGATGCTCGACTTGGAGTGAGTCAAGCACTGGAAACTGAAAAAAATGCATTCTCTAAATATCTACCTACTGTAACGGCTAGTGCTCTCGGTTTTCAATCTAATGACTATTTGATGAAAAAAGACTTTAGTCTATCAGCAGCTGATCAAAGTAAGTTGGGTAGTGTAGTCTCGCAGCTAGGATTAAATCCTGCTGCGTTAGCTTCATTACCATCTTCATACTCTTTTAATATGTTGAAGCATGGAACGATGGCGCAACTCATGGCTATGGAACCAATATATGCAGGTGGACAGATAACGAATGGAAACAAATTGGCTAAGTTGCAGACTGAAGTAAAGAAGCTGCAGATCAGACAGTCTGAAGATGAAGTGGTTTCATCTACAGAGACATATTATAATCAATTGTTAACGCTTTTTGGAAAGCTTAGAACTATTAATATGGCTGATAATCAATTAAAACGTATTCATAATGATGCCGAAAATGCTTATAAAGCTGGTATCTCTACAAAAAAGGATATGTTGACAGTTGAACTGAAGCAGAATGAATTGGTTGGAAACAGATTGAAGGTTGAAAACGGAATCAAACTGTGCAAAATGGCTCTTGCTCAATATATAGGTAAGAATGGCGATGAAATAATGATTGATACAACGTTGACAGATGAAATTCTTGAACCTTCTGTCTATCTTGTTGACCATGTTTCTGCACTCAACAATAAAGTAGAGGCTCAACTTCTTGATAAAAATGTTGAGGCTAACAAACTTCAGACTAAACTGAAAAAAGGAGTATTGTTGCCTACTTTGTCTGTTGGCGCAGTTGGAGTGTATCAAAATATGATGGGAAGTGGCCAAGCTAATGTGATAGGACTTGCAACTCTTAGTGTTCCTATCAGTGGCTTGTGGAGTGATAATCATGTGGTGAAGCATCAGAAGATAGCTGAACAGATTGCATGTCAGGATAGAGAGGATAATCGTCAACTGCTCATCATACAGATGCAAAGTTCATATAATGATTTTGATAATTCATACAAACAGATTCTTGTGGCACGCAAGAGTATAGAACAATCAGCTGAAAATCTTCGTCTGAATGAGGATTATTATAAAGCAGGCACTGCAACAATGAGCGATCTGCTCGATGCACAGACAAGTAATCAGCAGTCATTAGACAAGTATACTGAAACAGTTTGCAACTATCTTGATTGCAAGACTGCTTACTTTATAGCAACAGGCAGGAATGTTGAATAAAAACTAACACATTAAAACTGTGCAATCGTTTGCTCAACGATTTGCGCTAATATTGACAATTATCAGAACAACGGGGGAAATTTAGTTTTATCTTTGCATTGTTGTTGGAGTTCGCATAAATCATTAGATTGTGGTTATGTACTTCCTCCAAGCGATTATAAAAAAAGTAGGTTCAATGTTTTTAGGTACACGTTAAGGAATAAAATGTTTAGAGAGTTTTGAGTATTGTGTTTTGATAGATTAGATTTCCCTCATAGCGAGGATGGGTTAAATGGTTTTTGTTGATTTAGTGAGAAAGGGACCCGCTAGCAGATTTGCTGGCGGGTCCTTTATTTATTGTCACTTGTCAAATCGTATTTTTACATATTCAAATCCCATTGAGTGCAATATATTGTTAAACTGTATAGTTGCGTTATTCTTAGCTTTGGTAATATTGTCAGCTGCCATGCAACGTGCCTTCATCGCGTTGTATGCTTTGTTGTATAGTGCTTTGCGGTCTTTGTCTGTCCATGTTCCTGTCTCAGAGAAAGGCTTTGTTCTTGCCTCATCAATGAATTCATTGTCAAGCAATTTTATGGGTGGTAATATAGCCTTTATTGTGTCGTGGTCTACTTTTATCCAGTCTTTGTTTGTCTCATGCAGATTTATTCCCAGTCGAAGTGTTCCATAATATATCCTCACAAGTTTATCGTCACCAAAGAAACTATGTCTTGTTGTATCAGTCAGTTCTTCATCATTTACCTGTAGAAATTCCCATTCACCAATGTTTTCAATTGATTTTATCATTGTAGGCGTAATGTCAATCTTCTTGTTCTCTTCAATACTTATGCTGTTATCCTTGTTTAGCCAATATAGTCCGGCTAGTATAATGATAGCGGCAATAGCTATTATCGCAACTTGCAGTAATGGATTTACAGCAACGTTGCTGATAAGAGACTTAATGCTGAGTCTTGATTTATTCTTATTTTTCATGTTCTATTGTAGTTTTGTCAATTAGGTTATTAATGTTGTTGTTTAAGCCCTTTCTGAAACTTATTGTAATATCTTTTTCGTCATACCCCATGAGCTTTATCATCGGAATGATATTATTGGCTGCATTCATCTTGGCTCTTTCAAGAATATCCGTTTGAGGAATAGATTTTATGATTTGATCTCGTCCCTGTTTTTCATAGCTTAAAAGTTCCTCATCGCTGAAGTTTGAACGAACCAAACTAACATCTTTCTTAATTCCCTCGTGGTCTATTCTTGAACTTGTCATTATGATTCGTGGGTCGGGTAGTGTTACTTCAATCTTGTTGCCAAACTTAGTTATGTTCTTTTCAGAAAAGTTTGAGAAGTCGATATATGCTTTCACAGTTGCGTCCATAGGGATAGCAATCTTTCGCTGACTCATAGGGATGTCAAAACTCATGTCTGTTTTGAACAGAGAAGCTTTGATAGTTTTTTTATCCAGATGAGTTATAATCTTGTGAAATTTATATTCAGCGGTATATAATCGTGAGCATTTTTGTATGTGCATCACTATTTCTGGTATCGTATCTATCTGTTTAGCTGTTTCATCGGTCTTGTTTCTGTTGCAAGAAGCAAGCAATGTAATAGCCATAATAACGATTAATGTAGCTTTATGTTTCATATTTTTATTTTTTCAATAATACAAATATAGATATTTTTTCTGATATTAGTTATGTATTTGTTGAAATTAATAACTTCGCCATGCAAGTTTCATTTCTGTATCACCTATCCATATTATAAAAAGTTTATTGTATTTTAGTATAAAATACTTCTTTATGAGGATTTGTATAAAGCCTTCAAACATTCTTATTTAAATCTATAGAATGCTTTGTATTGGTGATTTTTTCTTGTTTTAATCCATATTATTTTTAGTGAATAACTAAAGCTTTTATAAATGAATATTCATTCTTCAAACGAAAATTCTGTGATTATCATTCATTATAAATCATGATTCCCTTTTATATTTCAAAAATTAATACTACCTTTGCGCCGAATTTAAAATCAAAAATAAATATGAACGACGACCCTTATCCGATTACAAATAAAATAATGTTTAACTGCATTCGTTAGGAAGTCGTGTCTCATGATTTATACTTCCTGATATGCTTAATAACGGAGGTATAACTCATGATAAAAATAATGAGAAACACCATTGGAGCAGCAATGCACAATGGTAAAGGAGTGATGCTGTCAACTCCAACTGAAAATCTTTTTAAAACAGCTACTTTTCCAAAAAAAGAAATATTCGAACGCTTGCAATGCTTGCCTACTGGACTGAATGAAGATGAAGTTTCAGAAAGGCAAGAGCAATTTGGATACAATAGAGTGAAAAGGGAAGAGACACCCTCATGGTTTAGACAACTTGTCTCGGCCTTTATCAATCCATTTATCGGTATCCTTGTCCTGATAGCAATAGTATCTTCTATTATCGATGTGGTACTGGCCGCTCCAGCAGATAGAGACTACAAAACGCTTGTAGTCGTTTCTGTAATGGTAATTATCAGTGTTGTGCTTCGTTTTGTACAAGAATATCGAAGCAACCTTGCTGCAGAAAAATTAAAGGACTTAGTAACTACAACTGCGACTGTTATTCGTCAAGAAACTGGTAAAGATGAAATTGACTTTGAAGAAATTGTACCTGGTGATATAATTTTGTTATCAGCTGGTGACATGATACCCGCTGATTGTCGGGTGATTCAATCAAAAGACTTATTTGTCAACCAATCGGCTCTAACAGGAGAATCAATACCCGTTGAGAAAAATGACCAACCGATTGCTGATGCTAAAAAGCTATCACCTTTTGAGTTGCCAAATATCTGCCTTATGGGTTCTGATGTGGTCAGTGGTTCGGCAACAGTTGTTGCTATCAATACAGGTGAAAGTACTTATTTCGGAGCTATAAGTAAGTCTGTTACTGGGAAGCGAGTTGAAACCAGCTTTGATAAAGGAATAAACAAGATAAGTTGGTTGCTTATCCGGTTTATGTTTGTCATGGTTCCTCTCATTTTCCTGATAAATGGATTTATGAAAGGCAATTGGTACGATTCTTTACTATTTGCTATTGCTGTGGCCGTAGGACTCACTCCTGAAATGTTACCTATGATAGTAACGGCTAATCTTGCTAAAGGAGCTGTTAGTATGAGCAAACATAATGTGATTATTAAACGCTTGAATGCAATTCAGAATCTGGGAGCCATGGATATTCTATGTACAGACAAAACAGGAACATTAACTCTTGATAAAGTCGTACTAGAAAAGCATGTAAATATTTACGGTATTGATGATGAGGAGGTGTTGAGTTGGGCATACCTCAATAGCTTTCACCAAACAGGCGTTAAAAGTCTACTCGACAATGCAATCCTAACTCATGCAGAACTTAATGAAGAACTAAATGTAGAAAGAGACTTCGAAAAAATAGATGAAATTCCCTTTGATTTTCAGCGCCGTAGATTATCGGTTATTCTACAAAAAAAAGATGGAAAGCATTTGCTTATCTGTAAAGGTGCTGTAGAAGAATTACTTTCCATTTCTTCTTATGCTTTTGATCCAGGAGAAGACAAAAAATTGCAGATCTTTACTGATGAGGTTATTCCACTCGATGATAGTACCCGTGAATTAATTCTTCGTGAGACTAAGAAAATGAATGAAGATGGCATGCGAGTATTGCTGGTTGCAGTCAAAGAATTTGATCAACGAGAATTAAACTATTCTGTAGCTGACGAAAATAATCTAATGATTGTTGGACTCATTGGTTTCCTTGATCCAGCTAAACCTTCGGCAAAAGAAGCAATAGAGCGATTACGCAAATTAGGAGTTAATGTAAAAGTATTAACTGGCGACAATGAGATTGTAACTAAAAAGATATGTAATGACATTGGCATTGAAGTCAACAACCTTATCACAGGAAATGAACTTGATGAAATAACCGATGAAGAACTTGCTTCAAAAATCGGTGATATTAGTATTTTTTCCAAACTAAATCCGTTGCAAAAAACAAGAGTAGTGAAGGTATTACAGAGCAAAGGAAATACCGTTGGCTTTCTTGGAGATGGTATAAATGATGCAGGAGCTTTAAAACAAGCTGATGTTGGTATCTCTGTGGATACAGCTACAGATATTGCTAAAGAAAGTGCAGATATTATTTTGCTTGAGAACGATTTGAATGTTCTAAGGAAGGGAGTAGTATATGGTCGCCGTACTTTTGGAAATATCCTGAAATATATCAAAATGACCACAAGTAGTAACTTTGGAAATATGTTCAGTATGCTTGGTGCAAGTGCATTCTTACCATTTTTGCCGATGCTACCTGTTCAATTATTATTGCAAAATCTACTTTACGATATATCACAAGTATCTATTCCATGGGATAGAGTGGATGAAGAGTATATTAATAAACCGCAACAGTGGAATGCGAAGTTCTTATCTAAATTCATAGTTTTTATTGGACCAATAAGTTCCATATTTGATTATGCTACATTTGCGTTGATGTATTTCGTCTTCAAAGCTAATTCTCCTGAACACCAAAGCTTATTCCAAAGTGGATGGTTTATTGAAGGTTTATTATCGCAAACATTAATTGTGCACTTGATTAGAACCCGTAAAATACCATTTATTCAAAGCTGGGCTACAGCCCCAGTTGTTGCGTTGACTTCTTTAATCATGGCGATCGGTATTTTTATACCTTTTTCTCCAGTTGCTCATTTGCTGGGTTTGCAAGCACTTCCAATAACGTATTTCCCATTTTTGATTATAATATTGGTCGCTTATGCGATTCTTACTCAGATTGTGAAAAGTTGGTTTATTAAACGATTCCATAATTTCTGATATTTGAGAATTTTGATGAAAGAAATCAAAATGGAGTAGATAAAAACAAGCATAGAAATGAAAAAATATATATTACTTTACATAGCTGTTATGGTGGCTATGCAAATTTATGCACAGACTGACACAATCGCAAACGAGCGATTTACGATTCATGCACAAACGACAGTAATAAATCAATATAAGCCTGGGTTTAACGCTAAATATTCTGGCATAAATAGTTTGAAAACTGCGACCGAAAGCCAAACCTCTATTACTGCTACACTTTTTGCGGGTGTTAGAATGTGGAAAGGTGCAAGCTTTTATATTAATCCTGAGATCGCTGGTGGTTCTGGCATTAGCGGAGCATTAGGTATTGCGGCAGCTACAAATGGAGAAACTTTTCGTATTGGTGATCCTGCACCACACATTTATGTAGCTCGCGTATTCTTTAGACAGGTTTTGCCGTTGACTCAAGAAACCGTTTCTCAAACAAGTGATAGTAACCAATTAGCTGGAGATTTACCAACTAAGTATTTGGCATTTACTATAGGTAAAATTGGTATTGCTGATTTTTTTGATGATAATAAGTTTAGTCATGATCCCCGTACTCAATTTATGAGTTGGGCTTTAATGGATAGTGGCGCATGGGACTATCCTGCTAACACAAGAGGTTATACACCGAGTCTTGTCTTAGAATTGGTAACACCCAAGCATGAATTGAGATACGGAATGTCGTTAGTCCCCTTAACTGCAAATGGAAATAAAATGAACTGGAATATTTCAAAATCATGTTCATACACGCTTGAATATACACATCGTTATAACCTGAACGAGTTAGCTGGAGCAATACGATTACTTACATTCTTTACAACAACCAAGATGGGAAATTACAGACAAAGCATTAATCAACAACCTGTCAATCCTAATATTGAGGATACCCGAAAATATGGTAATACAAAATTTGGCTTTGCTTTAAATGCAGAACAGAATATAACAAACGATTTAGGCAGTTTTCTCAGAGCAAGTTGGAATAATGGACGTAATGAAACATGGGCTTTTACCGAAATAGACCATTCTGTTAGTGGAGGCTTTTCTCTAACAGGAAAGAAATGGAAAAGAGAAAATGACAATGTAGGATTAGCTTATGTCGTATCAGGTCTATCAAAAGATCATAGAGAATATCTAAAAGCAGGCGGTACAGGCTTTATGCTTGGCGATGGCAATCTTAATTATACCAATGAACATTTGGTAGAGCTTTATTACTCTGCAGAGTTGAGAAAAAATCTTTATTTAACTGGTGCTTATCAATTCTTAGTTAATCCCGGATACAATAAAGATCGCACAGGTCCTGTCAACATTCTCTCTGTTCGTCTCCATGCTATATTGTAATTTTTAATTATGAAGGTTGTATTTATCATAAATTCAACCTTCATAATTAACTGTTGTTATGTCTAGAGTTTGAGTCTAGATATATTGGTGATGATTTGAATTTTGTCTACTTAAGATGGCTTCCCTGCGTGTTTTCAAAGCTACGGTATATCTGACAAAGCCTTTATGGGGATAACGAAACGTAGCTTGCAAGATTCAGCTACATCTACTTGTGTCATTTTAGGGATGGAATGTATTCTATGAGTGAATTTGTCAAAGAACCGTTGGCTGTATCTGAGGAACTGAGGATGTGAAAGTAGATTCAGTAAACGAGAACAGAATTTTCAAGCTTGTTTAAATGTTCTGCCGAATTCCGCTGAATTCTCGGCAAAGATACTGTAAGATTTTTATTCATACAATGAAATCAAGTTTGAGCTGTTAGCCAAAGTTTCAATTACTGGTGCTACACATAATAATACACGCGCATACGCACACTTTCGACTTTTCAAAAATACTAGTGTCGAAATGTCTATCCGTTGAATGTCAACTTGTTAGACTTCTTTTCGAGAATAATCAAGTGACGAAAATGTGTCAAGCAAAAATCTAATTGCATAATTTTCTAATGCAATTTTGCAAGCAAACTAGGTTCCATTTCGTGTTACTTTACCGAGTGATAAGGCCCTTATCACTCCCCAAAACAACATAAATCACAATGCATTTCTTCGTAAAACGCATGATAAAATTTGAGGCTTCTTCGTCATATCACCGTCACCATATATTATTAAAAATGACAGATAACATATTGATATTCATCATGTTGACATTTCGACACTAGTATTTTTAAAAACTCCTAAGTGCGCGTGTGCATGCACGTACATTATATATATAGAAATAAATAACGTAGCTAAAACGTAGCTCACGAAGCTAAAATGACCTAGCTACGTATCTTCAATCCCTCTGTTTATAGGCTTTGAGAGTGATAATGTAGCTCCGTAGCTAAATAATACAAAAAACGCAGGGGATATACTTAATGTCACTCGCTCATCTCTTATAAACAAAGGCTTTATGACATTAGTGGCATTCAATAAACTTTTTCTTGTAGATGTATCTTTATGATTTATATAGTAGGATGGGAGAGAATATAAAAATAGGAGAATACATTTTGTATTCTCCTACTTGATTTATTGTTTAATAAGAATATCTTTATTTAATCCAACGAGGGTCACCTGTCTTTGAAGATTTCAAATCATCAGTCTTTACTGTAAAATCATGATTTGCATAGTCTGCATAGCTAGGATTGTAACTAGTACCAGTATTGTCATAGACGGTTATACCTGTGTTTGTTTTATCATCAGTCGCTTGAACAAAGTTTGGTGAGTTATAGTAGTTGTTACCACTGAAACTCGGAATGATTGTTGTTGCAAATTTACAGAACAAACCAGTTGAATTACTTACGATATTATTTGTAAAGGCTATGGAAGTTCCAGTGAATCTTACATAGAAAATACCCTTATTTACAGAGCCCAGACCATCAAGTGTGTTGTGGTCAACGCTGATGTATGGAGCAACTCCAGGGAAACTGCTAGCCTTGTTATCGTATCTAAAGAAGTCACGACAAGAGATAGCGTAAACTGTGTTGTTTGTGAATGTCAAATTGTGGATTGCACCTGCTCTGCAATCAAGGAAATCACTTGCTGTGCTAATGTTGTGGATGATATTGTTGTTAATTTTTAAATTTGTAATATCAGATGCTACATTCACATAATAAACACCACCTGTATATCCTTTGACTTCACAACCTTCGATAGTTAAATCGCCAAATTTGCCTGCTGTCTTGTAGTCTGCAACATACTTGATTGTAACATTGTTGTTTCCGTCAAGAACAAGTTGTGTTAAGCTAAGTGCTGCACCATCGCTGAGTTGGAAACCTCCTTGTATTATAGCCTTGTCGTAAGAGCGTACAGACTTGATAGCGATGCTCTTGTTAAGAGGCATGTTTCCATCTATTGTGTTTATTGGATATGTACCTGGCATCAATGCTAAAACGTCACCATCTTTTGCATTGTCAATACAGGTTTTAAGATCACTACCTGCTTTAACAAGGGTTGCGCCACCTAAATCAATTGCAGTCTTTACACTTACGGTACCTCTTGTCTTTGTGTTATTATACAGTTTGATTGTGTAGCTTGTTTCTGGAGAAAGTCCACTGATAGTAGCCTTTCCTGAAGCAATCTCATCTGCTGTTACAGTGTGTGAGATTACATTTGATGCGAAAGAACCATCAGCCGTAGCCACGATAGAAGTTGCAGTTTGTCCTGCCGGCCATTTCAAAGTTACAGTAGTTGCTGTAATGTCAGTCTCTTCATTTACGGCACTGAGAATATTTTCAGGATCAGTTTCAGCATAAGCCGTACTCCATTTAGAGTCTCTTGAAGAATCATCCTTTGTTATGGCTTTAATTCTGAACGAGTATTTAGTCTCACCTTGAAGACTGCTTACTGTGTAAGGAATGGCGCTGGCTAGAACGCCAGTAATTGTTTTCACAGGAGTTCCCGCAAAAGTAAGACTGTCATCTTGGAACACCTCTATGGTATAGCTGTCTGCATTAGACTTGTTCCAAGTAAGTTTTACGTTTGTCTTGTTGACGACCTTTGCGGTCAATTCAACTGGAGCGTAGTTTCGGTCGAGAATCAAACTTGTTATCTCGTCCATTTGATCACTGCAAGAACTCACTGCAACGATGGTCGCAAGTCCAAGCAGGTATTTTGATATATTATTTATAATCTTCATAATCTTAGGAATTTTATATATTAAAATCCGAGCCATGTATTGTTTAGCTTACCATTACTGTTATCTATGAAAGTTTGCCAGATAGGCCAGATAGCATGTGTACTTGGTTTGTTGATATATAGACCGTTTACAAGGTCGTCATCAATCTTTAAAATACCAGTTTTTGAGTCTGGTTCAAGCCATGAAGTCTTTTCGTATCCATTCAAGCTAACAAGGTTTGCACCTTCATCATCTGTATCACCATGATTAAGACCATAGATAAGAAGGGTTTCACCATCTGTGGCAGTCTTGGTATATACACTTCCTGGTAAGTCTGCGTAAGCACCAGTGCGAGTTCTTAATGCCTGCATCTTTGTCTTTGCTTCAGCAAGTTTGTCATCAATAAGGTTCCAACGTATAAGGTCAGCTTTTCTAAGTTGTTCACCAGCAAATTCAAGTCCGCGCTGTTCAACAATACCATTGAAGAATGCGTCTTTGTTTGCAGTATATTTATTCTTAAGAGTAGCAACCTTCTCTGCTGGTAATACACGTGACAACACCGGTTCCATATATCCCCATGCATCGCTAGGACCACTAAGTTGGTTAATGGCTTCTGCTGCCATCAGATAAATATCAGCCATTCGCATATACTGGAAGTTTAAACCGTCATCATTTGTTGATGTTACGATACGATTCATCCATTCATAACGAAGTTTACCGAAACACCATTTGTTTACTTTGCGCAGTTGCTGCTTTGCTTGTGATTCGTTACTCCAGTCGTAAGGTACACATGTGATATCACGACGAACATCCTCATTGTCATAATCATAATACAAATAAGGTAAAGGACCGTTTACACCGCCTTGTGCTTGCTTTGTATACTGGTCTTTGGCATTATGCTTAACACCCCAAGTATATAGTACACGTCCACGACCGTCAGAGAAAGGAATTTCCCAAAGGCTTTCATTTCCAGCATCGGTATTATCCTTGCAAAGGTTCGTGAAGTTTGTTTTGAAGTCACCTAACTTATTCTTTCCACTGTTGATGACATCTTCGCATTCATCACGTGCAATCTTATACATATTGTCTACTGAAAGGGCAGGATCGTTACTTCTTCTTACAGTTCCGTCTGCACGGTAACTATATCCCGCTGCATAAAGTGCGATGCGTGCACGGAGTCCCTTTACGAAAGACTTGCTGACACGCTCAACGTTCTTAGTCTTATCATTGTCGTTAGGCCATGGCATCATATCTTCAGCTTCCTTGAGATCAGAAAGCAGTCTTATGTAGATCGAATCACGATCAGTGCGTTCCTGATACATAGTACTTGTAGAAATAGGCTGAAAGCGTGCAGGAACATCTCCCCATCCCTTTATCAAGTCAAGATAAAGTACGGCACGAAGAGTCATACCCTCACCGAGCAATTGTGCCATTTCTGGACGACTTGCAGGGGTTCCATATTGCTTTATAGCGTCTATTACCATGTTGGCACGTTCAATACCTTCATAAAACTTTGCATACGCATTGTTTGATGTATTCATAAGAGTATTGTTTGGTGTAGCGTTGTAAGCACATAGGTCATTCTTTCCACCGTCTGGTGTTTGTGCCAAAGTTGGGACATTCATCATCTCTACATCGGTGTTCATTCCGTAATATGGAATGAAACGACCACGATAGGAGTTAGTCTCTCCAAATGACTGGTGAATACCCATTATGGCAGATTCTGCCATTTTCTCTGTATATCCAACAACACTTGGGTCAAGCGAAGATTGGTTTGGTGCATCCATGTCGCAAGAACTTAGTCCGGCTAATGATAATGCAAGTATTGATAGCTTTATATATTTTTTCATTTTTAAATCCTCCTACGTATTAGAAATTCAAGTTCAAACCAATAACAAACTGACGACTCTTTGGATATCCAGAGTAGTCAACTCCTGGTGTAAGGTTTGTTCTGCGCATTGTTGACACTTCAGGATCATAGCCTGAATAACTTGTGATGCAGAACACATTGTAAGCAGTAACATAGAAACGAAGGCTGTTTATGCCCATTCTGTTTGTAACGAGCTGTGGCAGTGTATAGCCAAGTGTCAATGTGTTAAGACGAAGGAAAGATCCGTCTTCTACTGACCAATCAGAGAATACCATTCTGTCAGTGTATGGAGAGAACTCTGTTGTAGTAGCATTAAGTTCTTTCAATCTTGCAGGATCGTTCGAAATCAAACCTGTTGCTGGATCAAGGTTTGTCCAACGGTTACCAGCAGCCATTGTGCTTAACATGTTACGGTATTGGTACTTACCTGTTGTAGAGAATTCTATCTTGTTGGCATTGTATATGTCGTTGCCAACACTGAAATTAAAGTTTGCACTCAAGTCAAATCCATAAGCATGGGCGTTGATGCCGAAACCACCTGTGAAATCAGGGTTAGCATTACCGATGATAGTTTTATCGCTTGTGTCAATTTTACCGTCACCTGCATCTGCTTTACCATCACCGTTGGTATCTACTGTTAGTTGGTCTACCAACTTCATTGAACCTGGACGAATCTGACCTACAACATTAGTGGCATCAGCTACACCACTCTTGAGTATCCATTTCTTTTTTGTAGCGTCATAACCTGTGAAGTCATCAACTTCATAGCGACCAGCTGACTTATAACCATACATCTGACCTACAGAACCACCAACAGCAATCCAATAGTCGTTTCCTATTTCAGATGAAGCCCAGTAGCTTTCTGCACCAAAGTCGTTCATCATACCAAGACTCTTGATTTTAGACTTATTGAAACCAATGTTTCCATTTAAATCAATTCCCCAGTTCTTCGCATTTATAGCGTGCCAAGTGAAAGAAGCTTCAAGGCCTTTGTTCTCTGTCTTACCCATGTTTCTGTATTGGTAGTCATAGCCAGTTCCTGATACAGGGAAGGCGATAAGTAAGTCTTTTGTCGTGTTAATGTATGCCTCAACAGAACCAGTTAGTTTACCACCCCAAAGGGTAAAGTCAAGACCAAGGTTACGTGTAATTGTTGTTTCCCATTTCAAGTCAGGATTTGACATGTATGTAGAAGGTGCCCAATAGTTGCTGATACCGTTAATCCAAGATGTAGTATTGTTTTCATACACCTGTGTCAACTGTCCTGAAGGAATATTATTGTTACCAGCAGTACCGTAACTGAAACGAAGTTTCAAGTCATCAAGCCACTTTGATGTACCCTTCATGAAAGGTTCTGAAGATATACGCCAAGCAGCAGCTGCAGATGGGAAATATCCCCAACGGTTTTCTTTAGAAAACTTAGAAGAAGCATCTGCACGGAATGTCGCGCTTAAAAGATACTTATCCTTGAAATTATAGTTAGCACGTCCAAAGAAAGACAACAACTTGTCGTCAGGATAGTAATAGTCCTTAATCATATAAGGAGTACCCTGTGTTGAGAGTCTCCATGCGTCTTCAGCCATGTAGTTTACAGGGAAGCCGTGAATAATGTTTGTGTTTACTCTTTCTTTTGTTACGATATACTCATGACCCAACATTACGTTAAGACTGTGGTCTTTGCTGTTCAATAGTTTTTTAAAGTCATAACTTATAGTGTTTGTATTGCGGAAACTATGACGATCTGTCTGCTGAAGCTGTGTAGCAGGCATATTCTGATTTTCGCTTGCAGGTACGTTCTTTACATAATATGTAGTAGTACCCCAGAATCTCTTGTCATAGTTTGATGTGAGGTCGTAGCCGAATTCTGTCTTTGCAGTAAAGTTATCGAATATTTCCCAACCGAAATCGCCGGCTAAGTTAAGATTCTTTCTGTTTTGAAGACGGTCGTTGTCATAAACAGACTGTACTGGATTATATAGGTTACCAAGGTCGTCGTCGCCAGAACCGGAATCTGAAGTTAGGTTATTTATAGGGAATGGTGTATAGATTACAGAATATTTCAAACGTTTATCTGAATCGTATGTACTTGTAGCGTCGTTGGCACCACCACCACGAACATTAGTCATAGAATATCTAGCTTGTAAATCAAAAGTAGTATTCTTTGTTGGTTTTGAATTTAACTTCAAAGAGAAGTTGTCGCGCTTGTAGTTACTTCCAAGCATGATTGCCTTATCGTTCATGTGGGCATAGCTGAAAGCATACTTTAATGCTTCTGTACCACCGTTGATATTGATGTTGTGGTTGAATGTGTGACCAGTACGACCGAATGTTATATCCTGCCAATCGTTGGTTGCGACATCATCATATAAATCAAGATCTTGATATGAACCAAAGAAATTTTCATAGTTAGATATTGATTCTCCACTCTTCAACTGTGCAAGTTCATATTGCCATGTAGCATAATCTCTAGCGTTAAGAACATCTAGCTTTTTAGCGATTTTTTTAAAACTGTAATAAGCGTTATAGCTAACTTTAACTTTACCGCTTGTACCGCTCTTTGTTGTTACGAGGATAACACCGTTGGCACCACGAGAACCATAGATGGCTGTTGAAGATGCATCTTTTAATACAGTGATGTCTTCAATGTCATTTGCTGGAATATCGCTGATGCTTTCAACAGGGAAACCGTCTACGATGAATAATGGTTCGTTGCTCTGTGTGATAGAACCACCACCACGCACGCGAATCCTCATTTCAGCATCAGGCGAACCTTCTGTTGTCATGATTTGCACACCTGCCATCTTTCCAGTTAATGCTTCTGTAGCGTTGGCTACAGGAACAGCTTGCAGAGCCTCACTGTTTACTGTGGCAACAGATCCGGTCAAGTCTTTCTTCTTGACAGAACCGTAACCGATTACGACAACATCGTTAAGGCTTGTTGCCTCATCGTCAAGAGTTACTTTGATAGAGTTTTTTCCTGCAACATTTACGACTTGTGGTTTCATACCAACATATGAAACTTTAACTTTCTTAGTGTTACCTTTTAGGTTTAGTGTAAAGTTACCGTCAACGTCAGTTACACCGCCATTACCTTGTACACCCTGTTCCATAACAGTTGCACCGATAACTGGTTCACCGGAGTTGTCCTTTACTGTACCTTTGATAGTTTGTGCTGACAAACTTCCGACGAATAACGACAGAAGGCAGACTAGCACAATTCGAAAATTTTTCAAGTTACCAGACATACGTTTTTTATTTTATTAGATTAGTAAAAATTTACATTCACAAAAGTAATAAAAATATATTAACTATCAAACTAATAAATTGACAATAATATATGAAAAATTGTCAAGTTATTGATTATCAGTGATATAGTGATAACTGTTGTTGCTGATTAATTATATTTGCAACAAAAAAAGAACTAACCTTTATGGCTAGTTCTTATATGTGTAAAATGTTTGTATTGGTAAAAACTCACTATTTTAACATTTCCTATTTTGTTATGTTTACTTTGGTGGCGTCACAATTTTCAATTCTGTGTTAATTTTCTACAGGTAGATTGCTTTGTTCCATTTCAAGACTTGCCCAAACAAAAGGTCCTACACCTTTTGCGTCATTATCACGTATAGGTTCTGAAATGTAGTATTCAAAGCTACCGTCACGTTTGTAGTTAGGTGTTTGTACATATTTGCCAGGACCAGGACCTAGGCCGCTTACGGAACAACATTTTGTCAGACTTATTGTCTTGTCGGCATTTATGCGTACAAATTGTTTTAGTATGCCGTTGTATGCCGTTATACCTGCTTTTTGAAATTCAGCAGGAAGGTAGCCTTTGCGTACTCCTTTTAGAAGAACGTATGTGAACATAGATGATGCTGTGCTCTCAAGATAATTCTTGTCGCTATTCACATCCATGACGTCATACCATACACCGGTATTCTTATCTTGATATTTCACAACTGCTTTCATAGCCTTATTTAGCAGTTCTATAACTTCACCGCGTCGTGCGTAGTTCTCTGGAAGAACATCAAGAACTTCTGTCATAGCCATAACATACCAACCAAGAGCTCTAGCCCATGTGTGTTGACTTTGTCCGTTGTCTTTGTTTGCCCAGAATTGTGAATGAGTTTCATCCCATGCGTGTTTCCACAAACCTGTAGATTCGTCATAGGTGCGCTTGTCGGTCTTTATGATCTGATCTACTGCGTCATCAAAATATTTGTTAGCTTTCTTTGTGCTCATGTTTTGTGCTGCATAAGCTGTGTAGTATGGTAATCCCATGAATATGCCGTCTAGCCAAACTTGATTTGCATAAATTGCTTTGTGCCACCAAACTCCCTCTTTTGTACGTGGTTGGTTTTCTAATTGTTTGAACAGAGTCTTTAAAGCCTTATCTACATTCTTTTCTGGTTGTAAATTGTTCATTCTAAGTATGAACTTGGCTGTACGAACGTTATCAAGATTGAAGTCTTTATATTCATATCCAGTGATATTGCCTTCTGAGTCTATCATCTTTGCAGGATACTCTTTCAGATAATTCAATATTTCTGGGTTCTTGTATTTCTCATAAGTATCAAGCATACTTTCTTGCTCTATTCCCATTACATAACTCCATTTGGGTTTGGTAGAGAAATCAAGAAGATATGGATAAGCTGCCCTTTTCATTTCTGATGCAACCAGCCATTCGCTATAGTTCTTGAAAGGTTTATCAAGCAATACCAATGAACCGTTGATAAAAGTGTTCTCAATATTTATATCATGACTTTTACCAGTACGCATGATATCTTGGTCTTGTACACCATTAAATGTGCAGTTCTTTACATTTATATTATATATATTGTCTGCGTCATCAAGTCCGTTGAGTAATATGCCATATTTGCTTTTTTGACATGTTACATTTTCCATATATACATTCCTTACTGTAGGATTGAAACCGCGCTTTGCAGCTTCTTTTGGCTCGTAATTCAGATTGATTCGCAATACGGCTTCACGGCATTGTCCAACTTCTACATTACGCATATATATGTTTTCGGTCAATCCTCCACGACATGAATTTGTCTTTATGCGCAATACGCGTTCCAAGTTTGGTGAGTCCATTTTGCAGTTTTCAACAAACACGTTGTTGCAACCGCCAGAGATTTCAGATCCTATAACAACACCTCCGTGTCCGTCTTCCATCACGCAGTTTCTTACAATAATATTCTTACTTGGAATATTCCATTTTCTTCCGTCAGCATTTCTTCCGCTCTTTATGGCAATACAGTCGTCACCAGTATGGAAATTGCAACCCTCTATTATTACGTCTTCGCAGCTTTCTGGGTCACAACCGTCACCATTAGGACCGTTGTTCCAAACTTTAACACCCTTTACCGTGATGTTTTTTGAAAGTAATGGATGCATAACCCAGAATGGAGAGTTCAGTAGTGTAACATTCTCTATAAGAATACCTTCACATTTATATAAGTTGATGAGTTGTGGGCGCATTCCCAAGCCCTTCATGTTGCGTTTCTCAATAGGAGTTCCGTTTTCTACAAACTCAAATAATTTTGGTCTACCAACATTTTGATTTTCGGTGATTTTCTCTTTTGCTTTGAACCAATCTTTTCCGCACATCTTCCACCATGTATTCACGCTTCCATTGCCATCAATGGTACCTTCACCTGTAATAGCGATGTTCTTTTCTCCATAAGCATATATGCATGGTTGATAGTTCATGCAGTCCATACCTTCCCAACGTGTTTTTACAATAGGGTAGAGGCTTGTGTCAAAAGCGAATATTATATGTGCGCCTTTCTCTACAACAAGATTCACATTGCTTTTTAGCGTAATCGCACCTGTGTTCCATGTTCCGGAAGGTATTATTACTTTACCTCCGCCAGCTTTAGAACATGCAAGAATTGCTTTGTTAATTGCAATCTGATTCTTTGCAGCAGAAAGTTTAGATTCTGCTCCATACTTTGTGATTACAAAATTCTGGTTTGGAAACTCAGGTTGTTTCACTCTTTGTTCAATCTGTTTGTATGTATTGTCATTCCATCCTTGCGCAGCAATAGCGATAGGACATAGTAGCAGTGCAAACAGAATCGTTTTAAAACATCTCATGATATAAATTTTTTATTCTATTATTTTTTTGATTTAAATTTTTAAGTAGTGAAGACATTTTTAAAAACAGATTGTATGTCTTCACAGACATAACCTGTTATAATCGAAATGCCTTTTTTACATTTTCACAATGCAAATATAAAAAAAATATATTTATTTAATGCTGAATATTCGTTTAAAATATATCATTTTTTATCAAGTCGTTGATTTATAATGGATTATGAGGGAAATAAAAAAGAAATAAATAAGTCTTGTATGATAGAAAATAGAAGTGAAAAATAATTCATTATATTCAATATTGTGTTAAATCCTGAATTTATATGTTACAAAATTTGTTTTTTCAATTTATATAATTTATATTTGCCACAAGTTTTTAAGATTTAGTTTTTTACTAAATCGCCCTCGAGGTTGGATGCATCCTGCGCCAACCTCTTTTTTTATCGTTAAAAATTTGCCCGTACCGAAAAAATATTTTATCTTTGTAGCAATTAATACTTTAAAAGCAATAAAAATCAATTCGCCTATAGAAGCAATTTTACTTGGAATTTAAAACATTTACAAGATGAAAAATCTAGCCGTTATGACTGATGAAGAGTTGGCATTGTCTTATGTCAATGGAGATAATAGGGCGTTTGACGAATTGTTATTGCGCAATCAGTCTAAAATATTTTCTTATATACTGTTCGTGGTCCGTGATCGCGATATGGCTAATGATATTTTCCAGGAGACTTTTGTTAAAGTGGTTGTTAAGCTTCAACAAGGTAAGTATGTTCCAAGTGGAAAATTCTCAGCATGGGTGTTGCGTATAGCACATAACGTGATAATGGATCTTTATCGCGGGCAGAAGTCACAAAAGATTATAGATGCTGTTGATGACAACGATCTTTCAAATATTGCTGGAAATGATATGATTATCGGCAATGTAGAAAGTCAGTTTGTGAATACTCAGGTTTTGAGTGATGTTAGGAAAATGATGAATCTGCTTCCTACCACTCAACGTGAGGTTGTCTATATGCGCTATTTTCAGCAAATGTCATTCAAAGAGATTGCTGATACCACCAACGTTAGTATAAATACAAGTTTGGGACGCATGCGTTATGCCATTATAAATTTGAGAAGAATGGCAAGAGAGCATGACGTTGTCCTTCAACTTGTTTAAATATTCTTCAGTGACTTTATCGTTGCTATCGGATCCGAACTTTTGAATACGTAACTTCCGCTTACCAACACGTCAACTCCTGCTTTTACTAGTATAGGAGCAGTTTCTGCGTTTACGCCTCCATCAACTTCGATAAGAGTATCTGTTCCTGCTTCGTCTATCATCTTGCGAAGTCTTTTGACCTTATTAATTGTATTCTCAATAAACGTCTGTCCGCCGAAACCTGGATTTACGCTCATCAGCAACACCATGTCTACGTCGCTGATAATATCTTCAAGCATACTTACTGGAGTTGCTGGATTTAAAGTTACAGCAGCCTTCATACCAGCATTGTGAATTTGTTGTATCGTACGATGTAGATGCGTGCAAGCCTCATAGTGCACATTCATCATCATTGCACCAAGTTTTGCTGTTCGCTCGATATATTTTTCCGGATGCTTAATCATGCAATGTACGTCAAGCGGTTTCTTGCATATCTTGCTTACGGCTTCGATAATAGGGAAACCGAAAGATATGTTTGGAACAAACTCGCCGTCCATAACGTCCAAATGCAACCAGTCTGCCTCACTTTTGTTAATCATTTCTATATCTTCCTTTAAGTTCAGGAAGTTTGCCGACAACAATGAGGGCGATACCAATGTATTCATCTTCAAATGGTTTTAAAATATTAGTTAAGACAGAATACCTCTTGTTTGCCATTTACCGTTATCACCCGATAGGTATAGGCTATCTGCCTTATAATATTCAAAGTCTTTTCAGATGGTTGGGCTTCTTTTTGAGTAAAATACTTCATAGGCACTCTGCTTTTGTTATTAATATATTATTGAAACGCACCGTATCTTGTATTATTGTGCTATTAATGATAAAATATCGCCTATAATGTGACATATCTATATACATTATTACATATAATAGCTTTTACGTTTCGTTTATTAGTTCCTTTACAGAAATAGCATTTCCGCATATATTATGTTATAAGTATATTTACGGCTTTGTTCATATTGCAAAATAAGCTAATAAATATTTTTATTGCATTTTTTGTTTCGATTTGTTTGCAGAATAAAAAAATATCAGTATATTTGCAAGCGAAACAATTAAATAAAAGTAAAATGAATAATATGGTATCTACATCATGGTGGTGGCGTTGCTCAAGATTAAATAAGTCGTGAGTTACGAAGCCGTGTAGATATATATATAATGATATACAAAGAGGCCTGTCGTTCTTACGACAGGTCTTTTTTGTTTTAACAACATGTAATGACAATATAAAAAATATACGATTATGGCAATGAAGGACATTTTAAACCGCATGCTCAATCATGAAGAGTTGACGCGCGAAGAGACTAAAAACATCATTCTGGGTATCACGAAGAGTGAATTTCCTGAAGAACAGATAACAGCTCTTCTTACAGGATTGCAGATGAGAGGTGTTACTGTAGACGAATTATTAGGTTTCCGTGATGGTATTCTTGAAACAGGAGTTCCTGCTATTCTTGATTGTGACCGATATATTGATGTAGTTGGTACTGGTGGTGACCGTAAGAACACATTCAATATTTCAACCACTTCATGCTTTGTTATTGCCGGAGCTGGATATAAGGTAGCTAAACATGGTAACTTTGCAGCAACTTCAGTGAGTGGTGCATCTAATGTTATTAAGAATCATGGTGTTGAGTTTACTGATGATTTGGATAAACTTAATCGATCAATGGACGAAGCTAACATCGTTTACTTGCATGCTCAACTTTTTGCAAAGGCAATGAAGTTTGTTGGTCCTATCCGCAAAGCATTACAATTTCCTACCGTGTTCAATCTTTTAGGTCCTTTGGTAAATCCTTCACAGCCACAATGCCAACTTCTTGGTGTTGCCAATCTTGACCAGATGAGGTTATATAATCAGGTCTATCAGAAGATAGGTATTGATTACGCAATCGTTAACAGTATAGATGGTTATGATGAAATTTCGCTAACAGGAGATTTTAAGGTGTCTACAAATGATTATGAAAAAATATTCTCACCTTCTGATTTAGGCTTTAGAATAGCTAAGCCTGATGAACTTAAAGGTGGTGCCACAGAGTTGGAAGCTAAGGAAATATTCGATGCAGTGATTGAAAACAGAGCACTTGATGCCCAGAAGAATATTGTACTTGCAAATGCTGCATTTGGTATTCAGGTAATGGAAAAGGGCAAGAAGAGTATTGAGGAATGTATTGATATTGCCCGTGAAAGTATAGACAGTGGTGCTGCTCTTTCTACATTTAAGAAGTTTGTTGCACTTAATTCTTAACGAAATAGTATATATAGTAATATGGATATTCTTGAAGAAATAGTAGCTCATAAGCGCATTGAGATAGATCAGCGTAAGCAGTTTATCGCTCCACGTCAATTATATGGAATGGTAGCCGCGAAGTTACAAGATGCACCAGCTACAACAGTAAAGTTTGCTACATCATTAATGGAATCAGAAACTGGTATAATTGCCGAGTTTAAGCGTATGTCTCCAAGTAAGGGATGGATAAACAAGGAAGCAAAATCTTCAATTGTTCCATTATCTTATCAGAAGAATGGCGCGACAGCACTTAGCATATTAACTGATACAGATTATTTCGGAGGTTATGACGAATTCATTCAGGATGCAAGGGCTACCGGTGTAACAATACCTATATTATATAAGAACTTTGTTATCGACGAATATCAACTTTTTCAGGCGAGTTTCTGTGGAGCTTCAGCAGTATTATTAATTGCTGCATGCCTTAGTAAAGCAGAATGTAAATCCTTCATGTCGTTGGCGCATGAACTTGGACTTGAAGTGCTTTTGGAAATGCACGATCGTCATGATCTAGAATATGCAGAATTGCAACCAGATATGTATGGCATAAACAATCGTAATCTCGGTAGTTTTGTTACAGATGTCAACAATAGCTTTAAAATGGCTGAACAGTTGCCAACTGATGTATGCAAAGTGAGCGAAAGCGGAATTGATAATCCAGAGACATTGAAGTCATTAAGAGAAGCAGGATATAATGGTTTCTTAATGGGTGAGTGCTTTATGAAAACGTCTGATCCAGGAGAAGCATTGAATAAATTTATTTGTAATCTATAATTACTAGTATATGATAATAAAGGTTTGTGGAATGCGCAATATTGGCAATATACGTCAGGTGGCTGAATTAGATATAGACATGATGGGCTTTATATTTTGGCAGAAATCAAGTCGATATGTGCGTATGATTTCTAGTCAAGTTGGTACAATGCCAGATTACAGTTCAGAGCGTTTTCATCAACTTTCAGACGGGAAAGCTATTGTAAACGCAGGGAATAATCCAAAGCGTGTAGGCGTTTTTGTTGATGATATGCCTCAGAACATCGTTACTCGCATCTATAATTACAATCTTGATTATGTGCAGTTGCATGGTAATGAGAGTGTGGATATGATAGATAATCTAGTAAAGACTGTTGATCCGGATATCCACAAGAATATAAAAATAATAAAGGCATTGAGTATAATCACTCCTGAAGATATTGATAAATATAAGGAATATGAGGGACATGTAGATATGTTTCTATTCGATACCAAATGTGATACAGTCGGTGGAAGTGGCAAACATTTTGATTGGTCGTTGCTTGAGCGTTATGATGGAGAAACTCCTTTCCTGCTTAGTGGCGGAATAGGTCCTGATGATGTAGAACGAGTAAAGAACTTTCATCATCCAAAGTGTGTAGGTATAGATATTAATAGCAGATTTGAGACTGAACCGGGAATGAAAGATGTAGATCTTTTGCGCTCATTCGTCTCACAGGTAAAAGGCGTATGAATAAAATTAATAAACTTTTCAGTGAAGTAAAAGACCGCAAGTTGCTCTCTCTTTACTTTTGTGCAGGTTGCCCAACTCTTGATGGTACCGCTGATGTGATAATAACTTTGCAGAAGCGAGGTATTGACATGATTGAAGTTGGTATTCCTTTTAGCGACCCTCTTGCTGACGGTCCGGTAATTCAGTCGGCTGCAACAAAAGCACTAAAAAATGGAATGACTCTTAGTAAGTTATTTGCTCAACTAGGAGAAATCAAGAATCAGGTGACGATTCCATTAGTTATGATGGGCTATCTTAATGTCATCATGTACTATGGTATAGAAAAATTCTTTCAGAGTTGTGCTGAGAATGGTGCAAGTGGTTGTATTATCCCTGATCTTCCATTCAAGGACTATCTTGAAGTTGTGAAGCCTATCGCTGATAAATATGACATACGTGTAATCATGATGATTACTCCTGAAACAAGTGAGGAGCGCATTCGCTTTATAGATGATAATACTGATGGATTTATTTATATGGTAAGTTCTGCAAGTATCACTGGAGCTCAGAGTAATTTCAATGATGATAAGGTAGCATATTTCGAGCGCATTAATGCCATGAATTTAAAGACTCCACGCATGATAGGATTTGGAATAAGTAATAAACAGACTTTGGAGAGTGCGCAGAATAATGCTTCGGGTGCTATTATCGGAAGTAAGTTTGTTACTTTACTTAATGAGACGGGCAGCCCAGATGTTGCAATCGATAAATTGTATGACGCTTTAAAGAAATAAGTTATGAATAAACCAGATAAACAAGGATTCTATGGACAGTTTGGTGGTGCCTATGTTCCAGAGATATTATATAAATGTGTACACGATCTTCAGGATGCGTATATTCCTATTATAGAGAGTAAGGAGTTTCAAGACGAATACAACCAGTTGCTCAAAGACTATGTTGGTCGTCCTTCTCCTTTGTATTATGCAAAGCGCATGAGCGAGAAATATGGTTGTCAGCTCTATCTTAAACGTGAGGACCTTAATCATACGGGTGCTCATAAGATAAACAATACAGTCGGTCAGATTTTGATGGCAAAGAAGATGGGTAAAAGTCGTATCATTGCCGAAACAGGAGCTGGACAACATGGTGTAGCCACTGCTACCGTGTGCGCACTGATGAATATGGAATGTGAGATATTCATGGGCAAGACAGATGTTGAACGACAACATACCAATGTAGAACGTATGCGTATGTTGGGTGCAAAAGTGCATCCTGTCACAACTGGAAACATGACTCTTAGTGATGCATGTTCTGAGGCTATACGTGACTGGTGTTGTCATCCTCAAGACACATTCTATATTGTCGGTTCTACGATGGGACCACATCCTTATCCTGATATCGTTGCAAGAATGCAGAGTGTGATATCAAAGGAAATTAAATGGCAGCTTCAAGAGAAGATAGGTCGTGATTATCCTGATTATCTTATCGCTTGTGTTGGTGGAGGTTCTAACGCTGCGGGTACAATATATCATTATATTGATGACTCACGTGTGAAGATGGTTCTTGCTGAAGCTGGTGGACATGGAATAGATACTGATTACACTGCTGCCACAATGCATTGCGGTACAGAGGGTATTATTCATGGAGCTCGCACACTTGTTATGCAGACTGATGACGGACAGATTAAAGAGGCGTTCACCATTAGTGCTGGTCTCGATTATCCTGGCATAGGACCAATGCATGCACAACTTGCTAAAAGCGGTCGTACAAAGGTGTTTGCTATTAATGATGATGAGGCTATATATGCAGGATATGAACTTACTCGCATGGAAGGTATCATACCAGCCATAGAGAGTGCACATGCTGTGGCTACATTGAAGAAACTTACATTTAACCCTGATGATATCGTTGTGTTAACTGTTAGTGGTCGTGGTGATAAGGATGTAGAGACATATCTAAGTAATAAGAAAATGGCTAAAGAATATGGAGATTTTTAATTATACCACACATACTGAGAAGATTCTTGCCGATCTTTATACACCTGTTGCTGTGTATATGAGGTTGCGCGACATCTATCCTCAAAGTGCATTGATGGAAAGTTCTGATTATCATGGAAATGATAATTCCAGAAGTTTCATCGGCATTCATCCAATGGCTAATATTCAGGTTAGTCATGGTGTCATCCGCAGCACTTACCCAGATGGAACAGTTGATGAAACTGTTATCGACACATCTGTAAAGGGTAGGGCGAAGGAAGCCGTTGCCGATGCGATAAATAATTTCATCGGTCATTTTAAAGTTGAAGGCGAAGGGAAAGACTTTTGTGGTCTATATGGCTATACCACTTTCAATGCCGTACGCTATTTTGAAGACATTGATGTAAAGGATGCGACAATGGAAAAGAACGATGCTCCCGACATCTATTATATAATGTATAGGGATGTTATCGTCTTTGACCATTTCAATAACAGTATGCAGATTATAAGTCTTTCAGATGATTCTTCTGCTATTGCTGACATCTTGCGTGCTATTAATAAGCAGAATATCAAACCTTATAGTTTCAAACCTGTTGGTGATACAACTTCAACTCTTACCGATGAAGAGCATAAGGCTAATGTGCGCCGTTGTGTGAAGCATTGCTTACGAGGAGATGTATTCCAAATTGTTATTTCTCGCCGTTTCATACAGAAATACGAGGGTGATGATTTCAAACTCTATCGTGCTCTGCGTTCTATCAACCCAAGTCCATATTTGTTTTATTTTGATTTCGGAGGCTTCCGTATTTTCGGTTCTTCACCAGAAACTCATAATCGCATAGTTGGTGACAAGGCTTATATCGACCCTATTGCTGGAACAACAAAGCGTACTGGTGATACAGAACAGGACAGAAAGAATGCTGATTTTTTGCGGAACGATCCAAAAGAGAATGCCGAACATGTAATGTTGGTTGATTTGGCACGTAACGATTTAAGCCGTAATTGCCATGACGTGAAAGTTGATTTCTATAAGGATATGCAGTTTTATAGTCATGTGATTCATCTTGTAAGCCGTGTTAGCGGAACGCTTAATGAAGGTGCAAATAGCATCAGAGAGTTTATTGATACATTCCCTGCCGGAACATTAAGCGGTGCTCCAAAGGTGCGTGCCATGCAGATTATTTCAGACTTGGAACCGCATAATAGGGGAGCTTATGGTGGCTGTATTGGTTTCATTGGACTTACTGGTGAACTTAATCAGGCAATCGTCATCCGCACTTTCATTAGCCGTAACGGTGAGTTATGGTTTCAAGCAGGAAGTGGCATCGTTGCCAAGAGTAATGATAATTATGAGTTAGAAGAGAGCAGCAATAAGTTGGGTGCATTGGTAAAGGCAATTCATATTGCCGAAAACCTTTAGTTGATACTTTATTGTTGAATCCCTATTTATATTAATTTTTATGAGTGAATATTATAATGGAATAGAAACTTCTGCTGATACTATAAAGGTTGATGGCATGAAGGTTGTTATCATTGATAACTATGATTCATTTACATATAATCTTGCGCACCTAGTAAAAGAGTTGGGCGCTGAAGTTACAGTATATCGTAATGATAGGTTTCAGTTGAATCAACTTGAGACGTTCGATAAGATTATTCTCAGTCCAGGACCTGGTATTCCTTCTGAGGCAGGTTTACTTCTTGATGTTATCAAGCATTATGCAGGACGCAAGTCTATATTAGGAGTATGTCTTGGTCATCAGGCTATTGGTGAGGCTTTTGGAGCCAAACTGGTTAATCTTGATGAAGTTTATCATGGTGTAGCAACTCCGATAACACAGTTTGGTAATGATAAAATCTTTGCAGGACTTCCAAAGCGTTTTGATGTAGGTCGCTATCATAGTTGGGCTGTAGATAAAACAGGATTCCCTGATAGTCTTGAGGTTACGGCTGTGAGTGATGATGGCTGCATCATGGGATTGAAACATAAGCACTATGACATTCATGGCATCCAGTTTCATCCAGAGAGCGTGCTTACTCCAGAAGGCAAGAAGATAGTAGGTAATTGGCTTGATATGTGATATAAAAAAAATGGCAAACCTGTTAATCGCTGATAAGCGTTAGCAAGTTTGCCATTTTTAATATGTTTACTGTTTTATTTAAACAGTTTCATCACGTTTTCCACTACAGGTGCCATGTCATAATATTTATATTCGGCAAGTCTTCCACCAAATATCACGTTGTTTTCCTTTGCAGCCAGCGTGCGATATTTCTCAGCGAGTTCATTGTTTATCTTGTCGTTTACAGGATAATATGGTTCCATTCCATCTTTCCATTCCGTAGAATATTCTTTTGATACAACCGTTTTTGGACAGTCATTTATCTTTTGTCCGAACATCTCAAAATGCTTGTGCTCAATCACGCGTGTGTAAGGCACTTCTGCTTCTGTATAGTTTATCACTGCATTTCCCTGATAGTTAGGCTTGTCAATGATTTCCTGTTCAAATCTTACAGTACGGAAGTTTAGTTTTCCGTATTTGTAATCATAGAATTCATCAATCTGTCCTGTGAAAACCACTTTGCCGAAGCAGTAAGTCTTGTTTCCAAGAGCTGTATTCTTTGATGCGTCAAGAGTGAAACTGCCGTTTTCGTTTTTATTGATATCGTTTCTAAAATCAAAGAAATCTATGTTTTTATGACATTCCACGCCATCTAGTAATCCGTCAATAAGTTTATTATATCCACCGATAGGAATACCCTGATAGGTGTCATTGAAATAATTATTGTCGAAAACCATGCGTACAGGCAGTCTTTTAATGATGAAAGCCGGCAACTCTGTGCATTTTCTTCCCCATTGCTTCTCGGTATATCCCTTGATAAGTTTCTCATATATATCTTTACCGATAAGAGTTTGAGCCTGTTCTTCAAGGTTTCTTGGTTCTGTTGCACCCTCAGCCTTCATCTTAGCCACAGCTTCCGCTTTCTGCTCATCAATTTTTGCCTGAGCTTCATCTGGGGTTGTTACTCCCCACATCTGGTAAAATGTGTTCATGTTGAAAGGCAAGTTATAAAGTTTACCCTTATAATTTGCTACCGGAGAATTTGTGTATCTGTTGAACTCCACAATAGAGTTCACAAAATCCCATATATCTTTGTTGCTTGTATGGAATATATGTGCACCATATTTGTGTACATTAATACCTTCAATCTTCTCGCAATATATATTTCCTCCAAGTTGAGTACGCTTGTCAATCACTAGACATTTCTTGCCTTGTTTTTTTGCCATGTAGGCGAATGTGGCTCCAAAGAGTCCGGAACCAACTATAAGGTAATCATATTTTTCCATTACAGATTATTGTTTATCTTGCAAAGGTAGTGCAAGTCGAAGACAATACAAAATAAAAAGCATTTTTATTTTTATTGTTTCGGCGTAGCCTACCTTATTTAAAGGTAGTGCAAACGAGCGGAAATTCAAAATAAAAAGCATTTTTATTTTTATTGTTTCGGCGTAGTCTACCTTTAGCTAAGTACTACCCTTATTTGATTATATCTTGTCTGATTGTGTCGGAAACACATAGAAATGGCGATCCTTGATGAAATCTATCATCCATTGATCCACTTCCACGTGATTGTCAAGAGCCTTGATAGAAAGAGAGTGATGTCCTTTCGAAATATTTATAGGGAATAGTAATACAGCCTGTCCTCTAAGCACATTCTGTTTCCATTGTTCCGAACGATCTTCCTCTTTATATGATTTCACGGCATAATCCTTTCCGTCAATGCTTATAGCAATACGAATATCTCCGTCGTCATTAGGATGTGTCGGTATAACAGCCACACGTAGCATTGCGTCAGCATCTCTGTCAGAGTCGAATTCATATTCCAAACAGCCTTCTTTAGGCAAAGCCACAGCGTTCATGCTATGTCCCAATGCCTGAATAGTATATGCGCTAGTCGTAGCCGATGAGTATTGGCATGCATCCATCACTATGGCATCGTTTATCTTTATAGTGTGTGTGTTCGCAACCTCCGATTCCCTTATCGTCTCTCTTGCTATACTGTCAGAGAGCATTATCGGTAGCATAGGAGGGTAGAATGCGAATAAATCTCTTGGCATATATGTCATTGAGTATTTCCACTTACCACCAGCCATTTTGTTATTGTAGTAATCAGTGATGTCCTGAATGTCATGATATGCCTCTATGCTTTTGGCACTGGCCAATGTCATAACGGAGTCGCGTGACCAAAGTGTTGCGTTTACCTGTCCTGTTGCAAATGAGCGTGCACGCTGTGCCTCAAGCATCTTTGTCGCCATATCAGCAGAAGCACATACTTCATATTCTATATGTGAAAAATAAGCATCTCTCTTTTCTTTTGCAATAGTTCCCTTTATGTCTGCAACAGCTTTCTTTATGTCAGCATAATGTTCAAGATAACGGTCCATTTCACCACCAAACTCATTGCTGAATTCCGTGTCCTTCATCCACGACATTCCCCTCATGTTGGTTGCTTTGTCAAGTTCTACTTGAGTCCATCCCATGTGCTCAGGTTTACGTATTCCGCAAAGTCTATAATATTCCAACATAACAGGCAGCAATTTCTTTCCTGCATTCTCACCAAACTCTCTTGTCAGCCAGTTACCTAGATGACTGTTTATTGTTGATGGCGAAACGCTGTTTATGTTCCAAGCCATATCCATGAATAGTTCCAGCTGATAAGCTGCTGGCTTTGGATTATGAATGTTTACGATCCATTCCTTTCTGGCGTTATTGTCGTAAGCCTGTTTCATCTCGCTATACACCAGTCCTGGTTGGGTTGTGCATAACCATAAGTAGTCATGCGGTCTGCCCCAGTAGCTTAGGTGATAATACACACCTGCGCCACCGCTGCGTTGCTTTGCGTTTTTCTCTTTCAGACGTGACATGTAACCGTAGTTGTCGTCACACCATAACAGTGTTACGTCTTCAGGCACCTTTAAACCGTTTTCCATTATTTGCAACACCTCTTTGTAAGGAACGAATACCTGTGGAATACTTGTCACGTCTTTATTTACGTATTTTTTCAGCAGTTCTCTTTGGTCGTCAATAGCATTTTGCAACCATGTCGTTTTTTCCTGCATTGTTTTTACGCCTTCCATACTTCCGTCATGTATTCCTCTCATGCCGATAGTGTATAGATTGTCGTATCGTGCCACCTCTTTTAGTCGTTCAGCCCAGTAGTCACGTACATTCTTTCCGTTTGTTACATAGTTAAAGTTGCCTCGTTTTGTCACATCCCATTCGCCAACATTGTTTCTCATCAAAGGTTCGCAGTGAGATGTTCCAATGATGATGCCGCAGCTATCAGCCGTCTCTTTATTGCCATTTACAAAGTAAAACGGAACAGTTCCCCTGTGCATAGCTGGCCACATTGTGTTTGCACGCAGTCTCAGCAGCAGCTTGAATATCTGCTTGTATGTCTTTGCGCCGATACATCCTGTTTTATTTTCCTTTTCGTAAGTCTTCCAACTCCATGGTTGTAGACTCCAGTCTTCATCGTTCATGAATATGCCTCTGTATTTTACAGAAGGACTTTGTGTCGTGTTGAAATTATCGTTAATAGTGAGAATATCTTTATGCTGTGGCTTAGAGTCCGCCCACCATGTCCATGGTGATACTCCCGCCATTCTTGATAGTTCAAGTATTCCATAAGCAGTGCCTCTTCCGTCAGAACCAGTAATAAGAATCGTTCCGCTTTTATTCGTTCTTATGTCGAAGCATTCAGTTTTACTCGCAATCTCATCAATAGGAACGTTCATGCTTTTCAGACTTTTCTTAGTGCTTTTAGAAGCAATATCTAGTTGTGTAATCTGTATCTTTGCTGTTGTTGGTGATGATTGCATAGCCTTCATCCCAGTAACATCTTTCATGTCATCCGAAAACATGTCGAGTGCAGTCCTCACCACAAGTTTGCATTTCTTGTGTACAGTATATGTAACCGGATGATGTCCGTCATACCATACGATGTCCCCAGCCATAATGGTCAACGACAATATAATAAAAGCTGTTGCTAGCAAAAGTCTTTTCATTTTAGATTTATCTTTAAGTAATTAGTAGTTTATTTTGCGAAGGTACATCAAATGAGTGAAAAATCAAAGAAAAATCTAATCCTTTTTTTAACACAACTGACAGCATTGTCAGAAAATGACATGTAAATAGTTAATTTAGTTTACATTTAATGACGATTTGTCAGCACCTTTCTAGTGGCATATTTGTTGCATTTCTGTTATCAGATACAGAAGCCGAAAGGCAGAGAATCCAAACGAATATATGTTTAACAAAATAATAATTAGGAGGTTTTATTATGTGGTTACCAGTATTACGTACAAACAACAATTGGTTAGACAATGCATTCAATGATTTCTTTGATGACAGTGCAATGAGACGAATGAATTCTACAGCACCTGCAGTTAACGTTAGGGAGGATGAAACAGCTTATATAATGGAGGTTGCAGTGCCTGGAATCAAAAAGGAATTCTGTCGTGTAGACATCAACAACGATGGTGATCTTAATATTGCCATTGAGAACAAAATGGAGCACAAGGAAGATAACAAGAAAGAGCGTTATCTGCGTCGAGAATTTTCATATACGAACTATCAGCAGACATACTCTCTTCCTGACAATGTCAACAAGGAAGGCATCAGTGCAAAGGTCACAGATGGAGTCTTGACAATTCAGTTGCCAAAGATTGAAAAAGTAGAACAAAAAGTTCAGCGCAAGATTGAAGTTGTTTAATTCATATTCATGATTGTAATATTAATGGGCCGAAGCAAATATGCTTCGGCTTTTTTTTATGTATATGTCAAAGAAAGCTATAACATCTGTTTCTTTCATATTTGAATTACGTTATTATAGAATTTCTATGTTCGCTGCCCTTTATATTCTTTTAGCAATCTCTTCCATGTGTCTGCCGTCTGTACCACAGCACCCACCAAAAATTCTAAGTGGGTTTATACCCTGAAGTCTTGAAATAGCCTCTGCTAATTCTGTTGGCTCTGATGTTTTTAGATCTTCAGAATGATCAAGTTCACTAAAAGACAGTGTTGAGGTATTCGCTTGAATACCTAAGAATCTTGTTTTGACAATTTCATTGCGATTAAATGGCTGCATCAAAGCTGCGTATACGATATTCGGGTGCACACAATTAGCCATATAGCATGTTGGGCGAAATGTGGTTATACCATCAATATAGCCAATAGCGTCAGAGATTGGTGTCCCATCAACAAGGCATCCATCCTTCTTAATCGTAAAACTGATGATATAAGGCACTTTGTATTTTTCCATTGCTAATGCGATACCTGCCGCTTCCCCCAAAGTTGGCATTAAGGCTGCATACATGAAATCGACTTCTGCATCTGCAAATAGTTTTGCTTCCCATGTGTGGAACATCTGAGCTTCCTTCATGTCCAACGAGCCTTCACCCGTATAAGCATCTCCTTTGCATCCAAGCAGTCCGCCAACATACATTTTCCCCATCTGTTGTGTTTGTACAAGACGAAGAAAATTCATATTGGCTTGAACGATAGAAGAATCATAAATTGATTTTTCAATTCTTTCCTTATTCACTCTTCTTGTTGGAGTTGTTGCTAGAAACGGTAAATTGTATTTTAATGCAATCCCTGCATATTCACTCCATAACTTGTCCAATGCATTTCTTCCATCCTCAGAATAGACCAGACTAGCTAAACACACATTTTCATCAGGTACCAAGTTGAACTCTCTTTTCAAGCGTTCTCCCAAAGCTCCTTCCATTAGGATGCTTTTCTGCTGTTTCATACATTCTCTGAAATCCATGAGTTTGTTATGTTTTATAGTTCTCTCCATTTTTAGACAGAGTTTAACTTTGATTTATTAAAAGTAAAGGAGTAGGGCAGTAGCCCTGTCCTAGCGTTACTCAAACCTTTTACTTAAAAGGTTTTTTTCGTTCATTGCAAAGATAAACAATATAATCAAACTATCAAAAATTCTAATATATAGATTATCTAAACTTCAAAATCTGTTATTTTAGTTTAAGCTTCTAGCGTATGTTTTCTTGCTGCATTCCTCTGCGTCATCTGCATTATCAGCGAGAAAATATTAACGTAAGAGGACTCTATCAATCAGCAAAGAAGAAACCACAATGTCTCCCGCAGATCTCGCAGATTTACGTAGACGAACCCCCAAGAAACATATCTTCAGCAGATTTGCACAGACACCAATCAACAAGCCCCAACGCATTCAAGCTATCTTTAACACCCATCCTCGCGCGCGCGCATAGGGTTTTTCAAAAATACCAGTGTCGAAGTGTCTATACTCTGACTATCAGCATGTTGCATCTCCAATCTGAATTAATCAAGTGTCACCACAGTGTCATTTGTATCTATGTTATGAAGGCGAAGAAACATCTCGAAGAATATGTCGAAAAGACTCATCATTTTATTATTTGACTTTTTTTGCCTTATACAAGACATAATTTTTGATAGTTCAATTCTATTTTATATCGAAAATACGTTTTCACGACGTAACGTTTGCGTTATTACGTGGAAACGTTTCTGTTGCTACGACACAAAGTTTGCGTTTCTACGATGTAAAGTTTGCATTTCTATATAGAAACGGAAATGCAAATTGACGTTTTCGCGACACTTTGTTTTTGAAAAAAGTGCATCTAACGTACTGATAGACAGCGGATAGACGTTTCGACGCTAGTTTATTTGCAAAACCTATGTACGAATTTCCAAATCCCAGAGTATTCGTCTTATCCTAGCAGGTTTGATGTAGTACTCGTATTTGCATTGATTGCACACTTGTCGATATGTGCCAGAGCGCATGCGTTCTAATTTCTGTTTAGGCAGCGTGCGTCCGCACTTCTGACATTTGATTGTTTGCGGGAGAGTCTCCCGATTGATAAATTTGATATCATCGTTTTGTTTTAATTGTTAATACTTATATTTGATATTGCTCACTCGTTTTATTTGCTCGTTTTCTTGTTTTTATTATTATTTTATTCCTTGCTTGCTCGTTCCTTGTTTCTTTCCTTGTTCTTTCCTTGCTCTTTCCTTATGTGATTTAACGGCCTATTCTCTCGCAGATCACGCAGATAATCGCAGACGAAAGACAGTTAGAACAAATGTATCTGCTAAAGCAGATGACGCTGAGAACGCTGAGAAAGACAGTTGCGGAACAGTGGAACAATGTGGTTTCATGCTGTTGTATTTTGTCTGCGTGATCTGCGCTATCTGCGGGAGAACAGTCCGTTTACGTTGATACAATAAATCTGCTTTAGCAGATACTACGAAAAAAATATCTGCGGGAGATTAAACTAAAGAACCTCCACACTCACGTGTGAAGGCTCTCAAATACATCCCCACTGGGATGTACTCTTCTTAGACGAAGTTGCCTTAGAAGAAAATGAATAGAACTAACTATTCATTAAATTATAGTGATAATTATTAGACGCCTTCGGTTCTCACGAATCTTTTTCTTCATGATGCAGCGATTGCTGCATCATTGACAGGCATCCGAATTGAGTTATATCTTTTTTATCTAATGCGATTACGCATCATTGTTATATTTAATTAGAAGTTCAATCATCATACTTATTCCTTAATAACTATAGATACATTATCAAACAAATATTTAAAAAGCGAGAACGGCTCTAACATAACAACCCATATCGTTCTTATGGTTGGTTTCGAAGTAGACGTTCGATAGATTGAAAATAACTATCGGAGCGTTGTAGATACTATACTCTGACGCAGACCAATAGTAATAGCTTGGAGTTAGTGCTGTGCCACCAGCATCTGTTATGGCTTTATTGACATTAGTTGTTGCTGTAGAACCGCTATAAACATAGCCAGTTGCTGAACTAGAACTCTGCTGACTAGACAGATCAACCTTACCAAGATTGGCACAAATATCCCACCATTGACCTACGCTTGGAAGATACCAACCACTTGTACCTGCTGGAAGAGCAACATTATTATTACTTTTATCCTTTGCAATATAACTATTGGCTATCTGCCATGCAGGATAACTACCATTGCTTTTATTGTAGCCTCTCGTAAAAGTTCCATAATAGCCAGATATAATATCATTATAATAACCCACAAAGGTGTTAGCTTTTGTAAGACCAGCATCACTTGCATAAGGCCCCCAAGTCGGTCCATTAACACTGGCATCTGTCAGCGCAAGTGCATAACCATGTTTATAACCTGCATTATATTCGGCAGAACTCAGTTGGTTAGAGAATACTATGCCTACTATTGTTTTACCAGATGTGGTAGTTCCTGTTGTACCATCACTGTATAAATAGTTTCCTACTGTTGCATCACCAAAATAAACATTTGTTCTTGTACTGGTTGTTGGAGAATATGTCACTCTCACATCATTAGCCCCACTACCAGAGATTGCAATATTGCATTGATAATTAAAATCTCTATTTATATTGAAGTTCGTATAATCTACAACAGGACTTGCGGCATTAGTAACTCCTCCTAAATATACTCTATATGTCGATGTCCATCCAGCATAGTATCCCGTTCCCTTTGCTGTTATCAACAAATATGACGAACCAGCTGGAGCATTAGTAGTAGTTCTTAATTCAGGTGCATTGGATGCAGATGATGTGCCAGCTAGATTCTCATAAATATAATATGGTCCAGCATTGACTACTGTACCCGCATAAACTGGAGTTGTCACGGCACCAAAACTTAGTCCAGCAAAGCCTGTTGAAGGATTTGATGTATTACCTGATGCTATATAACATTCATTTGGTACATTGCAAAGCTGATAACCTGTTATAGCAATGTCACTGGAAGGAGTTATTGTAAACGTATACTTACTATATAAACGCTTTAAAGTTATATTTTGAGCAACAGTACTTCCTGTTATATCCACACTGGGCTTTTCACCATACATAATATCAGCCATAGCAGTAGGGTCATTAACTGCTGTGGAAGTCCTTGCTTTCAATTCAGTAAGTGTACTGATACCGTCAAAATAGGAACTGCTGCCTGTATTGGCAATAGCACAGACAGTACAGCCATTGCTTGTTCTGACAGGAACAGAAACTGATGTAGGTGCACTATCATTATAGGCACTGCCTATCAAATTACCCTGTGCATTAAATACCAAGATGTTAACATTACGGATTGTTTCAGTAACACTGCGTGTGACTACCGTCTTCGGATCCTGCTGCGCTATCTTTACTGTCAGCGTAGCAGCATTATCTGCAGGTGTATCATCAATCGTACTGCATGAAGATACAAAAGCAAGTGCTGATACTATATATAGTAGATATGATATTCTTTTCATCATAATTATTTATGCATAATCTATCAATTACGGTATTACTACATGCTGGGTATAAACAGCCCACGGCATGACTGTCATTGCTAGTTTTCTACTGCTACAGTCAACTATTACAACTTTGTCATCACCTGAATTCAGAGTTACCAGATTACCATTACTGTCACGGTTGGTGTCCCAGATAAATGTTTTAGCCAATGCACGTGACTTTCCACCATTTGCTGGATCATCACCATAGACAGATACGGTCACATATTCTCCTTTCTGAGTAGGAAACGTATTTATCGGTTTGGTAACTAATTGATCTGAGCCGTTAAAGGAGGATGATGGAACATAAACGATGGAATCGCCTGTTATCTTACCGGAATATGTCATCGTACTACGAAAACCTGAGAGTTCAACACGATAATTTCTATCACCGAAATACTGTTTCAGTTGCCGTATCACCACATGAAGTCTGGCTGGCTTGTTCTTCATCACGATATTTCCATACACAGCTCCACTACCTGCCGACTGCGAACTAATGTCATAAGTTCCGTAATACAGCGATGACGGAAGCAGGTATTCACCTGTAACAGAATCACGCTTTACGCTTACCGACATGGAATTCATATCGGTACCAATAGCTGGAGTGAATACCTGTGTACTGTCCTTATTAGAACTGCCTACCGCTACAAGAGAGGCATTACCAAGTTTGCCATCATAACTGATTTTATAACTACCATCAGGATCTGATGTGACGATACGGTCAAACTTACCGTCTATGAACAGATATGCCATCATATTACCCTTCACTTCCGCTGTCAAGACGTTACCAACACTATCCGTCTGCGACACGATCAACGAGCATTGCACGCAGCTGGAATAGTCATCATTGATGCACGAGGCAAACAGCGACAACAGCGGAAGTAACAGAAGATAATGGTAATATCTTAAATTCATAATACGATTTTATTTTTTATTGTCTTTTACTGTATTACTACGGTCTGTGGATTAGCAGTCCAGCCTGTAACTGCAAAATTAACTGTGGCTGTGGCTGGCGTTATGTTCTGTGAAGGGTCTGTTACCCCACGACCTTTAAGTGTAACACTCACCTGATAGATGTTATTTGCAGTTAGAACATCACTATTAGTAATGGAGTTTGTAGACATAGCAGCATCATTAATGATTATTGGATAATACAGTTCTGTACCTGCATCGCCACTGCTTGTCTTAAACAGTCCCTTGATAACCAATTTTGTTGGATTTGTTGATGAATGAGGGAATACATAAAAGTAATAAGGAGTTGTGGAGGTTAAATATACAACTGGATCAGCATCTGTACCAGTTCCAGTACCTGCATTTGTCAATGCACCGCTACTTAAATAAGCATAATTAGTAAGAGAGGCATTTATTATGCCATGTGCATCAGTCTGCTCACACTTACCGGTTGTGCCAGATTCTGTCAGAGCAGCATTCTGACTCGCTGTTCCGCCATAGGTGCAGACGTCATTGACATTATACATGAATATTTCATGTACTGTAAAAGATGCATTAGGATATGTTGTTGTACTTGCAAATGCAGACTTCAGAGAGTTCAGATCTATACGCGCAACAAGGCGGCTAAGATTAACAGTAACACTTGAAGTATTTGATGTAGCAAAAGAAGCAAAGCAATTTTCATCCTTACCAAACATTGGCAAACCTGTCATTTGCTGAGAGTTAACTGTATTCCTTGCACTATTGTCCTTTCCTTTATCACTTGTTGTGTAACTCAAATCGGCCTTCAACCCCAAGAAGTCTGTAGTAGAGGTACATGCTGCAAATAAAGCTTTATCAGCATCAGAATTTACAGTGTTTGCAGCAACATAGATTTTGCGTGCCTGAGTTGTTGTTGTTATTGATGTTGCAGAGGCTGTGTTTATTGTCACTGTACTACTGTTAGCATCAAACAGACCTGACATAAATGCATTGACAGTCCCCTCACCTGTTAGAGTATTAGAACTTGTTGGAAGAGCGGATGCAGAAGATGCACGAGTGCCCTTTATACCCAAGTTTAGATTAACGACTGCCGGATTGCCGACGGTCGGATTGCCTTCCGTGTCGGAAGAAGAGCAGGATGTCATCATTCCTATTGACATCAGTACTGCAATAAGTAAATAATTCTTATTCATAGTCTCACGTTTTTATTATTAATTCTTATTATTAATATCTTTATTACATTATTATTGAGGCATAGGTCAGAATGCTAAAACCGGCCGCACTCTATAAGAATCCGTTTTAAGGGCAGCGTACACTCCCACACCAAAGGTTACGAAGTCTGCGTCGTATGCATAATTTGTGGAATACTCTGTAGAACTCCAATACACTTCACCACTGTTTGTGAATAAATCTACACTGTAGCCATTTGTTTTCAAGGGATTCAAATAGACATTGATAGCTGAAACACATAAATTCGTGTAGTTCTTACCAGAGTTGTCATCTCCGCTGTACCATCTAATAAAAGCTGTACTACTGCCTGTATAAGGTACTCCACTGGCTACAACCATTCCTCCTAGATTTGAGTAGATATCATACCACTGACCTGCACTGGGAAGATACCAACCACTTGTTCCGTTTAAAGATACACTATTTCCGCTTTTATCTTTTGCAGTATAGCCCTTTGCAGCTATTCCTGCTGCATAACCAGTTGTCTGTATAGTTCCTGTATGAGAGAGACCGTCCTTATCCGCCATGATTTGGACTGGTGTTGAAATCAAAGAACCAGTAGGATTGCCACTATTTGAAGTGTACCATTGATATGTTGTTGTACTAGTCCCGGCATTCTTTAATGCCATGGCATATCCATGCACAAATCCTTTTGCCTTGTCAGCTGCACTCGTTGTTGTACTGAATACGATTGCGACAGGAGTCTTGCCTGATACAAGCGAACTACTATATGAACCATCCGAATAGAAGATATCACCAATCTTTGGACCGAAATACTCTGCTATTGTGGCATTTGTATAACTGTCTACACTGGTGGTGACTGTCACACTGGCGGAAGTTAGTCCATCGGATACATTTGCCACACCGGTACCATTAACAGTGACAGAAAGCCCATAGGTAGTATTTGCACTTATCTTTGAGTCGCCCGTACCAGATACTGTAGAAATAATGTTACCTGTTGCCGAACTACTGTTTACAATTATCGGATAATATGTGGTATATGTCGTGCCACTCTTTGTCTTGAAGGTTCCCTTAATCACCAACTTGGTCGGTGCCGTTGTGTTGCTGTTAGGAAAAACATAGAAATAATAGGGACCACTGTATGTACTGATTGTTCCGCTACCTAGATAAACCGTATTGGCATTGCCTGCGATATTCTCTCCACTTACACTGCCACTGACTGTCTTTGTATTCCAGTTGGTAAGCTGATTGCTTGCATTATACATAAACACTTCCGTCGGAGTGAAAGTGCAGCCGCTATATGAACCACTGAAACTATAACTTATATTAGTCAGTGCAACACGCGCTACCAGACGATTCAGCGTTACAGTCGGTTTCAGGGTTGTACCTGATGCCCAGTTTAATGTCTGCACATCCGACATCATCGGAAGGGACGTCATACTCTGTGAGTTTGCCGTGGTAACTCCAGTCTTTGTCTTACCGTCAGCTGAAGTTGTATACCCCAAGTCCTGAGCCACTGTATAAAAGTCACTCAACACGTACTTCCCTGCAAATGCACCCACAGGTACATTGGCAAAAACAAGCATCTTTACCGCATCAGTACGGGTGGGAATGCTTTCATCTCCGCTGTAATTATACTCATGCAGGGTCACCAGCTTGTTATTGGCGTCAAAGAGTCCCACACATATATGGTTAAGTGCTCCCTCATTGTTTCCCACAGCTGCACCGTTATCCATAGGCAATGGACCGTTGGCACGCGTCACTGCACCCGTGGAGAGTGATATATTCACAACGGCAGACTTAGAGGAGCCATTCTCCGGTATGGCGCTATTATCCGCCGCACAGGAGAAAAGAAGCATACATGCCGCCAGTAGTGAGGATATGTATAATGTATGTTTCATAAGGCTATATTTACTATGTCTATTATCAATCGTTATATTTGCTTTGTTCTATTTCATCTTCATCAGTTCGACTAGGGCGTTGTCTGCCTGTTTCACTCCTGCTGCCTTTGCCATCTTCAGATACACCTCTGCCTTATCGCGATTGCCCTCGCTAAGATAAAGCAGGCCCATATTGCAATAGGCTCTTGGATCTGTCTCCCAACGCTTAAGATACTTATGCGCAAGGGTTACGTCGTTGCGTGTCAGCGCTACGCCCGCTGCATTGATGTTTGCCTCGGGATTATCAGGGAAGAGGCGGGCGGTGAGGTCAACTATATCGTTGTATTCGCGAGAACCCTTCTTGTAGAATCCAGCTGTGGCATAGAGTTCACCCAGCGTCATCGTGGCAGGGTTTGAACCCAGATGCTGCATAGCTGAGTTGCTGTCGAAGCCATCGTGACGGAACGTCAGCGTATATTTGATGCGGTAGACTTTCGGGAAGATGAAGCGGTTCATATACTCATAGGGCATGCCGTGGCCGATGTTCTGGATTTCACGCTCACGACCGTTGACTACGTCAATGCTCTTGATGATGTCTACAACGGCTTCGCGAAGGTTCATGCCGCTGCCCGCTACAAGCGAAGAGATGCTGTCCCAGTCTTCTGCAAGCCAGCCTACGGTGAGGTCATTGCGGTTGGTGAGCTTCTGCTTCATCAGGTACTTCTTCAAATCAAGCGAACGCTCCATTGCCTCACTTTCGTTACGGCGGTAGTTGCCGATGGGAGCACCGTAGCCGTTGATGCGGAGACCAACAAGGCTTGTTCCGTAACGCTGCAATTCGCTTTTTACGTCAGAGGCAATGGTGTTGAACACGGTGCGGTTGAATCTGCTGCCACTGAGCTTGGCAAGAGACTTGTTGCCGAAGATTGATATCTCTCCGCTGCGGTGGAACTTATCAATATCAGAGCCCTGAGGCTGAAGGAACTGTACATAGTCCATCAGGTTATAATAATGCACATTCGGGTCGGGATTATCGTTGCTCATGTCGTGAAGATAGATATTCTTCAGCACAAGGTCCTCATAGACGTGTCCGCGATGACCGGTGCAGTTAAGCTCCTCGCTCTCTACATACATGCGGCACTCCTGCATCCAGTCCTTATAAGGAACAGTGGTGTCGTAGATGAAGTAGCGCTTTGCGGCATGGCTGTCCTTGACAACGATGGGTATGTTGCGGCGATTGTCGGAAAGGACTTCTGTGCGGTGGGCATCGCGCTCACGCTCACGCCCATTGATGACCACTGAGGAAAGCACTGAGACGGCACTGTCTGTCTTAAGCACAGGAGTGAAGGTCAGCGACTCACAGCTGCCCACGACGCTGCTGTCATAGCTTACCTTCATGCGCACACGGAGAAGGTCGCCCTGACGGGTAAAGTTCTCGGAGTTCACGTAGATCTGTCCGCCGTAAACAGTCTGGGCGGATGCTGTGGATGCTACTCCACAGAAGGCAAGAAGAAAGAATGCAGATTGTAATAGTTTCATTTCTCTATAAATATTATTTTCATTGTTATTATCTTATTATATAGACCAGCGACACGGAAAGTCCCACCGGACCTACATAGTCCCTACCCTTTGTATATTCAAGGTAGCCATAAGTTCCCTCACGGTAGTGGCGGTAGCGCAGATGCAGGTAGCCAGCGGAAAGGGAGGTATCTATGCCCCAATGGGGAGAGAGAATCTTATGGAAGCCGAAAGTGAGTCCGGCACCGTTGAAGTTACCTTCGGCACGATGACGGGTAAGACGAAAAACGGGAATGCGGTTTAAATTGAAACCTCCATGAATGCCGAAGACTCCAATGTAGGGACCATTGAAGACCTTACGGAACCAATGGCGGGCTTCGTACTGAACAGACCAGTTCTTCCACTTCCGGTTGCCATCGTAAGAGATGGGACAGTAGGTGGAACTGACACTCAGGGTAAGGGTGCTGTCGAGGCGGACCTCGGAACCCAGGGATGGAATGCATAATGCATCATAGAGCAGATTGGACTTCAGAGCGACGTATTGCGCGTGAAGGCGCAATGACGAAAGGGATACCAATAAAACCAAAAATGACTTTAATATAATATCACTAATTCTAAAATTCGTACTATGAAATTTTAATTTNCTCATCCAATTTATCTATTCTATAAATACAGTTTCCGTTACTTTGTAAGTAACAGAAAGGATTCAGGAATAGGATAATAAAAACTGGACAAAGCAAGGACTAGCCGAGGGATGAAGGCATCCAGAAGGTCTCGGTATGTATATTAAATTATAGATAAAATGTGTTTAGATCAAAACGCGTTATAACTCAATTCGTCCTATATGCTGTATTTCCTCTTGGTATTTAGTTAATTATTGTAAATTATCATTTGAATTCATAAATTAATNACTACATTTGCGCAGTGATAGATTGTAGCNGTTACTTACAAAGTAATGGCTATTGTTTTTCATTCGATATTTGTTGTCACTTTACTCAAATATCACATCTACTAACTATTTTACATTCAGACATTTGCAAACTTTTCTATTTGCATTTCCGATTTCATCAGCGTTGAAA
>NZ_KB890628.1 GCF_000373185.1 Segatella paludivivens DSM 17968 = JCM 13650
CAGGCTCAATATAATGTAGCAGCTGATTTTAGGATTGACAGAAATCTTATTGGAAATGCCGTCACATACAATCAGTCAAATGGTGTATATACTTATCAGCCACGTAATATAAATGGCAACTGGACCGGTTCTGTAAGTAATGGATTCTCAATGGCACTTGATAAGGATAGACTATGGAACTTGGAGAATAATGCCAGTTTCAACTTCAATCGCAATGTAGACTTTGTAACGCTTGCAGGAAGTGCTGATTACCAGATTAGCAAGGTGAACAATATCTATGTTACAGATGGACTGAAGCTTACGATGCAGAAGAATAAGTTTCGTGCTGCGTTGCTTGGCAATATGGAATGGCACAATTCCGTAAGTCTTAGCAACAACTTCTCTACAATGAATGTATTTGATTTTAATTATGGTATGACAGCCACTTATGTGTTACCTCTTAATATCGGAATTTCTACAGACTTGAAGATGTATTCACGCCGAGGTTATAGTGAAAGCGTTGCCAATACCAACTATGTAATTTGGAACATGTCTTTGTCGCGAAGTTTTATCAAAAACAAACTTGACGTACGTGTGATAGGGTATGATCTGTTACAAAAAATATCAAATCATTCATTCGTAGTCAACGGACAAGGTCGTACGGAAACATTCTATAACAACATTCCTAGCTATGTAATGTTGACAGTAGGATACAAAATTAGTATCAACCCAAAATAAAGTAAAGACGATTATCTATTAATAAAAAATTGCTAAGCCCCGTTTCTTTTAATGAAATCAAAGCTTAGCAATTTATTTATATTCTTTTATAGTGATAAAAGAAAACGGTATAATCTTCAAAAGTGTTTTATTTTTTTATAACACAGAGTTGGCTAATGGAGCAGCCAGTGTATAAGTTCTTACAGCAAGCTCTTTGTCCAACATATAAATACCGAAACCATTATCCTTAATCATATCAAGTTTATCTATAATGTCTCGTGCATTATCTTCTTCTTCTACCTGCTCGTCAATGAACCATTGCAGCAGACTTTCTGTAGCATAATCATTTTTAGCCTTAGCTAAAGATACTAGGCTATTGATTTTAGCTGTAATTTCCTGTTCGTGTTTTAATGTACTCTCAAAGATCTCATGTATAGATTTCCATTCCTTAGGAACAGCATCTAAGCCTTCGAGTTCAACTCTACCATCACGACGGATAATATAATTGAATAAAATTTTAGCATGATCCTGTTCTTCCTTAAATTGGACTTCAAACCAACTTCCCATACCCGTATAGCGAATGGAATGACAATAAGCAGCCATAGATAAGTATAAATAAGCTGACCACATCTCTACATTGACTTGCTCATTAAGAGCTTTTTCAATTTCTTTATTCAACATAAACTTCCTCCTATTTTATTTATATTATTGTTAATAACAATCTTGAAATTAACAGTCATCGCATCTGGCAACACATATCGTTGCCTAGAGTGAAATCACTTTCTCAAAGATATATATAAAAAACAGATAGTAATTAAAAATGTCACATAATTAGATGTTTTTAACTGTTTTTTATTTTAAAATATAATGATGGACTCAACTTATCTGTATAAAATTAAGATATTTTTGATAAAAACGCAAGCATTCCATTCTGTAGATATTATGAATTTCCCTTTTACTACTGTAGAAAACTAGATGCTAAATACTTTTTCCTCTAAATTCTTTAAAAATTCATTCGTGGTAAGGTTTCTAAGATCTAAATGTAGTTTTTTATAAATTAATATCGTAAATTTGCATTTTATAGTCAGATACCACATTATATAAGATGAAAGAACTTTTGATATTTTATTTCTCAGGCACTGGAAATGCACGACAAGTTGCAGAATGGATGAAAGAAGATGTTATGGAGAAAGGAGTAAAATGCTCTCTCTATGACATTACACAGCTGAATATTAATGAAATCACAATAGATAATGATGCCCATATTGGACTAATCTCTCCGGTACATGGTTTTAACTATCCACCTATAATGCTCAATTTCATCAGTAGATTTAAATATGGACATAACAAAGTGATATTAATGAACACTAGAGCCGGAATGAAAATAGGAAGTGTCGTGACACCAGGAATCACAGGTATTGCCTTCTTGTTATCAGCAATGATATTAAGCATTAAAGGCTACAAGGTCATTGGAATGGTGCCATTTGATATGCCATCTAATTGGCTGTCGCTGCATCCGGCCTTGAGAGGAAAAGCTGTGGATTATATCTTTGAGAAAAATCATCAGAGGGTGAATAAACATAGTCTAAGGCTGATTAAGAATGAACATGATTTCACTGCTCTACGCGAAATCGTCCAAGATCTACTCATATCACCAATAGCTTTGCTTTATTACGCTATAGGCCGTTTTTTCATTGCTAAAACCTTTTATGCGTCTCATACCTGTCTACATTGTGATATGTGTATTAAGCGCTGTCCAAAACATGCGATAATTAAGAAATCAGGACATCCTTATTGGACCTTCAAGTGTGAGAGTTGCATGAAATGTATGAATATCTGTCCAGGAAGGGCTATAGAGACGTCTCACGGACTTGTAATGATGACAGTACTATGCACGCTTCTTCTTTCTTCTTCAGCCCTATATGCAATGCTTCCATCAATATTCGACAATGCACAGGTAAGTTTTATCACTATCAACGTTTTCCTATTCATTCTGATGGGGCTGCTGTATCGCATACAGCACGTTCTGATTATGTATAAGTTCACTGGCAAGCTTATACATATATTCTCTCTCACGCACTTTAAATGGTGGGGAAGATACAGAAGAAATGGAAGATTATAATAACCAATATAAGCAGATATAATATTAACGCGTTGGCAATATTTGGACAACGGAAAATTGATGATTCTTAAAATAGAAGTTTTCCATATAGAAAAGGAAACTTTATATCGTAGGAATAGAAACTTTATATCGAAAGAACGGAAACTTTACGTCGAAGGAATGGAAACTTTATGTCGTAGAAATGCAGACGTTTGATCGTAGAAATGAAATACAGGGTCTTTAAATGCTGTTTTTTACTACAGTAAAAATGGATTTTAAGTATAACGTATTTAGAAATCAGGGTATAAATTATAGTACTTACTTTATTTTTTTATTGATGATTTAAGTCATTTTTCCCCCTATAGTTTTTGAAAATAAATAGCGTCAAAGCGTCTAATGATTGTGTGTCAGTCTGTTAGAAAGTTTTTTGGGGTAGGAGAGGTGTATGTCAAGAGACACTATTTTATGCGTTTTATCGATGAAATGCAAAATCGGAATAATTTAGAGGTGATTTTATACTGTGCAAAAACATGTATTTTGGGTAGAAAATTGATGATTATGAAAGAAAAGCTGATTTTGTCGTTCAAAAAATAGATGAAACTTAACATGAAACATGATTTCATGTTAAAGCACATCTAAGTTGCTGATAGTAAGTTTGTCTTCGTTTAAAAGCTTGTATCATTATTAAAAAATACGTCGTAATCCAACATGTTTAGTTAAATTACGACGTTGTTCTGATATAAGTTCCGAAGATTCTACTTGTTTGTTATAACAAAATCCTCTTTTGGAATTCTTACTTTCTTCATATTCACAAGCCAGTCGTTTGTTGTGTCTCTATAGCCTATAGGCATTAAAACGACACTTCTTAGTCCTTTTGATCTTAGACCTAATAGTTCATCCAAAGCGTCATTATCAAAGCCTTCCATTGGAGTGCTGTCTACTTTCAACTCAGCGGCTTGTGCCAAAGCCATTCCTAAACCAATGTAAGCCTGTCTAGCCGTGTGAGCAAAATTTTCTTCTGCTGTCTGTGGCAGATACAGAGCTTTAAGTTTCGTCGTATAAGAGCCGAAACGTCCTCTTGGTAAACCTCTTTCGTCTGTGATATAATTGTAAATATCATCAATTCTCTTTTCTGTGTACTTATCCCACGCAGCAAAGACTAAAAGATGCGAACATTGAGCAATATTCTTTTGATCCATAGCAATAGGAACAATCTTTTCTTTTAGTTTCTGATCGTTAATAACGATTATTCTAAATTGTTCTAAACCAGAAGAGGTTGGTGCTAAACGTGCTGCTTCTATAATTTTATCGACGTTTTCCTGATCTACCTTCTTTGTAGAATCATAAGCTTTTGTAGCGTATCTCCATTTTAAATTATCTAATAGTGCCATATATGTTAATTTATAAGTTATATGACAAAGATATATATCTTTTTTTTAATCGCCAAGATATTTCTGTTATAATTAATAAAAGACTCATGTTAATAATTTTTTATGAGCGCCCCGTCAACTCAAAAACATTATACAATGTCGTGTGCCACAAAACTTTTTTACATGCTTTTTGGGAAAGCATCATAATAACACTTGGTATCATAGCATTACAGACTCTTTGATAAAAATATTAGCTTATTTCCTTATTCTCAACATGTAGTAATAATGCAGATTGAATCTAACTGTTTTTTATTTTTTCTCAATAATATGTCTTTAATCTTTCTTTGTCTGACAATCTTTTAGTAATTTTGCATCGCTTTTAAATTTATTTAGTGACTGGAATAGTCGCAGTGGATGTCAGAATAACAATTTGAATGTATATATATATAAAGTGAGATGACGAAATACAATATTAAGGAAAAGTCGGAGAAAAGAGCAAACTATCGTAGTTTTATGAATCCTAGTGTGAAAGATGAATTACAGGAGAAAATTCGTGTGAAAATTATCCTTGAAGAAAAGTATAAGGACAAAGATTATAGCGCAAAGAAATTGGCAGAGGACTTGGGTACTAACGTAAGATATATTTCTGCGGTATGCGCTGAACGTTTCTATATGAGCTATTGCGAATTGGTGAATTATTATCGCGTTAATGAAGCTATGACAATGCTAATAGACAGAAGATATACAAAGATGAGAGTAGAAGATATCAGTGAAATGGTAGGATTCTCAAATCGTCAGAGCTTTTATGTGGCTTTTTACCGCTTGCGCGGAATGACTCCACGTCAATATAAAATGCAATATATCAGAAATCATCCTGAATTATTGAGAGAACTTGCTGTGAAAGGTCGTCAACGCAAAACAGCATAAAAAATTTTGTGTAATCGGGATTTTTAGAGTACCTTTGCTTACTCAATTGTACTCAATAAAACAAGTATGAAAGATATTAAGAAAATAGTTCTTACAGGTGGACCTTGCGCTGGCAAGACTACTGCTTTGGTGAAGGTTATAGAGCATTTCTCTAGTTTGGGATATAAGGTATTCACTATTCCTGAGGTGCCTACAATGTTCAGTCAGTCAGGAATGGACTATCTAACAGACAATAAAGATTTTTTTTACCAGGGCGAGAAAGCCACTCTGGAAGTTCAGCTTGATCTAGAAGATAAATTCCAGCTCATTGCAGAACAGTGCACTGAACCATCAATGATTATCTGTGACCGTGGGGCTATGGATATTTCTGCCTACATGAAACCAGAAATGTGGGAGAAAATAACCGCTTCAGTTGGCACAAGTACTAGTATGTTGAGAGATCATCGCTATGATGCGGTATTGCATTTGGTCTCTGCCGCTGATGGAGCTGAGAAGTATTATACGACTACTAATAACAAACAGCGCACTGAAGGACTTACATTAGCTCGTGAGCTTGATAAAAAGGTTATTAATGCATGGACGGGACATCCGCACTTGCGAGTTATTAATAATCATGAGGATTTTAATAACAAGCTGCACCGTGTGCTGAATGAAATATCAAATGTACTTGGCATTCCGCAGCCTATTGTTGAGGAAAGAAAGTATATTGTGGAATTGACTGGCGAAATACCTGGAGTTATAGAAAGTGAGATTACACAGACATATCTTGTTGCTGAACCAGGATGCGAAGTTCGTTTGCGCCGTCGTGGATGGCAGGGAAAGTATGTTTACGTGCATACAACCAAGAGACGAATCTCAGACACAGAAAAGTTAGAGACTGAACGCCCGATAAACAATAACCTTTATGTGTCACTGTTACAACAGGCTGATCCTTACAGAAACACAATAAGTAAGGTGAGAAAGAGTTTTATTTGGAAGGGACAGTATTTTGAACTTGATAATTATTTCAAGCCTGTGAAGAATTTGATGATTCTTGAAACCAAAGGTATTGCGGAACAGGAGAGCGTTAATTTTCCTCCTTTTATAAAAGTGATAAAGGATATTACAGGAAATTCAAAATATTACAATTATAATATAGCTTTAAAAGGATAGTAAATGTAAATAATTATCCTTTAATGCTATTTTGATATTCCATTTAGATCGCAAGCTGCTTTATAAGTTTGCCATTTAAATGGAATATTTTTATTGTTCCATTTTCGTATATGGCAAGAGTAGGAGAGTTGCCTCCTTTGGGGAATGTTACAGAACCAGTGTTGCAAATAGTAGTACCATCAATCTTGCAAAGTTCCCATAGGTGTGTGTGACCATATATAATAGCGTCAAAGTTTCCCTTTGGCAAGTTTTCCTTATTGTAGATGTGTCCGTGAGTGAGAAATAATTTATGACCTTCGTCTACAATCATCGTATAGTCGCTCATGATAGGAAAATCAAGTAACATCTGGTCTACTTCTGAATCACAGTTACCTCTTACTGCGATAATCTTGTCTGCCATAGAATTAAGATATTCAGCAATGCCCTTAGGGTCTATTCCTTCAGGTATTTCATTTCTTGGACCATAATTCAATATATCACCCATTATGCACATCATATCGCAATGCTCTGAATTGAATAGTTTCAGAGCTTCATTCAATGCTGGAAGTGAACCATGAATGTCAGATATTAATAAATACTTCATATGCTAAAGTTCTAGTCCTTGTTTGAGAATAGCTGTAGCTTTGTCTATGCTATCCTTAGAAGGAGGTTCTATGCCTTTTAAAGGGTATTCAATGTTTAGCTTGTCATATTTAAAAGTGCCAAGCGTATGATAAGGAAGAATTTCTACTCTTTCAACATTCTTCAATGTCTTGATAAATGCATTTAGCTGTGAAAGATATTCTTCTTTGTCAGTTATTCCAGGAATCAGCACGTGGCGAATCCAAACTTTCTTGCCCGTATCACTAAGATATTTGGCGCAGTCAAGGATGTTGCTGTTGCTGTGATGAGTTAGTTTGCGATGTTCGGTGTCGTTAATGTGCTTGATGTCAAGCAATATGGTATCAGTATATTTCATCAACGTCTCAAACTTGCTGAAATATGGTTCCCTTCTAGTGAAAGGTTGTGCCGATGTGTCAAGGCAAGTGTTAATACCTCGAAGTTTGGCTTTGCTAAAAAATTCTATCAGGAAGTCTATTTGAAGCAGTGCTTCACCACCACTTACAGTGATACCTCCCTCGTCACCCCAATATGACTTATATCTTTCTGCTTTATCAAGGAGCTCGTCGGCAGAGAATTCTTGTCCTTTGCCCAGTTCCCAAGTATCAGGATTGTGGCAGAACAAACATCTCATAGGACATCCCTGCAAGAAGATAATAAAACGAACCCCCGGCCCGTCAACCGAGCCGAAGGATTCTATAGAGTGAACGTTTGCTTTTGCCATATTAAAGAGTCTCGTGAGCCTGACGTGCGATAACATCCAACTGCTGTTCGCGTGTAAGGTCAATAAACTTAACTGCATATCCACTTACACGGATTGTGAAGTTCTGATATTCTTCCTTTTCAGGATGCTCCATTGCGTCTTTAAGTTTATCAATACCGAATACGTTGACATTAAGATGGTGTGCACCCTGACTGAAATATCCGTCCATAACATTTACCAATGTGTTGGCACGTTCAACATCGTCGTGGCCTAGAGCACCAGGATTTATTGTCTGTGTATTTGAAATACCGTCAAGGGCATATTCGTAAGGAAGTTTTGCAACAGAGTTCAAAGAAGCCAACAGACCGTTTTTCTCTGCTCCGTATGAAGGATTGGCTCCAGGAGCGAGTGGTGTACCTGCAGCACGACCGTCAGGCATAGCACCAGTATATTTACCATATACTACATTTGAAGTAATGGTAAGGATACTTGTTGTAGGCTCTGAGTTACGGTATGTGTGACATTTCTTAATCTTGTTCATGAATGTCTTGAGCAACCATACTGCAATCTCGTCAGCACGCTCATCGTCATTACCATAACGAGGGAAATCACCTTCTGTCTTGAATTCAATTGGGAATCCTGTTTCGTCGCGGAGAATGTTAACTTTGGCATATTTGATAGCGCAGATAGAATCAACTACATGGCTGAAACCTGCAATACCGGTAGCGAATGTACGGCGTACGTCTGTATCTATAAGAGCCATTTCTTCAGCTTCGTAGAAGTACTTGTCGTGCATGTAATGAATAAGATTCAATGTCTTTACATATACGCTAGCCAACCAGTCCATTATTGCATCAAAGCGAGGCGCAAACTCTTCGTATGTGATGACATCTCCACTGATAGGGCGGAATGCAGGACCACACTGTTCGTGAGACTTAGCATCTACACCACCGTTGATAGCATAAAGAAGAGCCTTAGCAAGATTTGCACGTGCTCCGAAGAACTGCATTTCTTTACCAGTCTGAGTTGCACTGACGCAGCAGCAGATTGAGTAGTCATCACCCCAAACAGGGCGCATGATATCATCGTTCTCGTATTGGATAGAACTTGTAGTCACTGAAATCATTGCAGCATACTTCTTGAATCCATCAGGAAGACGTTTGCTATACAATACTGTGAGGTTTGGCTCTGGTGAAGGTCCCATGTTCTCAAGAGTATGCAAGAAGCGGAAATCATTCTTTGTAACCATAGAACGACCGTCCTGACCTATACCACCAACTTCAAGAGTAGCCCAAACTGGGTCACCGCTGAACAACTGGTTGTAAGAAGGAATACGTGCAAATTTAACCATTCTGAACTTCATAACCAAATGGTCGATAAGTTCCTGTGCGTCATCTTCTGTAAGATTGCCTTCATTGATGTCGCGAGTCATATAGATGTCGAGGAAAGTAGAAACTCTACCTACAGACATTGCTGCTCCGTTCTGAGTCTTTACAGCTCCAAGATAACCGAAATATAACCACTGTACAGCCTCACGTGCATTTGATGCAGGTATAGAAATATCGAAGCCGTAGCTAGCAGCCATTTCTTTAAGTCCTTTGAGAGCCTTAATCTGCATTGAAACTTCTTCGCGAAGACGAATTACATCGTCGATCATTTCGCGGTCGCCCATGTTCTCTAGGTCGTTTTTCTTTTCCTGTATAAGGAAGTCAATACCGTAGAGTGCAACACGACGATAGTCACCTACTATACGACCACGTCCGTAAGTGTCAGGAAGACCTGTAAGGATGTGATTGTGGCGTACATGCTTCATCTCGGTTGTATATGCGTCAAAAACTCCGTCGTTGTGAGTTTTTACGTATTTAGAAAATACTTCGTGAAGTTTGTCAGCAGGTTGGTATCCGTAAGTGGTGCAAGCTTGCTCCGCCATTTTGATACCGCCATAAGGCATGAATGCTCGCTTTAATGGTTTGTCTGTTTGCAAACCAACTATTTTTTCTAGTTCTTTAGTCTTTTCTCCAATATATCCAGGTCCATAAGCGGTAAGACTTGAAACAATTTCTGTTTCCATGTCAAGTACGCCTCCTTTGGCCCTTTCTTCTTTTTGTAGATTTTTGAGTATGCCCCAGAGTTCTTCTGTTGCCTTTGTAGGCTTAGCAAGAAAACTCTCGTCACCATCGTAGCTTGTGTAGTTGTTCTGAATAAAATCTCTTACATCAACTTCAGATTTCCATTTGTTACCTTTAAAACCTCTCCATTCTGTTCTCATAATAGCGTGGGTTAAATATAATATTAATTAATCTTAATTCGCGTGCAAAGGTAATACTATTATTTTGATATACTGGTAACAATTGTTACCTCTAATATCATAAAAATAGTTAAATAGTTTGTGCGAAAGCGTAAAATGTTAGTTATTAAATAGTTATGAAAATTATCAGAAAAGAAAACTTAAAACGACTTAGAATTTAGCGAAGTTTTCTTTTTTATTTTGTAAGTTGTTGATTAATAGGCACTTAACTTTTGTTAACGTGTAAAAAGTTGTCTAAAAAGAACAACTTTGTTATATAAGTACTATCTTTGTAGGAGAATTTAAATAACTTAATCACTGGTTAATAATGATACAGACAGTAGTAAAAAGAGACGGAAGAGTAGTAGGCTTTAATGAGCAAAAGATTATGGCTGCTATCCGCAAAGCAATGCTTCACACAGAAAAGGGTGAGGACGATGAACTAATACAGAAAATCACGGATCACATATCTTTTAAGGGAAAAGACCAGATGACTGTTGAGAATATACAGGATTCTGTTGAACTGGAACTTATGAAGAGTGCCCGAAAGGATGTTGCTCAGAGATATATAGCTTATCGCAATCAGCGTAGTATTGCAAGAAAAGCCAAAACTCGTGACGTATTCATGGAAATTGTCAACATCAAGAATAACGAGGTAACACGCGAAAATGCAAACATGAATGCTGATACTCCTGCAGGAATGATGATGAAGTTTGCTTCGGAAACGACAAAACCTTTTGTTGATGATTATTTGTTATCTGAGGATGTAAGAGATGCCGTGAAGCATAATTACATACATATTCATGATAAAGATTATTACCCGACAAAGAGTCTAACTTGTGTTCAGCATCCTTTGGACAATATTCTTGAACATGGATTTGTTGCAGGTCATGGTTCATCACGTCCAGCAAAGCGCATTGAAACTGCTGCTGTACTTGCCTGTATATCTCTTGAAACATGTCAGAATGAAATGCATGGAGGACAGGCTATTCCTGCTTTTGATTTTTATCTTGCTCCTTATGTTAAAACTTCATTTATAGAGGAAGTTAAGAATCTTGAAAAACTTACCGGTAATGATTTATCTGTATTGTATCATAAGAATATTGAAGATTACATTGAAAAAACTCTTGATGGGCTTGAAGGTGATGAACGTTTGTGCCAGCATGCAATCAATAAAACTGTGAATCGTGTACATCAGGCTATGGAGGCATTCATCCATAATATGAATACTATTCACAGCCGTGGTGGAAATCAGGTTGTATTTTCTTCAATAAATTACGGAACAGATACGTCTGCTGAAGGTCGTTGTGTAATGCGCGAATTACTGAAGTCTACTTACGAGGGAGTTGGTAATGGCGAGACTGCTATATTTCCGATACAGATCTGGAAGAAAAAACGTGGTGTAAACTATCTGCCAGAAGATAGAAATTATGATATTTATAAGTTGGCTTGCAAGGTTACAGCACGTCGTTTCTTCCCTAATTTCCTGAATTTAGATGCCACATTTAATCAGAATGAGAAATGGAATGCAGATGATCCTGAACGTTATAAATGGGAAATTGCAACTATGGGATGTCGTACACGTGTGTTTGAAAACCGTTTCGGACCTAAGACTAGTATTGCTCGCGGAAACTTGAGTTTCACTACTGTTAATATCGTGAAGTTGGCAATAGAATGTATGGGTATTGAGGATAAGAATGAACGTATAAATGTATTTTTTGACAAGTTGAAAAATATCCTTGATATTACAGCAAAGCAACTTGATGAGCGTTTTCAGTTTCAGAAAACAGCTTTTGTCAAGCAATTCCCTTTGCTTATGACAAAACTTTGGATAGATTGTGATAAGTTAAATCCTGATGAAACAATAGAAAAGGTAATCAATCAAGGTACTCTTGGTATCGGATTTATTGGATTGGCTGAGTGTCTGAAAGCTCTTGTCGGTAAGCATCATGGAGAAAGCGATGAGGCTCAGAACTTAGGAGTTAAGATTATTACTTTCATGCGTGATTGCGCAAATGATTACTCCGAACTCTATCAGCATAATTACAGTATTCTTGCTACTCCTGCTGAAGGCCTTTCTGGTCGTTTCACTAAATATGACAGAAAGGAGTTTGGGGTAATCGATGGTATTACAGACCGTGAATACTATACAAACTCAAACCATGTACCTGTATATTATAAATGTTCTGCAATGCATAAGGCTCAGATAGAGGCTCCTTATCATAATCTTACACGTGGTGGACATATTTTCTATGTTGAAATAGATGGTGATGCAACACATAATCCAGATGTAATATCTAGTGTGGTAGATATGATGGATAAGTATGATATGGGATATGGCAGTGTAAACCATAATCGTAACCGTTGTATGGATTGTGGTTATGAAAATGCTGATACTGAACTTGAAGTATGCCCTAAGTGTGGAAGTACAAATATAGATAAACTGCAAAGAATTACAGGTTATCTTGTTGGAACTACAGACCGTTGGAATCATGCCAAACTGGCTGAACTTAACGACCGTGTAACACATATAAATTCAAATAAATAATTTTCTTTATAGCATCCCTCCTCAATAAGAGGAGGGATTTTTTCAATTATGATTAGTATATTAGATATAGTTCATGACACAATGGTTGACGGACCTGGTTTTCGTACGTCAATTTATTGTGCTGGTTGCCCTAATGCTTGTGTTGGTTGCCATAATCCTCAGTCATGGGATATCAACAACGGTAAGCTGATGACAACAAAAGAAATAATGGATATAATAAAAGAAGATCCGTTTGCCAACGTCACGTTTTCTGGTGGTGATCCTATGTTTCAACCTGAAGGATTTGCTGAACTTGCTGAAGCTATACGTATTGAAACATCAAAGACAATATGGTGCTTTACGGGTTTTAAATTTGAAACCTTAATTAAAAATCATGCCCAAAAGTCTTTGCTTGAAAAAATAGACGTTTTGGTTGATGGACCTTTTGTGTTGAAATTGAAAGATACAGACTTGATATTTCGTGGAAGCAGTAACCAGCGTATTATTGATGTGAAAGCATCTTTGAAAAATGAAGAAGTTGTATTGCTTGATTATGATCCAACTAGATTGTAATTAAGCAATGGACTACTCTAATTTTTAATAAATTTATCTCCCAGCATTGCTCCTGCAATAAAAACTCCAACCGCTATTTCTTCTGGAATATAATGAATTGTCACGACAAGATTTAGTATTGTCGTTTTTTATAAATGTGATTTTGGATCTACTGGTTCTTGACTTCTTGTATGAAGGTGTGGGGTAATAATACCAATGAGTATAAATGCCGTGCATACAAGTAGACCTATTGAAACTTATAGAACAGCAGCTTTTCCGTAATTAGATAGCATGTCCATTCTTGGTATAATGAGTGACCGTATTGAAGCGGCTATCATAACACCGAATGTAAATCCAAGTAACGTCTTCTTCATTTATAAAGGCATTTCATTTTTCATGAAAAACACAAATGCTGAACCTAAAGTGGTTCCTAAAAATGGTATTAATTAAGCTTATATAATTCCTTCCACAGTGTATCTTTCAATTGAATTTTGTCAGATATTTTTGTAGTCTGGAATATCTTTTAAAAATAAATATTTTTTACTAGCATAATCCATTTTGCAGCAATAGTGTTGTAGTCCGTTTGTGACTATAAGATAGTCTACGTGGAGCAACATATTGTATACTGTAATTTGGTCAAATACCTTTTGGGTTATGCTTATGTTGGGTGCCTTATATTCTATAATCATCCTAGGTTTCAACTCTGTTGAATATAATACGCTATCGGCTCTGAGTTTTTTCTCACCAACTTTTAGTTTTACTTCGTTTGCTAGTAAGCTAAGTGGATAACCTTTTTGCTCAATCATGAAGTGTATAAAATGTTGGCGTACCCATTCTTCAGGAGTAAGTGAAACATATTTTCGGCGAAGTACGTCGAAAATCGCAGGTTTATCTGGAGTTCCCGATAACTTTATTTCGTAATCTGGTAGGTTTAATGGAATCATTTTGCTATTTTTGCAAAGATAAACAAAATAATTTAAATAGAAAGATGCCTGAAAGAAAAAATACAGGAGTGTCATATGAAACGGTTATGCGCGATCTTAATGCGCGTAAGTTTTCACCTATTTATATATTAATGGGAGAAGAATCATATTACATTGATAAGATTTCTGAATTTATTGCTGAAAATGTACTTAAGCCAGAGGAAAAAGATTTCAATCAAAGTATTGTGTTTGGTGCAGATATAAGTGCAGCCCAAATTGTCGATTCGGCAAAAGGTTTTCCGATGATGTCTGAATATAGAGTGGTGATTGTTAAAGAGTCGCAGAATTTGAAGAATACAGAACCTTTAGAAAGGTATTTCAAAAATCCTGCAAAATCAACCATCTTAGTATTCTGTCACAAAAATGGCAGTATTGACAAAAGAAAGAAAATTATTCCGGCAGCTCTTGAAGGGGGAGCCGTTATTTTCGAAAGTAAAAAATTATATGATCGTGAACTTCCTGGTTTCATAGAATCATATTTGAAAAAAAATAGTGCTACCATTGATTCAAAAACAGCTCAGGTAATTGCTGAACATGTTGGAGCAGATCTTAACAGATTAACTTCAGAATTAGACAAAGTCCTAATTTCACTTTCTGATTCTGATAGGAGAGTAACAGCAGATGTTGTTGAAAAAGAAATTGGAGTTAGTAAAGAGTTTAATACTTTTGAACTTAGAAATGCAATCATAAGAAGAGATGTTTTCAAGGCAAATCAGATAATAAAATATTTTGACAGTAATCCTAAAGCTGGTTCACTCTTCTCAATTCTCCCGTTGCTCTTTTCATATTTCGAAAATTTGATGATAGCATATTATTCTCCAAATAAGATGAACGAAAATGCTGTTGCAGAATACTTGGAATTAAGAAACGGATGGGCCGCCAAAGACTATGTTACAGGTATGAGAAATTACTCCGGAATGAAAACGATGCAGATAATTTCTAAGATAAGAGAAATAGATGCTAAAAGTAAAGGGTTAGATAACCCTAATACTAGTGCTGGAGACCTAATGAAAGAGCTTATTTTCTTCATTTTGCACTAAAAAGAGTCTATTTATTGCTTATTTTGAGCTAGATGGAGTGCCCTTCAGGGGCACTTTTTTGTGCCTAAACTATTATAAACAAGTCATTTAAGTTGATTTTACCCCCTTCAAAATTCGCGTATTTTTAAATGTTCGGGCACTCGTTCAGATAATCAGAATTTTGCTGTTTTTTAGTTGTTTTGCTTTCTGATAATTTAGTGTTAACATTAGTTACGGTTTACCTTTTTAAAGTTTACGTTTTGATAATTAAGAATAGTAAATTGTATTTGTATTTACGAATCTAAATTTACTATATATTATACGTTTGTATATTGTTATATTTGGATATACAAATGTAAACATTTAGGTTTTGAATTCTATACGAATAAATATTCTGCACTGATATACAGACCATAACTTGCTAAAAATCAGCATTATAGCTAAAATTTCCATTGAAAACATCCTAATATATCACTATTTTAAAAATCAGAAGTGAATATATGCTCTTTCAGTGCTTTACAATCAACAATTAACTATATTAGAACTAATTAGTTAGCTTTTCCTTCTAAAGAAAGGCTTTGTAGTACTTTATGAATCTAAATTTGGATTTGTAATTCTAAACCATAGGCTTTTGCGTTTTGATATTTATATTTGTAAAGTTTCGAAATCAAAACCTGATGTTTAGTATGTTAAATATGCTATACAAATGTTGTTTGTTTCGATTTTTTGTTTTACTTTTGTAAAGTCAACGAAAAAAGGCATAAAAGAGCCCTTTTCTATAAATACACACTTATGAAAGATAGAATAAAGATGATCATGGAGAGTCAACACATGACTCAGCAGACCTTCGCTCAGTTCATTCAAATGTCACCTGCTTCACTGAGTAGTATTTTTAATGGTAGAACCAAACCTACCCTCACGATTGTTGAGGCTATAAAAAATAAGATCCCTTCATTATCTTTGGAATGGCTTTTATCAGGTACTGGACCTATGTATATGGACCAAGTTTCGACATCTGATGTTACTGAGCATAATGAGGCTTTACCATCCCAAGATGGTATTATTGATTTTGACTCACAACAAGACAGTCCTACTCTATCTCTTTTTGAACAACCAAATATACAGAGTGTAAATAATACACCAATTACTAAAACTAAAACTGAAGTTAAAATAATTGACAAACCACAACGAAAGATATCAGAGATAAGAGTGTTCTATGATGATAAGACATGGGAGACTTTCGTTCCTCAAAAAGGTTAGATCGTTATTAGCCTATGCAACTTTTATGGTATCAGAATAATATAAGTTGCATAGGCTAATTTATGCCAACCTATTTTATTTCGTATTAGGCTTTGTACTACTTTCGATTATTATATTATGTAGTTTTCACCTAAACAATAAAATTTAAAAAAACCTTTTTTATTTTGTATTGTGTTCAGCTTGCACTACCTTTGCATAAACATTATTGCAAAAAGCAAAGATGAAAAAATACGTTCTAGACCTTACTGTCAAATCAGTAGAGGCTCTGAGTGCTAAGCATGTTCTTATTAAGCTTACTTCTGAAGAGACTTTACCAGAGATGACACCGGGACAATTTGTGGAAGTTCGTGTTGACAATTCTCCGTCAACATATCTTCGCCGTCCCATTTCAATAAACTTAGTTGATTATAATCTTAACGAATTATGGCTGCTTGTTGCCATGATTGGTGACGGAACTCGCCAATTAGGAAAACTTCATGCTGGTGATAAGCTAAATTGTCTTTTCCCTTTGGGTAATGGATTTACTATGCCAGTTGACAAAAGCGAGAAGATTTTGCTTGTAGGAGGTGGTGTTGGCGTTGCCCCTTTGTTACATTTTGGCTGTGAAATACGAAGAATGGGTGGTCAGCCAACTTTCTTGTTAGGAGCAAGAAGCAAGTCTGATTTACTTGAACTCGAATATTTTGAGAAGATTGGTCGTGTCTTTGTTACAACTGAGGATGGAAGTCTTGGTGAAAAGGGATTTGTGACTAATCATTCAATATTGCAGAATGAAAAGTTTTCTCGAATAAGTACTTGTGGTCCTAAACCGATGATGGTGAGTGTTGCACGATATGCGATGTCAAATAACATAGAGTGTGAGGCTTCACTTGAAAATAATATGGCATGTGGTATTGGTGCTTGTTTGTGTTGTGTAGAGAAGACAACCGAAGGGCATGTATGTGTATGTCAAGAAGGCCCAGTGTTAAATATTAAGAAACTATTATGGCAAATCTAAATGTAAAAATAAATGACCTTGTATTGAAGAATCCTGTAATGACTGCTTCAGGAACTTTTGGTTATGGAATTGAATTTGCTGATTTAGTTCCTTTGGATGAACTGGGTGGCATTATAGTAAAAGGTACAACGTTACATGCGCGTGAAGGAAATGATTATCCTCGTATGGCAGAAACAGCTAGTGGAATGCTCAATTGTGTTGGACTGCAAAATAAAGGAGTAGACTATTTTTGTGAGCATATATATCCACAGATAAAGGATATAAACACGAATATGATTGTTAATGTAAGCGGAAATGATCCTGAAACATATGCTGAATGTGCCGCACGTATTGATGCCCTAGATAGTATCCCTGCTATTGAATTGAATATCAGTTGTCCAAATGTTAAGCATGGTGGAATGTCTTTCGGTGTAACTTGTGATGGTGCAGCTAGCGTAGTCAAGGCAGTTCGCAATGCATATCATAAAACTCTTATTGTAAAGCTATCGCCAAATGTAACTGACATAACATCAATTGCACGCACATGCGAGGAAGAGGGTGCTGATGCTGTTTCTTTGATAAATACACTAATGGGAATGGCAGTGGACATAGAGAAGCGCGAACCTATGCTTAGCATACGTACAGGTGGATTAAGTGGTCCTGCTGTTAAGCCTGTTGCACTAAGAATGGTTTACGATGTTGCTCATGCGGTAAACATTCCTGTAGTTGGGCTTGGTGGAATAAGCAATACTAGCGACGCAATAGAATTCCTAATGTGTGGTGCTACAGCTATAGAGATTGGTACATCAAACTTTGTAGATCCAACTGTAACCATTAATGTGATAAATGGTATAAATGATTGGCTAGACTCACATGGCTGCAAGAGTATAAACGAGATAATTGGTGCTATTAAAGATTAATAATATTGATGCTTATCGGATTTTTCGATTAAAAATATTATCTTTGCACAAGTTAAATTATATAATAAGGTAATAATGGACAATAACCAAAACAAGTACATCGCCGTTTCATATATGTTGTATGACGTGACTGATGGCAAGCAGGAACTGATTGAGCAAACTAGCGAAGATCGTCCTTTCGATTTTCTAAGTGGTTTCAGTTTCACTCTTCCTGCATTTGAAGAGGCTGTAGTTAATTTAAAAAATGGTGAAGATTTTGAGCTTACACTCACACCAGATCAAGCTTATGGAGAACATATCGAAGAGCATGTGTTGGACTTAGATAAGCAGATATTTTCTATCAACGGAAAGTTTGATTCAGAACATATTGTTGTAGATGCTATTGTTCCTTTACAGAATGAAGATGGCAATCGTTTCAACGGACATATTCTTGAGATTACTGACGATAAGGTTAAGGTAGACCTTAATCATCCTTTGGCTGGAAAGACTTTAAAGTTTGTCGGCAGTATAAAAGAAAATCGTGATGCGACAAATGATGAAATAGGAAAATACATGAACATGGTCAATGGAAACGATGGTTGTGGTGGCTGTAATGGTTGCGAAGGCGATTGTGAAGGTGGTTGTGGAGATGAAAAGAAAGATGGTGGCTGCTGTGGCTGTCATTAAAATAAATAAAGAGCGCTTCATTTCTATGGAGCGCCTTTTCTGTTTTTAAATATTAACCATTATGAGAAATAGTTTCGGCAATATATTTACTCTTACTACGTTTGGCGAAAGTCATGGTATGGCTGTCGGAGGTGTGGTTGATGGTATGCCTACTGGTGTTGATATAGATTTGGACTTCATACAGAAGGAACTCAATCGCAGACGTCCTGGACAGAGTAAGATTACAACAAGTAGAAATGAACCTGATAAGGTCGAGATTTTCAGTGGAGTCTTTGAAGGTAAGTCTACAGGTACGCCAATAGGATTTGCTGTTTATAATACTAATCAGCATTCTAACGATTATGACAACATGCGTAGTCTTTTTCGTCCATCGCATGCTGATTTTGGATACTTCAATAAGTATGGCATCAGAGATCATCGTGGAGGAGGACGTTCTTCTGCGCGTATAACTATAGCACGTTGTGTCGGAGGTGCGCTAGCCAAATTAGCTTTGCGTAAATTGAATATTGATATAAAGGCATATACATCGCAAGTCGGAACTATTGAGTTGGATAGAGATTATACAAAGTACGACCTTAATTCCATTGAAGATAACATCGTGCGTTGTCCTGATTCGGATAAGGCTAAGCAAATGGAAAAACTTATTTCTGAAGTAAAGGCTGATGGAGACACAATAGGTGGAGTCATCACATGCGTAATTAAGGGATGCCCTGTAGGATTAGGTGAACCAGAATTTAGCAAGTTGCATGCCCAGTTGGGATCTGCAATGTTGGGAATAAACGCTGTAAAAGGATTTGAGTATGGCGAGGGATTCCATGGAGTGGTAGCTCGCGGTAGCCAGCAGAACGATGTTTTTGCAAGTTCTGAGGGAACAATAACAATGAAAACAAATCATAGCGGAGGTATTCAGGGGGGAATAAGTAACGGACAGGATATATATTTCCGTGTCGCTTTCAAACCCGTTGCAACTCTGTTGATGAAACAAGATACTGTGGATCTCAATGGTGATTCCACAACAATAACAGCTCGTGGGCGCCATGATCCATGTGTGCTTCCAAGAGCAGTACCTATTGTCGAGGCTATGGCAGCCATGGTAATTTTAGATAATTACCTTATTAATAAGACAATACATATATAGGTAACAAAAGCTTGTTGACCAAATAATATACTTGTTGAGGATAAATCGTGTAGGTTTATCCTCAATTTCTATTTATAAAGGTATGTATTATTATACTTTTCGCTACAAAATAGCAAATTACTATAGAAATGAAAGCTATTTCTTTGATTTAGGTCAAGAAATGTTGCTGTTTGCGCAAACAGTGTGATAAAATGCTTGCGAGATAAATAAAAACATCATATCTTTGCAATGTCTTACAGAGATAAAGACATTTAGGATAATAACAGATGTATAACAGAGCCTCAGGATAATAGGTAATAAAAGAGGTTCAAAAAGATGAAAGGTAAAAAGATTATGAAAAAGATTATTTTGACATTCGTTGCTCTTATGAGCATGACAACAATCGCATTCGCAGAAGGTGAAGATGCAAAGGCAACAAACACAGTAGCAGTTTATGACATGACAGTAAACTATGGTAAACTTGCAGATGCTCTTGGACTTTCAATGGATCAGCTAGAAAGCGTTGAGGATGTACACAAAACATTCTGTGTGGAAATGATGAACGCAGCTAACGCTTCTAAAGATGAGCGCAAGCCTATGGTTGACAAGGCAATTGAGAAGAATCTTAAGTACATGCACTACATTCTGAATACAAATCAGTATCGCAAGTATCTTCTTCTTCTTAACACCACAATGAACAACCGTGGTTTGAACAAGTAAAAAGAAATAAGATTAAGAGAGAGAATAATTAAAGGCTACATGTCTGTTTTAACAGATATGCAGCCTTTTTTCATGTCCGTAGGTTTCTATGTTTACATAAGCATAGGGACAAGATATTTAGATAAACAGTAACCTCCAACAATTAGCCAGCAATATAATATAGAGGCAAGTAGGAATGGTTTGAAGCCTGCTTTCTTAAATTTCTCTATACTTGTTTCTGCTCCAAGTGCTGTCATCGCAATAGTAAGCAAGAAGGTGTCTATATTGTTTAGGAATGTTACTATTGATTCTGAAAGTAAACCTAAGCTATTAAAGCATATCACTATAAGAAACAATATTGCAAACCATGGAATCTTTATCTTTCCACGTCCAAATTCATCACTTTCAGGATTGCGACGAGCTTCACGAGCTACATTCCAACTAATTACCAACAAAACCGGAACTAACATCATTACACGTATCATCTTCACAATGATGGCTGAATTTGATACTGTTGTACTCATTGCGTTTCCTGCACCAACAACATGTGCCACTTCGTGAATTGTAGCACCAGTCATAATGCCCATCTGGTCTGGTGTTAAATCAAATATGCCGCTGCGAAAAAGAATAGGGTAGAGAAACATTGATATAGTTCCAAATATAACCACTGTTGATACTGCAACTGCAGTCTTATATGGTTTTACTTTTATAGCAGATTCTACTCCTAGTATTGCTGCTGCACCGCAAATTGCACTGCCAACCGAAGTGAGTAATGCTATTCCGCGATCCATTTTTAATAATCTTCCGATTAATACTCCTCCGCATATCGTCACTACAACTATTATGGCGTCCATACATATTGCTGGAAGTCCTACTGCTGTAATGTCCTGGAAAGTTAATTTGAATCCATACAGTATAATACCAAGTCTCAAAATTCTTTTAGAACAGAATGCAATACCTGGTGTCCATGTTTCTGGAAGGTTGTTGCGTAAACTGTTTGCGTAAAGCATACCTAGGATGATACCCACAATCATTGGTGAGAAAGATATAGCCTTGGCCATGTCTGTGCCACCGATGTAAAAAGCTGCGCATGCGAAAAGAGTCATAAGAAGTACTCCGTGTAGCATGCTGCTGCGTTGTTCTGATAATTTCATAATACTTATCTTTATTTGTTTTTATCGCATGCAAAGATAAGTAAAAAAGTCGTTGAGTGTTTATATATTATAACTATGCCTTATAACTATCGGTTATAAAGTGCTTGAATATTTTTTGCAGTCCAATACTTTCACCTCGCTTTTCAACATAAGCGAAGTCACGCATCATCTTCAGTCCTTTTAGTTCGATAATCTTGAATCTGTTTTCTAGTAGTTCATGACTAACAGCCATTATCGATATTATTCCCATTGTTTCAGTGTGTTCTACAAAATGCTTGATACCTTCAGTAGTTCCAAAACTCATGACGATGTTAAGATCAGAAAGTCGCAAATTGTTTTGGTGCAAATAATTCTCTATCACTTGCAGTGAACCTGAACCATGTTCACGAATAACTATCGGAGTCTTTTTAAAGGTATCAAAGTCAATCTCATCTAGTTCAGACATTTTGTTACCTTTGCAAACAATAGCAACAAGTTCATCTTTCATTATGTTGGTATATTTTAGTTCCGGCTGTCTACTTATACCTTCGACCATACCAACGTCTATACGCCCATCTTTAAGCAACTGCTCTATATTTCTTGAGTTATCCGAAATGGTGTTTATATTTATGTCTGGATATTTTTGCATGAATTTAGCCAGCATTTCAGGTAGAATGTATTGAGCGATTGTAGTACTCGCACCAACTCTTAGGCTTCCACCGTATTTTTTCTGGATATTGTTCATGTCAAAGTTCATCTTCTTGTATTGCTGAATTATTATTTCAGCATTGTCCAGAAGAATCTTTCCTGCTTTTGTGAGTTGTATGCGTGTACCCATACGTTCAAAAAGGCAAGTATTGTATTCACACTCCAGTTCTTTGATGTGCTTACTTATAGCTGGTTGACTTATGAACAGTTCCTGTGATGCTTTCGTGAAACTTAGGTTACGAGCGACACTTAGGAAAACATTAAGACGTGTATCTATCATTTTGCAAAGATATAGTAAACATAATACAATGCAAAATTAAAATGAAATTTTATTTTTATAGTTTTATCCTTTGCAAAAATCATTTATATTAGGCGTATTATATAGCTATAACAAGTTCTTTGAATGCCATAAATCACATGTAGTAATGATTTCATAACACAGCTTAACATAAGTATAACTCCACATGAACGTCCGTCTGCTAAAGTGCAGACAATTATTCTATTTTTTATAAAGAAGTATTTATCTTTTTTTGTGCATATTCTTTCGGTGACATTCCAAATTCTTTTTTAAAGCATTTTGAAAAATACTTTGGTGTGTTGAACCCAACTTTCATCGCAATATCATTGATTTGAATATCAGGCTGTCTTTTAATAATATTACAAGCCTCTTTAAGTCGTATGCTATTGATGAATTCAATAATGCCTTGTCCTGTCAAAGCTCTCAACTTATTGTATAGGGTGGAGGAACTCATCATCATATCACTGGCGAAAGTTTCTCTGTTATATTCTGTATCCGTTATATTTTGTCTTACGCATTGCATCGCCTTTTCTACGAAAGTCTTGTCTGGATTGCTATAGTGCATCTCATCAATTTTATCTATTTCAGTTTGTTGTCTGAATCTTTCACGTATTCTCATTCTATTGGCGATAATGCTGTCTATGCGCAATTGGAGATTTTCGAGTTTGAAAGGTTTTGTTATATAGTCATCTGCTCCTGTTTCATATCCCTTATTTTCGTCAGTATCACTGGTCTTTGCCGTAAGCATAATAACAGGTAGTTGTGCGAAATCTTTGCTGCCCTTTATTTTCTTAGTAAGTTCCATTCCGTCCATAACAGGCATCATCACGTCGGTAACAACAACATCCAATTCCTCCTTATTAATAATGTTAAGAGCTTGTACTCCGTTTTTAGCTGTTGCTACATGATATTTTCTGCCAAGCAGACGCTTCATTATATTCAGCAGTTGTTCATTGTCTTCAACCAGCAGAATCTTATATCCGTCTCCAGGTTGTAGTTCTCTTGTGTGCTGTGTCTCTAAAAGCTTCACTTCACTTTCGTGATTATATTTTGTCTGCGCCTTTTGTATATTTTCTTTTTCAATGCATATTTCATTTTCGCTGTAATCTTCCTTTCTAATGGGAATATTTATTGTGAAAGTTGTTCCTATTCCTGATTTGCTTTGACAGTTGATGTTGCCATGATGTAGTGTGACCAAATCATGGGTTAGTGATAGTCCTATACCTGTACCTAAAGTCTTCATCTTGCGATAGTCTCCATCTAGGAATCGTGTATAAAGATGTTTTAATTTGTCTGGTGAAATACCTATTCCTTCATCAGTAACTCTCAATATAGCCTTTCCGTCTTTTACTTCTAGCGCAACAGTTACGCTTCCTCCCTCGCGGTTATATTTAAAAGCGTTGGAAAGAAGATTAAATAGAATCTTGTCTATTTTATCAGTATCAAACCATGCGAATATCTCATTTTGTGGAATGTCCACAATCATATTATTGTGGTGAATTGAAGACATAGGTCTAATACTTTCACAGATGTCTCTTATGAATGCCGCAATATCATTCTTGCTTACTAACAATTTTAATTGTCCTGCCTGTGATTTTCTTATTTCAAGAATTTGTCTTAACAGTCTTGTAAGTCTTGATACGTTGTTTTGCATCAGAGTGTAACTGTCGTCAAATTGTGGAGCTTTGTTTCTCAATTCGTCAACGGCAGCTGTTATCACTGTCAATGGTGTCAGCAGTTCATGGGTAATGTTTGTAAACACTACTGTCATCTGAAGTCTATTCTTTGTTTTAAGATAGTTCTTATACCATCTTATTCCAAAAATCACACAAAGACCAATAATGAATATATATATAATGTAAGCCCACCATGTAGCCCACCATGGCGGCAATACCATTATCTTTATTGCGTAATCCATTTCTTGCCATTTGCCGAAACTATCTGCAGCTTTTATGTGAAGATCATAGTTACCCGAAGGCAAGTTTTGGTATGTAGCTCTTCTTCCCTTGAAATTTGTATAAGTCCATTCTTTGTCATATCCTTCAAGTTTGTAGGCATATTTATTTTGTCTTGCATTGCTGTATGTAAGCAGTGCGAATTCAATTCCGAATTTCTTTATGTCACTTGATATAGTTATGCACCTTGTATAAGCAGGATTTTCGTTAGATATAGTCCTTCTCTTTGCAGAATCAAGCTGCATATAAGGAATGTCGTTAATCAGTATGTCGGTAATGATAATATTCTTTTTAATGTTTTTCTGTTTCTCTCGGTTCCATTTTGATGGTGAGAAAGAGAAAAATCCAGTTCTACCTCCGAAGAACAATTCTCCGTTGTATTTATATGAAGAGTTCGGACTGAACATCATTTCGCCTATTCCGTCTTCGCTAGCAAAACTTGTCACCTCCGGATATGTGTTTCTTCGTATAGATAGTTTTACCAAAGCGTTATCGGTCGTTAGCCACAAATTATGATTTTCGTCTTCATTTATAGAAAAGACCCTGTCACCGTCAATGTGGTATTCTCTGTTAACAGGAATAAAACAGTCCTTTGCATTATAATATCTGAACAGCCCTCCACTGTTAGAGATTGCCCATAAAATACCTCTACTGTCTTCATAGCATGCTGTGGCATCATCTACAGCATAGTTCCTATTTAAAGGATTGTATTGTTTGAATACAATAGATTTTGTGTTATTTCTGTTTCTGCGTATTCTTATTATGCCTTCATTTTCAGTAGACAGCCATACATCTCCATTATGTGTTTGTATAATGTTTCTAACATCACATTGAGAAAAGTCCCTTTTTTCATCATGTGGTTTCAGAAGTATGCCTTTGTCGTTAGGGTATATCATTGATATTCCGCTGCGTTGTCCAACCCACATTATTTTGTCACTTGACTCAAATAGTGTGCAAACGTAGTTGTCTGCAATATATTTATGTTTCTGAGAGTTTATTATGTATGCTTTGCCATTTGGCTTTTTCACAACAATACCATAACTGCTACTTGCAAACCACATTTCTCCATTACTTCTTTTTACGATAGACGGTATTTTGGTTCCCATTACCTCTGTTGGAATATCACCAAGTCCAGGAATGTTGTTGCTGTATATGGTCTTTCCTGTAGTTCTGTTATACAGAGCAAGGCCATAAGGATTTAGTCCAAGCCAAAAGTCGTTACCGTTTTGGGTATATATTGAACAAATGGCATTAATTGAGAATTTATAGCTTTTGGTATCAATGTTCCATATATGAAACAGACTAGGATTGGTATTTACCTCTATAATTCCATAATTCAGAGTTGAAATCCATATATTACCATTATTATTGGTAGCCATGTCATTACTGAAGTTCAGATTGTTTGTCCCTGCGTATGTATAGTTTGTCCAAACTCCATTCACATCTTTTGAGTTAAGGATACTTACTCCCTCTCTGGAGCAAGCCCACATTGTATTTGTCACAGGATCTTCTATAATCTTATAGAAAGTATCAAAGTTATTTGTCGTGAAAGGATATTGATGTTTTTGAGGATTTTTTATGTTATACGGCTTATCAAGTCTGACAATACCATATCCCCATGTTCCAATCCAAAGTCTTCCAATATTGTCAAAATGCAATGAATAAGCAGAGTTGCGTTTGTTGAATTTTGGATATTGATAAAATTCATGGCTACCCTTATGAAATCTAATTAGACCGGCAGCCCATGTTCCGAATAAGATGTTTCCCTTGTTGTCCTCAATAATGTTTTTTACACTGTATGCCCCAATCTTTACTCTTTTCCCGTTAGATTGGGTTAAGTGAGTGTTTGTATTGTCAAAAGTGTAGAATGAGTCTTTTTTGCGGTCATAATATGACAAACCTTCATCAGTTCCTATCCATATCGTTCCGTCCTTTGATGTATAAAGGCAGTAAATTATTCTCTGGTCTTCCTTTGGTAGAAAGTAAGTATGAAACTCACCTGTCCTTTTGTCCATCCTTACCAATCCGTTGCGAGTTCCTATCCACAGTCTGTTGTCGTTGTCTTCTGTTATACACAATACGGTGTTATTTGGAAGAATGCCAGGAGAAAAGGCATCCGATTTGTATGTTGTTATATTATAACCGTCATACGATTTCAGACCAGAGCTTGTTCCAATCCACATCATTCCCTGATGGTCGAAGTATATACATCTCAATTCGTCAGAGGGGGAAATTCCTATTGGTGAGAACATTCTATAATTAAAGTTCTGTCCATAGGTAATAGTGAAAAATAATAAGTTTAATGTTAATAGCAAATATTTAACAGCTTTCATAATGCATAGGTTATTTTGCAAATTTACATTATTTCTTTAACACATACAAGATAAATCCCATTTTGTTTTATACTTTTTTTACATAAATGCTGTCTTTTGTATAATTCTTGTAATATAATGTTTATAGCAGTAATTTGGATATGCTTTACCTTTAAAGCAAGTTTCGTGTTAAATGCCATCAATTTTTGAACAACAAAATCAGCATTTCTTTCATATTCATCAATTTACTATGAAAAACGCATGTTTTTGCACAGTAAAAATCGCCTCTGAATCATATCCTATTTTGCATTTCATCGATAAAACGCCCAAAATACCGTCTTTTGGCTGACACCTTTTTAATAATAAAAGACTTTCTAATAGTCTGATAATCAATGATTAGACACATTGACGCTATGTTTTTTAAAAAACTACATGTAGGAAAGTACTTTAACAATCAATAAATGAAAACGGGTTAAGCATTATAGATAGTAGCTTAATTTTAAACGTTTGAAAGATTTTAATTTTCATTTCTACGATCAAACATTTTCATTTCTACGACATAAAGTTTCCATTCCTACGATCAAACGTTTGCGTTTCTACGACATAAAGTTTTCATTTCAACGATGTAAAGTTTCTATTTTAAGAATCATCAATTTCCCGTTATTCTATTTCCGCCAACACTTAATAATAATATTTGACTAAGTATTCAATTAGAAATAAATGATAAATAAGTAGAATGTATGCAAGTGCCAAATTTAGGCTTATTAATTATGAATACAATATACCGTTTTATAGATACCATAGTAATTAGATACAATTTAATAGAAATCTTATTAATTCATGCAAACCCTTTAAAAATGAGCATAAATCACATTCTGTTCCCTTAAAATCACATTTTGTATCCCTTGTTTTAACGAATATAAACGATATTTGCAGCCGGATATATGGTGTCGTTGATTGACTACTATGTAAGCCGAGTATTTAAACAATAACCTAACTTAATAACTTGAATAATGGAATATGTTAATCTTTCAATCATGCCTAGAAAATTGTTTGTTTTGATGGCTATGGCTGCAGGGTGCTCGCTGACTCCTATTGATGCAATGGCAGTTAATGCCGTTCAGATTACTCAGCAAGCTAACTCTATTAAAGGTAGGATCCTTGATTCTGCGGGCGAACCTATTATAGGTGCTACTGTTAAAGTGAAAGGATCTAAAACCGGAACTGTTACCGACCTTGACGGTAATTTTAATATTAATGCCGCTCCAGGAGCAATGCTTGAAGTTACTTATGTCGGATATAAACCGCAAATGGTTAAAGCCGGTAGAGAATTTTTGAATGTCAAGCTGGCAGAAAACTCTGAAACTCTTAATGAAGTCGTTGTTGTAGGATATGGTACAATGCGCAAAAAGGATCTTACTGGTTCTGTGGTTCAGATAAATCCTAGTAAGATTGCTGACCAGAATCCCGGTACTGTACAGGACTTACTCCGTGGAACTCCAGGTTTGCAAATTGGATATGATCCTTCTGCAAAGAGCAGTGCCTCTATTCAGCTTCGTGGACAAAACTCACTTTATACTGACGGCGGACACAATTCTCCATTGCTGATTCTTGATGGTATGGCTTTCTATGGTGAACTTTCAGAACTTAATCCTGACGATATCGCACAGATTGACGTTCTAAAAGACGCTTCTTCTGCAGCCATATATGGTGCAAAGGCCGCTAGTGGTGTAATCATCATTACTACAAAGAAAGGTAAGAGTGGTAAACCTACTATTAATGTAAGTGCCAACTGGGCTGCAAATACGAAGTCAGCTTATCGCGAAGTTTTCAATGCTTCTGAATACATGAAGTATCGTGAAGATTGGTACAAAGCTACCACATACGGATATGATGCTGCAGGAAATTGGGGCTATTATGGCGCGAAGAGTGGTACGCCTGCTGGATATTATGACAACGTAGATAATCTGTCACAATATGGACTTACTGCCGACCAATGGTCAAAGATGGGATCGGTACAGCTACAGTCTGGTGAAACATACCAGTCTTTGTATGCAAGACGACTCAGACTTAACGAAGCCATGAACGTATATAACAATTATTTGGCAGGAAAGACTTATAACTGGTATGACAGTACTTTCAGAACAGGTGTTAATCAAGACTATAATGCTAGTATATCTGGAGCTTCAGACCGTGTGAACTATTATGCTTCATTCGGATATATGAAGAACCAAGGTGTAGTAGAAGGAAATGATTATCATGCTTTCCGTTCAAATATGAAGTTGAATGCTAAGATTACAGATTGGTTGGAAATGGGCGTAAACGTGAATTTCCAGGACCGCTCAGACGGTGATGTATCTGTATCTCTTGGAACTAACTATTGGGATAATAACCAAACTCGCAATTCTCCTTTTGCTCCTATAACAGATGATAATGGCAAATATGTGCAGTATCCTATGAACGGAACTCCAACAAACGGAGGATACAACTATTGGTTTGATCGCCAGTATCTTAATCTAGATAAGGGATATACCGTGTTGAATACTATTTTCAACGCTAAAGTAACACTGCCTTTCGGTATTACATACCAGTTTAATATCTCTCCACGTTATCAGTGGTTCTACAATAGATATTTTATGTCAGCAGAACTTCCAAACAGTTCTCCTGCATCACGTGGTGCTGATCGTGAAACATCAAAGGATTTTGACTATTCTCTGAATAACACAATTACATGGGATAAAGTGTTTAATAAGGATCATCACTTCACACTCACCCTTGTGCAGGAAGCAGAAGAGATGCGCTATTGGGATGACAGAATAGAGGCACGCAATATTACTCCTTCTGATGCTCTTGGATTCCATTATATATCAGGTGCTAATATGGACCAGAGTAATTTCAGTGTAAATGATACTCATTCTACTGCAGCTGCATATCTTGGTCGTTTGTTCTATGGATATAAAGATCGCTATATGGTAACAGCTTCTGTTAGACGTGATGGCTATTCTGCATTCGGTTCAAACAATCCTTGGGCAACATTCTGGTCATTGGGTGGTAGCTGGATATTCTCAGAGGAACCGATGGTAAAGAAGGCTCTGCCTTGGCTTGATATGGGTAAGTTGCGTGTATCATACGGAACCAACGGTAACCGCTCGCTGAAAGATACATACCTATCTCTTTCAAACCTTACAAATCAAGGTTCTATGGTATATTATAATAACGGAAATGCCGACATCGTGAAGACTCTCGCTATGTCACGCCTAGGTAATCCTAATCTCGAGTGGGAAAAGACTTCTGCTTGGAACTTGGGACTTGATTTCGCTGTTCTTAATCAGAGACTGAGCGGTAGCATTGATTGCTATTTCAAGAAGACCAATAATATGATTATGGCACAGCGCCTTCCTAACTATACGGGTTTTAGCAGTATCACAACAAACCTTGGTGAAGTTCATAACTCTGGTGTTGAGTTGACATTAAACTCAGTCAATATCAAAAACAAAGACTTTGAATGGACTACCTCTGCTGGTTTCTCATATAACAAGAATACAATCAAACACTTGTATTATGACTATGACGCGAATGGAGTAGAACGCGATGATACTTCAAATGGTTGGTTTATTGGTCATCCAGTAGGTGAGATATGGTATTGGGAAACAAATGGTATCTGGCAGAAGAACGAGGCTGCACAGGCTGCTTTGGTAAACCAGAAACCAGGTGATCCAAAAGTTGTAAATCACTGTACAGATGATGATAAGATTCTTGCTGATGGAACACGTGTTCCTGTTTACAATGATAAGGATAAAGTTTTTCTTGGAACTACAAATCCCCCTATCTATTGGAACTTGCGCAATGAGTTCACTCTTTGGAAAGACTTCACATTCTCTTTCTCTTTTTATTCATACATGGGACATAAGAGTCTTGAGGGATATTATTTGAATCAGGATAACGGAGGTTCAATGGTTACAAATGCATTTAATGTATTTAAAAAAGAATATTGGACTCCAGAGAATCCTTCTAACACTTATGCACGTCTTGACGCAGTAGGTCCTACAGGATGTACTAGTGTGCAGAAGCTACATAATCGCAGTTTCGTACGTCTTGACAATATAAGTATAGGTTATACACTTCCACGCGAATGGACACGTAAGGCTATGGTTGAAAGAGTTCGTATAAACGCAAGTGTGAACAATGTATTCACAATAGACAGTTGGGAATATGGTGATCCTGAAACGAGCGGCTTGGCTACACGTGCATTCAATATTGGAATAAATGTTACACTTTAATTTGAAATACATCATGAAATATATAAGTAATATATTTAAAGGCAGTGCGGCATTTGTCATGGCGACAATGCTCGTTAGTTGTGGTGACTCATTTTTGGATCAAGATCCACTGTCATTCTATGAGCCATCTACAACATATAGCAATGAGGCGGGATTGAAGTCAGCTCTTGCTATGTGTGACCAAGAACTGAAGACGATAATCATGGATGGAAACGGAAACGTTATACCAATGGCTTCCAACTATATTATGTCTGATATAGGCTTGTATGCCAAGACTGATATGGGTGGTGGTTTCGAAGATAACTTTGATGCAAAACTAACTCCTACATCAGGTATGAACGGTGGTGGTGATGCAAATGCCATGCAACGTTTTTGGGATGAAGGTTATACTGGTGTGAAATACGCTAATACAGTGCTTTCATACGTAGATAAGGCACAGGGACTTGATGATAATACAAGAAACATTTATAAGGGACGTGCTTATTTCCACCGTGCATTGAGATACTACTATCTGACATTGCAGTTTGGTGATATTCCTTTGGTAACAAATATTATCACTAAACCAAAGCAGGACTATAAGAGTACATCAAAGGAAGCTATCTTCAAGATGCTTGTAAACGACTTGGAATTTGCAGTGAAATACGTGCCTTCACAGTCAGCAATGACAGATATTGGTATGGTGAACAAGGAGGCTTGTCTGCATCTTTTGGCAAAATGCTATCTTGTTACAGGTCAATATGATAAGGCAGAACAGACTGCTACAGATCTTATAAGTAACTATGGTCTGCACCTTATGCAGAATACATTCGGAACATTTGTTGCCGGAAACCAAAAGACATGGCCTATTACACGTAATGTACTTTGGGATCTTCATCGTGGTGAAAATGTATGTGATCCTGCTAACAAGGAACTCATTATGCCTATATTAAACTTCAATGATCAGAATTTCACTGGATATAGTATTATGCGTGCATGTTTCGCTCACTGGAGCAACGGTGTGATTAAAGATCCTTCAGGAATTTCTCCTGCTGGAAAAAATATCGCACGTAACAATGCTGATTATGATGAAAACAACGACTGGGTAAGATCTATCGGACGTGGTATAGGATGTTTCAGAACTTCAAAGCATTACAATCAGGCAATTTGGAACGTTGACGGAACTCCTGACTATCAAGACTTGCGTCACAACCGTAGTGTTGGAAACTGGGTAGAAATGGAAGACATAAAATATAGTAATAAAAAGTCTCCTTACTATGGAAAGAACTATCAGCTATATGCTACTCAAGACTATGTTGACGGCACTGGCAAGACTATCGTTCACAAGGGAGATTTGCTTTGTGGAGATACAATCAGAAGTTGGTATCCTACACCGCTATACCAATGCTATATATTGGATAAAACAGCAGAAGGTAACTTAGGTGCAAATCAGTTTAATGGTGCGTCTACGGGTTCTAACGGAAACCTTTATCTCTTCCGTCTAGCTGAAACTTATTTGATTCGTGCTGAGGCACGTTTCTATCAAGGAAATACAACAGGTGCAGCCGATGACGTAAACGTAGTGCGCAAGCGTGCAAATGCCAAGCACATGTTTACAACTGTCACTATAGGCGATATTCTTGACGAACGAGCTCGTGAACTTTATATGGAAGAGTGGAGACAGCCTGAAATGACACGTGTAGCTTGGTGTCTTGCAAAGAGTGGACAGCCAGATGAATGGGGACACACTTACGACATAAAGACATGGGACAAGCAAGAGGGTACCGACCGCACTGGCGGAAGCTATTGGTATCAGCGTCTTATTAACTACAGTCTATTTAATAATGGTGCTATACAGTCAAACGGTGTAAGTTTGGAATATAAGGTTAATAAACACAATCTATTCTGGCCTATTCCGAATTCAGCAATAACAGCCAATACAGGTGCTGCATTGAGACAGAACTATGGATATGACGGATATAGCGAATCTACACAAATGTGGACTAATTGGGAAGATGCCGTCGCTGATCAAAAATAGGTAATTAAGAAGTTTTTGGATAACGTTAATTATTAATAGGTTATAATTTACGGCGGAGTAATCAAATATAATGGTTATTCCGTCGTTTTATATTAAAAGGATAATTATAAATAGTTTGTTATGATTAGATATATAAAGTTATTTGTCGTAGCACTTGCTTTGCTTATGCCTCTTGGTGTTTCGGCAAAGAAGAAAGTGCAGATGAACGATCGTGAGTATTGGAGTTCACAAGCTTGGAAAATGTCACGTCCTGTATTGGAGAACATGGCGAAGGGTGAACTGGTAAAAAACATGAAGATGGAATTCAGCCCTAGTTTCGACAACCGAAACAAAAAGGTTGCATATATGGAATGTTTCGGTAGACTTATGGCAGGTATTGCACCTTGGCTTTCGTTGCCAGATGATAATACTGCTGAAGGTGCTAAACGCAAGCAACTTAGAGAGTGGGCACTTAAAAGCTATGCTAACGCAGTAGATCCTACATCTCCGGATTATTTGTGTTGGGGTAGCGGTGGTCAAAATCTTGTAGATGCAGCATATATAGCAGAGAGTTTTCTTCGTGGATATGATTCATTATGGAAACCACTGGATGATACTACCAAACAGAGATATCTTGCTGAATTCAAGAAATTGAGAAAGATTGATCCTCCTTATACCAACTGGTTGTTGTTCTCGTCGACGATAGAGAGCTTCATGGCAAAGGCAGGTGGTGATTATGACGAATATCGTGTGAACTCAGCATGTCGTAAAGTTGAAGAATGGTATGTGGGTGATGGATGGTTTTCTGATGGTCCAGAGTTTGCTTTTAATTATTATGGTAGCTATGTATTTCATGCCATGTATCTGGAAACATTACAGGCTATGATTGATGCTAAGGCAAGTACTCGTCTTGACTATAAGAAGTATTACGACAGACAGTTGAAGCGTACACAGAAATATTCAATCATATTAGAACGTTTTATATCTCCTGAAGGAACATTCCCTGTATTCGGCCGTAGTATTCCTTATCGAAATGCAGCAATGCAGCCGTTGGCTCTTTTAGCATGGATGAAGACTCTGCCGGAAGAACTTACAAATGGACAGGTGAGGGCGGCACTAACAAAGGTGATGCATCGCATGTGGGATGAACACAATAACTATAATGATGCAGGTTTTCTCACAATAGGATTTTGTGGAAGCCAGCCAGATGCAGCCGATTGGTACACCAATAATGGAAGTGAATATATGGCTTCGCTAACCTTTATGCCATTGGGACTGCCTGCTGATGATCCTTTCTGGACTGCGAAAGCTGAACCTTGGACACAGGTTAAGGCATGGGGTGGAGATAAATTCCCGAAAGACCACATGTGGACTGAAACCCCACAACCAAAAGATAAATGGTAGAGATTATACATAATAACGAATAATATATATTATATATAATGAAGAAATTGATGATTTCGACAATGCTTATGCTTGCGTGCACAAGCTGTCTGGCTTTTAATGCGCAGCAGAAGAAGATTGTGGAGATGATAGGAAAGGTGAATGATTACTGGCAGTCTCATCATAAACCCGAAACAAGGGCTTTTTGGGACAATGCTGCTTATCATACCGGTAATATAGAGGCTTACAAACTTACGTCAAACAAACAATGGCTTGAATATTCCACTAAATGGGCAGAACACAATAAATGGATGGGAGCTACAGAAAAGGATGCCTCGAAATGGAAATATAAGTTGTATGGTGAAGACCAACAGCATGTATTATTCGGTGATTGGCAGGTTTGTTTCCAGACATATATTGATTTGTGTAATATTTCTTATGGTTCAAAGGCTGACAGGAATGAAATGCTTAATGACTTCCGTCTGAAAAGAGCTCTTGAAGTAATGGGATATGAAGCGAATTCAAAGGCTCATGACTATTGGTGGTGGGCAGATGCTCTGTATATGGTAATGCCAGTAATGACAAAGATGTATAATTTGACTGGTGATGAGAAATACCTAGATAAACTTTATGATAACATCTGTTACAGTGATAGCATCATGCTAGATAAAAAAACTGGGCTTTATTTCCGTGATGGTAAATATGTTTATCCACGTCATAAGACGAATAGTGGTAAGAAGGACTTCTGGGCAAGAGGTGACGGATGGGTTCTTGCAGGACTTGCAAAAGTGCTACAGGATATGCCGCATACATATCGTCATTATGATTTCTTTATCAAAAAATATATTACTCTTGCTGATGCTGTTGCCAAACTTCAGCAGAAAGAAGGATATTGGACTCGCTCAATGATGGATCCATCTCAGGCTCCAGGACCAGAGACAAGTGGCACCGCTTTCTTTACTTATGGAATGTTGTGGGGAGTAAACAATGGCGTTCTTGACGCTGCGAAATATCGCCCTGTGATAAACAGAGCGTGGAAATATCTTTCAGAAGAAGCATTGCAGTCTGATGGAAAGATTGGGTATGTTCAGCCTATTGGAGAAAAAGCTATACCAGGTCAGGTTGTCGGCAAAGACTCTGAAGCTAATTTTGGAACAGGTGCTTTTCTGCTTGCAGCTTGTGAATATGTGAAGTATATTGGAAAGGGATTGCAAAGAATTTCTTTCAACGTTCATAATGGGCTTGATTTTCAGGTTCAGAGATTGGCAGAAGTTAGCCTTGACAGTGTATTCGCAGGTTTGGGATGCGGAAATGAAGATGACATCATTGTAAGAGATGCTCATGGAAACGAGATAGAATATCAGAAAAGTTATAATGGTAAACTTCTTGTTGATGCATCTGTAAGACCAAATGGAAACGCTGTCTTTTATGTTGAACGAGGACAACATTCCGCAATGAAGAATTTTGTTTATGGTGCGTGCTATAAGATAAGAAAAGACGACATTGCATGGGAAAACGACCGAGGTATATATAGGGCTTACGGACCTGCACTTCAAAGGAGTGGGGAAAAGGCTTACGGATTTGATGTATGGATTAAAAATACTCCTGAACTTGTAATGGACAAGCGTTATAAAGTTGATTATGATGCCAATATTATTGAGGATTCACTTTACAGAATAGGCAAGAAAGAAGAGGCTAGAGCTATTGACGATGCAACTTCTTTTCATTATGATCATGGCAATGGTATGGACTGTTACAGTGTTGGACCAACTTTAGGTTGTGGTACTCCTGCATTGATGAAAGACGGAAATATGATTATGCCTTACTGTTATAAAGATTATGAGATATTGGATAATGGTCCATTAAGATTTACAGTGAGACTTGATTTTAATCCAGTTAGTATTGGAAATGATAAGAATGTAGTGGAACACCGTTTGATAAGTCTTGATAAAGGCAGTAACTTCAATAAGATTACGGTATGGTATGATGGTATGAAGTCGGCTTGTAAACTTGTTACGGGTGTTGTTCTTCATAGTTCTGATGGTGCTGTTATTGACAAAGAAACCGTGTTGTATGCCGATCCTACTGATGATCCAGATAAAAATAATTCACAGATCTATGTCGGTGTATTGTTTCCTAATGGCAACATTACAACAAAGCTAATGACAATCAAGCCGGAGAATGGTATTTATGGACATGCTGTTGGTATAAAAGATGATTATCGTGGTGAGAAGTTTACTTATTTATTCGGTTCTGCATGGAGCAAATATGATGTTAGAAATATGCAGGAATGGATTGTAAGATCAAAAAGTGCATTGACGGTAGCTAAAGCAAACTAATTAGTTGTTTATAATAAAAAAGCACGAAGAATGATTATTTATTCTTCGTGCTTTTTTTGTCTGTATACTAATATTAAATGTAAGACTCAAGGAATTTTATCTCACCTTTTATATATATATCTTTTGTTGTAGCAGGTATGAGTATTGATTCGCCTGCTTCTAAAGAAATATTGTTTCCTTCATTGTCGCTTATATCGGCACTTCCTTTAAGACAAAGGAAGATAACGAAACTGTCAAGATCGCTATAGTCTATTGTCATAGGTTCGTTAATGTCATATATAGTTGTGCAGAAATATGGACAGCGTACAAGGCTTACACCTTGATTTTTTTCAGGCTTATAATCTGTGTGATAGTCATTCTCTACATTGTAGTTAATGCTTTCGGCAGCCTGTTTTGTATGAAGTTGGCGATAGTTTCCGTCTTTATCTTTGCGCTTGAAGTCATAAATACGCCATGTGACGTCACTTGTCTGTTGTATTTCAGCAAGGAAGCATCCTTTACCAGTGCTATGTATTCTTCCTGCAGGCAAGAAAAAACAGTCACCTTCTTTTACAGTATATTCAGCAAGAGCATCAGTGATCGTATCATTTTCAACCATCTTCTCGTATTCTTCAGGTGTGATCTTCTTCTTGAGTCCGATCCTCAGCTTTGCGTTTTCGTCACTGTTCATGATATACCACATCTCAGTTTTTCCGCGCTTCATGCCTTGCTTTTTGGCAATTTCGTCGTTAGGATGTACTTGAATAGACAATTGGTCTTTTGCGTCGATGAACTTAACTAGCAAAGGAAATTCGTTGCCGAAATGTTTGTAGTTTTCTTCTCCTACAAGTTTACCTTTAAGTTTTGCCAATAAGTCATTTAATTTTGTTCCTGCATATTCGCCTTCAGCTATTATGCTTTCATGGTCTTTTACTCCCGATATTTCCCAGCTTTCACCAACATTTTCTTGGTTTATAGCCAGGTGTTTAAACGGAATAATTTTGTCGCCACCCCAAATAGTGGATTTCAGTAGTGGATTGAATTTAATAGGTTTCATATGATATTTTTAGTTGTGTTTTCATGTAGTCGACGGAAATATCACCAAAACGGTGAATATCTCCATGGCCACTTGTGTATTTTATTGATTATTATCATCTTAAGTTCTTTATTGCGTCAATGATACTATCAGAATCAATATGGCATATCTTCTGAAGTTCGTCAACAGGTCCGTGTTCAACAAAAGAGTCGGGGATACCCAGACGGGTAATCTTTGGAGTGTATCCATTGTCACTCATCCATTCAAGGATAGATGAACCAAATCCTCCGTTACGTACTCCGTCTTCGATTGTTATTATGCGATTGAATTTCTTTCCTATTTCGTGAAGTAAATTACCGTCTAATGGTTTTAGAAAACGCATATCGTAATGTGCTACACTAAGTGTGTTATCAGAGCCACAATATTCCTTGATAGCATTCTCAACATTATTGCCGATAGGGCCTAAACTAAGTATTGCAATATCTTTACCTTCATGGAGTTTTCTGCCTGTTCCAACTTCTATTTCTTCCAATGGACATTTCCAGTCGGTAAGAACTCCGCGTCCACGTGGATACCTAATAACGAACGTTCCCTTATCAGGAAGTTGCGCTGTAAACATGAGACGGCGCAATTCATGCTCGTTCATCGGGCTTGCTATTGTAATGTTAGGAATAGGGCGCAGTGCTGCCATGTCAAATACTCCATGATGTGTAGGACCGTCTTCTCCGACTAATCCTGCACGGTCAAGACATATAACAACAGGCAGATTAAGTATTGCTACATCGTGAATGATGTTGTCGTAAGCCCTTTGACCAAAAGCACTGTATATATTGCAGAATGGCTGTAATCCGTCTTTTGCCATACCTCCAGAGAATGTTATAGAGTGTCCTTCGGCTATTCCAACATCGAATACACGATCAGGCATTTCTTTCTGCATTATATTCATAGAACAGCCTGTAGGCATAGCAGGAGTAACACCAACTATATTTGGATTCTGTTCTGCAAGTTCCAAAAGTGTTTTGCCGAATACATCCTGAAATCTAGGAGGTAGGTTGCTGCTGTCGGCAATCATACGTTCGCCAGTTTCTGGATCAAACTTGCCTGGAGCATGCCATATTGTTGCAGCCTTCTCAGCTGGCTCATATCCTTTACCCTTTACAGTATGAAGGTGTAGAAGTTTTGGACCTTTCATATTCTTCAGTTGCTGGAGAACCCTTACTATTTCCTTGACGTTATGTCCGTCAAAAGGTCCGAAATATCTTATGTTCATACCCTCAAAGATATTTTGCTGATGACTTATCGCACTTTTCAATGCATTATTTAGTCTGATGATACCTTTTCTTCTGTCTTCGTTAAGATATCCTTTGCTATGCAGCCATTTGCTAGCTTTGAAGCGCAAACGATTGTAAGTCTCGTTAGTGTCAAGGTTAAGCAAATACTGTTCCATGCCTCCTACGGCACGGTCAATGGACATATCGTTGTCGTTGAGGATTATCAGTAAATCATTTGGTGTGCTTGATGCGTTGTTTAGTCCTTCAAATGCTAAACCTCCGCTCATAGCTCCGTCTCCGATAACAGCAACAACATGTCGTTGGTCGTTGTGCTTAGCTGCCACGGCCATACCTAATGCTGCTGAAATGGAATTACTAGCGTGTCCACATGTAAAAGTATCGTATTCGCTTTCGCGTGGATTAGGGAATGGGCATATACCATGAAACTTACGGTTGGTACAGAATTTATCTCTACGCCCTGTAAGTATTTTGTGTCCATAAGCCTGATGTCCAACATCCCATACAATACGGTCTTCTGGTGTATTGTATACGTAATGCAGAGCAACAGTTATTTCCACAACACCTAGCGATGATGCGAAGTGTCCTGGATTAACAGAAACTTCATCAATAATATCCTCGCGTAGTTCCTTGCAGATTTCTGGTAACTGTTCAACGTTGAGTTTACGAAGATCTGCCGGATATATAATATTACTTAGTAATCCAAATTTGCTTTTGTCCATCAATACTTTTAGCATGATTATTTGTGCAAAGATACTGCAAGCCTCACACAATACAAAATAAAAAATGAAATATTTTATTTAATTACTGTGTGTGTCCCTATCTTAAAGGTTATTTTCAATACAGCAGTTCCGTTTTGATGGTATGGTGTTTTTCGTTATTTTAAGATGGTTTCTTTAGGTCTACAAAATAAAGATACCTTGATTGAACCGAAAGCAGTAAGCTATTTACTCAGAATTATGATAAAGTTCAGATAATTAAGCTAAAAAGAGGCAGCTTAATAAGCTGCCTCTTTTATGGATATTATTTAATAGTTTTCTGCACTTATTTCGAAGAAACTCTTTGGGTGATTGCACGTAGGGCAAATTTCTGGAGCTTTCTTTCCGATAATGATATGTCCGCAGTTACGGCATTTCCAGATGCGATCGCCATCACGTGAGAATACAATTCCGTCTTTGATGTTTTGCAACAGTTTCAAGTAGCGCTCTTCATGATGCTTCTCAATAGCAGCAACAAGCTCAAATTTCCTAGAAATCTCATCAAAGCCTTCTTCTTTAGCTTCTTTAGCCATTCGAGCATACATGTCTGTCCACTCGTAGTGTTCTCCGCCTGCAGCGTCAACTAAGTTATCCATAGTTGGTGCAAAATCGCCACCATTGAGATACTTAAACCAAAGTTTTGCATGCTCTTTTTCATTTCCAGCAGTCTCTTCGAAAAGAGCTGCTATCTGCTCATAACCTTCTTTCTTTGCTTTTGAGGCATAATAAGTATATTTGTTACGTGCCATGCTCTCACCTGCAAAGGCGTCATGTAGGTTTTTCTCTGTTTTTGTACCTTTTAAATCTTTCATATCGATTTATTATTAATAAGTTATATTGTATTGATGTGTTTATCATCAATGACAAAGATAGATTATATTTTGAATATATCAAAATGAATTTAGATAATATATATATATTTTAACTACTTATTTAATTTCCTTAGACCTTTCCAATGCTTCATTTATATGGCTGCATATATTCTCCTTGCCGATAATATTTTCGAGTTGTGCATGCTCAAGGGTTTTCTTAACGTTTTCGTTAACTCCGGAAAGTATTATTTGTATGCCCTCTTTTTTGCTCATCATACAGAGATTCGTTAGATTATGTATTCCTGTACTATCGACAAATGGTACTTTCCTCATTCTTATTATTCTTACTTTTGGACGGTCTCCGAATGTAGCCATTATCTCTTCAAAGCTGTTACCTGCACCAAAGAAATATGGACCATTGATTTCATAAACCTCTACGCCTTTAGGTATTGTCAGATGTTCTAGATTACCAAGCATGAAATCACTATTCTCTTCAGATGGATCAATCTCATCGCTTATAACTTTAATGTCTGTTGCTTCTGCTACACGTCTCATGAAAAGTAGGCATGCACATACTAATCCAACTTCAATCGCGATGGTTAAATCAAAGAATATTGTTAGAAGGAAAGTTACCCACAATACGATAATGTCGCTCTTGGGATTGTGCATGATTCCGATGAATGAACGCCAACCGCACATCTCGTAGCTAACAATTACTAGTACTCCAGCAAGACAAGCCATTGGTATATATTTAGCAAATGGCATTAGAAAGAGAAATATCAACAGCAATACGCCTGAATGTATTATTCCTGCAATAGGGCTGCGACCACCATTATTTATATTAGTCATTGTTCTTGCTATTGCGCCTGTTGCTGGTATTCCTCCAAAAATAGGTGAAGCCAGATTTGCCAGTCCTTGTGCAATCAATTCAGTATTTGAATTATGACGTGAGCCAATAACACCATCAGCTACAGTGGCAGAAAGTAAAGACTCAATAGCCCCCAGAACGGCAATGACAATCGCAGGAGGAATCAGCGACTTTATAGTGTTGAAAGATAATGCTGGTAATGTCGCTTCAGGTAGTTTATTGCTTATGGCAAAGTGGTCGCCAATTGTTGTTATTGATGTGATACCTGCATATTTTCTTAACAGCAATGCTGATACCGTCATTATTATAATAGCTATCAGTGATCCTGGAATCTTCTTACTGAACTTTGGTGATATAGCGATTACAATAACACTTACAATACCTATTGCTGCATTCCAAGGAGTAATGGTGCCGATGTTTTGAATATATGCAATCCATTTACTAGAAAAGTCAGCAGGAACATTTGCTATTGAAAGCCCAAGAAGGTCTTTTATCTGTGTAGTGAAAATGGTTACGGCTATACCGCTTGTGAATCCAATTACAATAGGATAGGGAATGTATTTAATTATTGTACCCAAATGCAACAGTCCGAAAATAATCAAGAACACTCCTGCCATTATTGTGGCGATGGTTAATCCTTCTATTCCATATTGTTGAATAATACCATATATTATTACGATGAAAGCTCCTGTAGGTCCACCTATCTGAACCTTACTTCCTCCGAATAATGATACTATTAGTCCGGCAACGATAGCTGTTATTATTCCCTTTTCAGGTGTTACTCCACTGGCGATACCAAAAGCTATTGCCAACGGCAATGCCACGATTCCAACAATGATACCTGCCATGAGGTCAGTGATAAACTGTTTACGATTGTAATTTTTTAATGTAGCCACCAGCTGTGGCTTAAATTCAAATGGTGTCATTAATAAAAAAAGAAAGGGGTAATACAATTACCCCGAAGTAAAAAAATAAATTTATGCTTTATTGGCAAATTTCGCCGAAATGTTTTATTGTCGTGAGGCGCTTATGATCATAAGTTTCAGATAGTTCCATTTTCCAAGCTACACTGAATGGGACATGAATTGCGTATGCTCCAATGTTAAGTGCTGGTGCAATATCTGATTTGAAAGAATTACCTATCATAAGTAATTCTTCAGGATGTATGTTGTAGTTCACGCACAGATGCTTGTATTCATGCTCTGTCTTCTCAGAAACTATGATTATATCGTCAAAGTAGTTGGCAAGTCCCGAACGTTTTATCTTGTTTTCCTGATCTTGAAGCTCTCCCTTGGTAAAGACAACCAATTTGTAGTTGTCGTCATTCTTTCTTTCGTTGAGAGTAATAAGTGTGTTTTCAACCTCTGGTAGTGGAGTAGTAGGAAAAGATAGAAGCGATTTACCCATTTGTAGTATCTCTTCTATTATGTTTCCCTTTACTTCACCTTCTGAAATCTTAATTGCATTCTCAATCAGTGACATGGTGAATGCTTTAATTCCGTAACCAAGACAATCCATGTTTGCTTTTTCTATTGCAAACAAAGAGTCAGATACTGTTTCAGCATCAGCATATTTTGAAAGCAACTGACAATACATGTTTTCAACATTGTCAAAATAGGATTGACAGTCCCAAAGAGTATCGTCAGCGTCTATAGCTATAATCTTGAATTTATCTAGTTTCATACTTTATCAGTCAAGAAGAATAGAGTCTAATTGTCTTGTTATCTCATCTTTGTCAAGATGCTGACCTATGAATACAAGTTTTTGCATTCTGTCACCATATTGCTCGTTCCAGTCCTGACGCAGTCCTGGCTCACGCTGCATAAGGTCGGCAAGTTCATCTTTCTCCATCGTTGCATACCATTGACCAGCATTGCGAAGATTCATCTGCTTTCCAGCCTGTTCAAATACATAGCATGTTGCAGGTTCTTCCTTAAACCAGCATATACCCTTGCATCGTATGATATTCTTTGACCATTTTGAAGCTATGAACTCATCAAATCCTACAAGATCAAAAGGCTTGCGACGATAATATACAAATGTGCCAATGCCATATTCCTCAACTTCTCCACCTTCGTGATCATGTTCGTGGTGATGATGATGTCCTTCTTCATGCTCATGCTCATGTTCATGATGGTGGTGTCCTTCGTGGTCATGTTCTTCGTCTTCGTCTTCGTCATCATCATCATGTTCATCGTCGTGGTGATGTTCTATTTCGTCAATCCATGCAGCAGAAGTAGCAACTTTATCAAAGTCAAACAGGTGTGTGTTGATAATCTTATCGAGGTCTACATTGCCATAGTCACATTCAATAATTGTTGCATGTGGCTGCAAAGCTACGATAATTTCTTTTAGACGTTCAAGTTCGCTAGGTTCAACTTCAGATGCTTTGTTAAGCAATATGATGTTACAGAATTCAATCTGCTGTATAACTAAGTTCTCGATATCATCTTCAGCTATATTCTGCCTTATGAGATTTTCGCCGTTTCCGAATTCGTCTTTCATACGCAGTGCGTCAACAACTGTAGTGATACAGTCAAGACGTGCTATACCGCCTTTGATATATTCTGGTCCCATAGTTGGTATAGAACATATTGTCTGTGCGATAGGTGCTGGTTCGCAAACACCGCTAGCCTCAATTACAATATAGTCGAATTTCTGCATACTTGTGATGTCACGAAGTTGTGCTACGAGATCCATTTTCAGGGTGCAGCATATACATCCGTTCTGCAATGCAACAAGACTGTCGTCTTTCTGGTCAACGATACCACCTTGCTGTATAAGGTCAGCATCGATATTTACTTCACCGATATCATTAACGATTACAGCGAATTTTATACCATGCTTGTTAGATAGAACTTTGTTAACCAATGTTGTCTTTCCGCTACCCAGATAACCTGTAAGTAGCAGTACTGGTATTTCCTGAAATTTCATAATATATATTGTATTTTATTTTATCTCAATGTTGAGTAATTCCTAAAATTGAACTAGATTGCAAAATTACTAAAAATCAGTTGGATATACAAAAATAAATATATAATTATAGATAACGTTCAGATAATAATGCGCATATACTTATTCTGCTAGTGCAAAATTTAAAAGAAATATTAATTTCTTTGTGTTTCAATACATTAATTATTACCTTTGAAGGCGTAAAAATATTAAAAGTAAACATTATCATGAGTAAAAAGACTTTTACAGTTGGACTTTGCTTGTGTGTAGCAACAATGATGCTGGCACAGACAAATCCAGGTGGCATATCTGCTAATATGTTGCAGCAGATAGAGAAATCACAGAAATCATCAAAAGCTGATAAGGCTATTTTCAATGCAATCGCATCTAACAGTATAGACGATTTGGCTAAGAACTTTGCCAATCAGGGTACTGTTGATACATACTTCAGTAATGAGACTCCTAGTCAGAATATTCACGACCAGCAGAGTTCTGGACGTTGCTGGATGTTTACAGGAATGAATGTGCTTCGTGCAGATTTTGCAAAACAGCACAACGACACTCTTGCTGTTGAGTTCTCTCATGCTTATTTGTTTTTCTACGATCAGTTGGAGAAGGCAAACCTTATGCTTCAGGGAATAATTGATAATGCAAAGAAACCTATGGAAGACCCTACAGTGCAGTTCTTCTTTAAAAATCCTATCAGCGATGGCGGTACATTTTGTGGTATAGCAGACCTTACAGAAAAGTATGGTTTGGTTCCTATGAGTGTTCAGCCTGAAACATATTCAAGTGACAACACAAAGATTATGGACAAACTTGTCTCTAGTAAGTTGCGTGAATACGGACTCGAACTTCGTCGTATGGTTGCTTCTGGAAAAAGTAAGAATGCTATAAAAGATAGAAAGACTGAAATGCTGGCAGATATTTATCATTTGCTAACTCTTACTATTGGTGAACCAGCTAAGGAGTTCACATATACGTTTACTGATAAAAATGGTAAGGCTGTTGGTGAAGCGCATAAGTACACTCCACAGACATTCTATGAAGCTACCGTTGGAAAGAAACTTAATGGTACTTTCATTATGGTAATGAACGATCCGCGACGCCCATATTACAAGACTTTTGAAGTAGAATATGACCGCCATACCTATGATGGTCACAACTGGACATACTTAAATCTACCTATGGAAGAAATTGCCAAGCTAGCCATTGCTTCAATAAAAGACGGACACAAGATTTATTCTAGCTATGACGTAGGTAAGCAGTTAGACCGCAAGCGTGGATATATGGATGTAGACAACTTTGATTATTCTACTCTTATGGGAACGACTTTCAATATGAATAAAGCCGACCGTATAAGTACTTTTGACAGTGGTTCTACTCATGCTATGACTCTTACAGCTGTAGATATGGACAAGAATGGTAATCCTAAAAAATGGAAAGTCGAGAATAGTTGGGGACCTACTTACGGACAGAAAGGATGCTTGATAATGACCAATAATTGGTTTAATGAGTATATGTTCCGTCTTGTTGTGAACAAGAAATATGCCACACAAAAGATATTGGATGCTGCTTCTCAGAAACCAATCATGGTTACTCCTGATGATCCTTTGTTCTTAGAGGATAATTAATTCCGGACTTTTAGCATTCTTAGCATTGCAAAACTACTGAGAATAAATATATATAGCAGCCAGGTCTGCGACGTGGAAATATAGGAATTTTCTATTGACGATCCTGGAAGTCCTGCTATAAAGAATATAGAACGATTCATTAATCCCGCTATCTGCACTATTACGTAACATACAATGTTATTGAGTGCAGTTAGTGGGATTGTTATTATCAAAGCCACAGCCATGTATATTATCAATGTAGCACATGGTACAACAATAAAGTTTGTAAGAATAAAATAACATGAAAAGCGTCCGAAACAATGAAGTACTATTGGAAAAGTAAATGTTTGTGCAGACAATGATACGCAGATACTTCCCCATATCCAACTTAACAATTTGTTGTAAGGATGCAACAGCATATACATTGGCTTGTATAGGGTGAATATTCCAGCAACAGCCATGAATGACATTTGAAATCCTATGTCCCACAAACTAAGTGGATTGATTACAAGTATCACTATTGCCGCAAAAGCAAGAGTATTAAAACTTATGCTTTTTCTGTTTATGATACTTACAAGGGCATATATTGAGAGCATCACGGCACTGCGTACTACTGATGGAGGCATACCTACAAGAAAGGCGAATGCCCAGATACCAATTATAGATAATGTCATAGCGATTGCACTATGACCGAACAAAAGCAGGAATACTGAGAATATTATTCCAAGATGCAATCCCGACAATGCAAGGACATGACTTCCTCCAGATATAGAAAATGCATTTTTCGTATCCTTGTCCAGTGCACTCTTGTCGCCTAGTGTCATTGCAGAAATCACAGAGTAAGCCTCTTTATCCTTTCTGTTATCCGCAAATATTTTTTTTGATAGGTTGTCACGAAATATACGTGCTTTCATACATAATCTGTCATAAGCATTTTTGCCAAGCGAAACTCTTGCGGGATGTATATTCCAATATGGAATAAATGTCTGCGCTGTGTATCCGTGTATTTTCATCCATTGTGCATAGTCGAAGTTTGAGCTGCCAGATATATTATGTGGCTTTTCTAAAACAGACTCAGCGCATATCCCATCACCAGTATTCAGTTTCATTTCAGTTGTAGTATCCCTGAGAATAGTAGCTTTTGCGTTGATTGGACTGCCAAGAGACTTTTCGTTGAGGCTCATAATTTCAATATCACATTTCAAAACCTTACCGTGGACAATTGGTGTGCTTGTAATCAAAGCCTCATATTGAGATGTTTCATTTGGAAGTTGTATATCAGTTGCTTTCAGTTGTCGACACATCAAAGTTCCGCCAAGTGCTAATGTTGTTGCAGCAATTAGTATGCTTTGTATATGTTCGCGTTTTATAAGTAATGCTAAAACTATGAATATAATGCCAGAAGTGAGCCATATACCTATAGTTATGTGCTTATATAGTAGATTTCCTGTAACAATACCTATGCATAAGGCTATGGCGAGACGCAGCAGAGGATAAAGTTGCAGTTTGTTATTCGTGTACATTTATTTGTATCCTTGGTTCTGTTTTAATTTTGTATTCATGTCTATTACAGCTTGTGGAATAGGGAACAGGTATGTGAATTTGCTATCTTCGTTATCTACTTGTTTACGTTGGTCGTAAGCCTTTTGAAAGATTCCAAACCTAATCATGTCATTACGTCGCCAACCTTCCCACATAAGTTCAAGTAGTCTTTCATCAAGGATATTCTGCAACGTAGCCTTTCTGTCGTTCATTCCTACACGATTGCGTATCATATTGAGTTCTTGTGTACCGTCTTCACCGTTGCGTACTTTTGCTTCAGCGATCATAAGCAATACATCTGAATATCTAAATAGCACAATATCATTGTCTTGCAGCTTTCCGTCAGCATGTGCAGTACGGTCTATCTCATATTTAGACATTCTGGCTCCACCAGTCTTTTCATATTTACTGCCTGTAAGGTCTGGTGCAACTTCAAGTGGTCTGTAAATCAAAGGATCTCCGTTGTTAAGATAAACAATCTTTCCGTCAACTCTCAGTGTATCACTGTAGAAGTTTATACTATATCTGCTGTCAATAGAATCCGTACCATATCCGTATGTCTTAACCGTTGATAGGGTGGCACAGCTTCCGTTTTCAGCATCCATACCTATTGCACTTCCATGATTATAGTGTCTGCTACGGAAGAGATACCAGAATTGGTTGCTATATAATGTCTTATCCATAGGTATGGTGAATATGTTTTCACTTGAAGTCTCATTGTGTACCGCAAAGTTGTCGGCATAGTTCTTTTCAAGAGAATATCCCTCTTTGGTAATCATGTTGCAATAATATATGCATGCTTCCCATGCGTTAAGTTGCTTCCCATCAATGTTAAACGTATGTTCGCCAGTACCAAGATAAATTTCATTATTAAGCATCATCTTGGCAAGTATGAAATAAGCTACAGGACGTGTGAATTTACCGTAATATGTTCCTTGGATGTTACTGTGTTCATCTGGAAGGTATGTTGCTGCCTCTTGTAGTTGAGATATGATTGTACTTGCTACTTCCTGACGTGTTGCTTGTGTCATCTCAGCAAGTGTAGCGCCGTCTTTCATTGAAAGAGGTACGTTTCCAAACATATCCATGATATAGAAGTAGAACATAGCCCTTATGCCTTTTACTTCGGCTGTGTATTCATTATACTCAGAGTCGTTGAGTAGATTCTTGTTGTATTCAATTTCTGCTAAAGAATGATTACATAGTCCAATTACCTTATAAAGATAGTTCCATGTGTCTAGTAGTGCCTTGTCAGTGGATGTCCATTTGTGCATATATAGGTCTTGCCAGAAACCGCCATCATACCAGTCTCCTCCTCTTGTAGGCAGAATAGCCTCGTCTGTGGTAAACGTGTTGTAGTCATATACTCCCCGATAAGTGCCTTGAATACCTTGACTGTTACTGTTTCCGCCTATATAGTTGTATAGGTTTCCCACTGAGTTTATATATAAATTGGTTGCCGTGTTGTAAGCTTTGTATTCAAGCAGTTTGTCTTTGGAATTCTCATCAAGACAAGACGAAAGAAATGTTGTCGATAATGTCATTCCGGCAATACCGATAATCGTTATTATTATATGATACGTTTTTTTCATGTGATCTAGAATTGAATGCTTATTCCCATTGAATATGAGCGATATGCAGGATATGAACGTTTGTCGTCAATACCAAGTGTTCCATCAACTACATAACTGTTTATCATAGGTGTGAGTCCACTGTATCCTGTTATGGTAGCTAAATTATTTACAGAGCATGAAAGACGTAGTGAACTGATATATTTATTTCTTACAGGTATGTTCCAGCCTATTGTTAGATAGTCAAAGTTCAGGTAGTCTCCTTTTTCCAGCCAATAGTCTGTTGCTGTCTGGTCTTTAATATTTTGCTTCGGCGCTTTTGCCATAACATTATAGTCGGGAAAGCTAGACATGTTCATATATGTTAGACTTGTTCCGTTGTATATCTTGTGACCAAAAGCTCCGTTTATCTGCAATGATACATCAAATTCTTTGTATCTGAAACTGATGTTTGAGCCTAGTATCCATTTAGGTGTGGCTTGTCCTGCAATATATCTGTCGCCACCGTCTTCGATGTTTATTTTTCCGTTATGGTCAAGGTCAGCAATGGCATAACTGTAACTGCCGTCACTGTTTTTTGTTAACCCTGTGCAGTGGGGCAGATAGAAAACTCCAAGTGGTTGACCTATTATTTGATATACGATGTTGTTGTTGCCACCATGGAATCCAGCACCGTTAAGTGAACCTATACTTGTTATCTGTGAAGCAGAAAGTTGTGTGCCGTTATAGTTGCCCGACAATGAAAGTAGTTTGTTCTTTTGGAATGCTACGTTCATGTTAATGTTTAGTTCCATGTCTTTCTTTGATATAGGAGTAATGCCTAAACCTAGTTCAAAACCACTATTGCTCATTTCTCCCAGATTGGCAAGCAACTTATTGTATGTGAATGGTGGAACAGGTACATCATATTGGTATAGCATGTCTCGTGTCTTACTGTAATAGTATTCTGCTGTAAGTATCACTCTGTTCTTCCAAAAACTTATATCCGTACCAATATTGAATGTGCTTCGTGTTTCCCATTTTAAATCAGGATTAGCATTGCGGAATTGTCCCATTGTTATAGTTGGTGAACCGTTATAAGATATTACACCTGTAGGCTGAACTAAATTTATTGAGTTGTATGGATCAATACCTCCTAGGTTTCCAGAGAGTCCATATCCCATTCTTATCTTGAAAATGTTTACAAGTTTGCGTAAGCTTTTAAAGAAAGGTTCGGCTGCAACATCCCATGTCCCAGATATAGATGGAAATATGCCCCATTTGTGGTTGTTTCCAAACATACTACTTCCATCAGCTCTCATGTTGGCAGCAACGGTATACCTATTCAGAAGTGTATATGATACGCTACCCATCGCAGAAGCCAGTGAAGACTCTGTGTAGTCAGACCCTGTACCTCCGTATGGCCTTGTAGAGGCGGCGGCAAGATTGTCATATCCTAATTCATTTGTTGTGAAACCTTTTACAAGAGTCCAGAAGCCGCTATGTTTGCTCTTTTGGTATTCTGTCATTGCTGTTGCTTCTATAGCGTGTATACCCCATGAGTGCTTCCATTCAAGAGTTGCATTGCCCAGCATATCTTCTGTCTTATGTTCTCCACGGTAAGCCTGCCCCTGTGCCCAAACCCATGTCGGGCAGAACACTGCATTCTCTAGAGAGTTATAGCTATAACTGCCGAATAGTTTTAAATGTAGTTCTTTTTCTAGTGTAAAGTCCAGTCCTAAATGAGTATTGAAGTTAATGTTCTTATCATCGTTCTTCTCTTTTAGTAATGCTCCCGGAGGGTTTATCTGACTAGCCGTTGAATTTTTATCCCAACCACCCGATGCATTCATTCCTTCTGGGTATGTTGGATTTTGTGTAGCTGCACTGTAAAACAGTTTTTGTTCGTCAAATATATAGTTGTTTTTTTGTGAAGCTCCAAATACACCAAAATCAATAGAAAGAAGATTATCGAATGCCTTTTGTGATAGGTCAAACTTAGCAGTGAAGTTTTGGTATTCATTAACCTTAATAATTGTTTTGTGGTCCATAACTCCTATTGACGCACGATAGTTACTGCTTTCAGAGCCTCCGCTGAAAGCTATATGATGATTTTGTACAATTCCAGTTCTTGTTACTGCATCCTGAAAATCAGTGTTGTATCCGCCGTCATTGTAATCAAGCCCCAGTGTCTTTGCCGTTGATATATATCCGTTACGTTGCAACATGTCTATGGTCTTGTATTTAGACTCAAAGCCAATATTGCCATCATAACTAATATGAAACATACTTCCATGTCCTTTTTTGGTCGTAACCTGTATAACGCCTGATGCACCTCTAGAACCATATTTTGCTGTTTCTGCGGCATTCTTCAGAATCGTAAAGCTCTCTATATCTGCTGGATATATTGATGAAAGGGTAGAAAGGTCGCTGTAAACGCCATCAATAATAACAAGCGGATCATTACCGCCAGTAAGAGAAGTCGTACCTCTTACTCGCACACTGCTCAATTGTGCCATTCGGTTTTCGCCAGAAGTCACATTCACACCTGCAGCTTGTCCGCTTAATGCATTGAGTGAGTTTATCACAAGTCCCTTGTTCATTCTGTCTTCAGTAACAATATCTGCCGATCCCTGTTTGCGTTCTGGTATCAGTCGCATTATTTCCAATGAGTCTATTTCTGAAAGACTATGTTTTTCCTGAGCCTGCATTGTGAAATTTGGCATTATCAGCAAGGGTATTATGAGTTTCCAGTTATACATGTTGTGTGATTTTAATGGCGCAAAAATATTAAACTATATTGCAAATGTAGTTAAAAATAATGTTTAAAGCAATAAAAGCTTTATTTATTTTTCTGTTTTGTAAGATGAAAGTGCTTCATTACATAGCTTATTTACGTGGTAAATTTGACGAGACTGCTATAGAAATACGATTATGTGTGAGAGGCATAAAATCGTATTTCTATAGCAGTCTTAAAATCAATTCGAAATATCTGTTTTGAATTAAGCTTTACTTCATCTTTGTAAATGCTTCATTTTATGGCCACCCCATGCTGCGTCATTCACAAATTTAAAGCCAAGTCTGGTATACAGCTGTTCTGCTTTTGGATTTCCGCAGTCAACGAGTAATCCTGTTAATGGAATATTCAGTGCTTTTGCCTTTTCTAATGTTGCTTTTAATAGGGCAGAGGCAATACCCATTTTGCGAAATCTTTTATCAACAGCCAAACTGTCAATATACAGTTCTCCTTTTCCGGTTTCATCGTCAATTCCAGAATAGTCTATGCCAAATTCTTTTAAAGCTTCCTCTATAAAAGCTTTTCGCAGTGTGTGCAGATCTGCTCCATCATAACTTACGCAAATGCCAATAACGGCTTTTGATACTTCATCCAAAGCTACTAATGTGTTCTTATACGAATATTGTGAGTCTTCTCTTTCCACAAGTCTTGTCATCATCTTATGAAAATCCTCTAACGTATGTTTTTCACCAGCAAAGTTTTTGCAACATTCATGGTTCATCGCCAGCATGATGAGTGTAGATATTGTATCTGCCTGTTGTTTAGTGGCATTCGTTATTCTTATCATGTAAAGTATTTATTACGTTTTATTACAAAAATACTAATATAACGATAAATACACAAATATATTAATGATTTTTAGTGAATGGCAGTACCTATCACAAGCACTGCCATTTCTTTATTTAAACAATACAATTTTCTCTTTTCAAAAGAGATTTAAATGGAATATCTTATTTAAATGTCTTCACATACACTTTCGCTTTTCCGTCTTCTGACTTCATAACTATGATACTTTTGATTTCAGATGGCTTTAAAATATCATTAATATCCTGACCTTCTGGTAGCTCCTTACCGTCTATTATATATTTATAGTTTTTCTTCCTTTCTTCTGAAGATTGTAACTTAATATTTCCTACAGGTACAGGAATAGTGAACAATGTTTTTACGACTTTACCTTTTTTAATGCCAGGTTCCCAATTAGGCATGCTATTTATAACTTTTAAAGCTTCGCTGTCCAATTCTGGGTCAAAGCTTCTTACAACATGGGCTCCAGATATAGAACCGTCTTTGTTAACAGTGAATGCGACTATCGTAAAACCCCCCTTTGTGGAATTTTCTGGATTCTTTATGTTTTTGGCAAAGTAATCTGATAGCTTGTCACTACCACCTGGAAAACTTGGCAACTTGTCTACGCTCTCGTAAACTTTATCTTCACCGTTTGAGTCACTATTGTCCTTCTTTAAAGTAATCTTTATTCCGTTAGCTGCATCTCCTGCACGGAATGTCATATCGTCAAAGCCAACATATTGCACAACAATAGTATTATCATCAGAGACCTCATTTAAAGAAAAGTTTCCTTTAGTATCAGATACAGAACCTTTCTTTATTCCATTTATGATAACAAGTGCACCTTGTATCGGTTTACCGCTTTCATCAACAACAGTTCCTTTAATATTGATAATCTTTGCATCTTGAGCTTGATTTTCAACAGCATTGTTAACTAGGTCGGCTACAGATTGAACTTTATTTCCAGTAACTCCTGATTCAAGTAATCCTTTTGTTGCATTTGATATTTTTGCAATCTCTGGAATTTTCTCACTCAGTGAACGTGCTACTGTGTCAATATTGCTTACAAAAAGCAATGCGGCTGCAAGTGGCGCAAATAATAAATACTTAGTCTTTGCTATTTCCTTCGTTCTACGTTTGTTCATCATTTTAATTCTTTTTTTAAGAGGTAAAACATTAAAGTTATTGGCAATATCAGTTTTTGGAGAATGATATGCCAAACCAAGCAAGTGATACTGATAGGCTTTGCGCGCGTTGCCTTCAGCCAAAACACTTTCATCGGCTAAAAATTCCAGATTAATACGCACATCCCGCTTCATAAGCCATGCAAAAGGATTAAACCAGCAGAATATACAAAACATTTCTGAAAAGATACTGTCTAGAGAGTGCCACTGGTTTACGTGTGTGCGTTCGTGTATTATAATTTCATTAAGTTCTTCATCACTTAATCCTTCTTTATTTAAAAAGATCCATTTGAAAAAAGAAAATGGTCCATCTTTGCTTCTCAATGTGTGCAGTATAGTGCCATTGATGCTTATTTTTTTATGTTTGCATGCCATATATACGATAGTTCCAAGCTGCAAAATAAAGTTTAGCAACATAATCGTTACCACGGCTATATAGACATATAGTAGAAAGTCTTTCCATGTTATTGACGGAGCATTGGCATATGTCATCATTGTTGGTAATATACTTGTGGCATAACTGTTTGCCATACTAACTGTGGTATCGGAGTCTTTAATCCAGTATTCAATGTTAAGTAATGGAATAGTTAATGATATAAGATATATTGTCCATAGCGTGGCACGTCGCAATGCAAAAAATGTGTCTCTGCTTGTCATAAGCCGATAGAATCCATATAACAGAATCAGAGCAAAATTTACTTTTAATAGATATATAGCCATATTCTATTCTCCTTTCTCTATTTCCTTAATTATATCTTTCAGTTCATCTTCTGATATTTTTTCTTCTTTAGCAAAAAAAGAAACCATTTCTTTAAATGAGTTCTTGAAATAATCGTGTACAAACCCATTCATGAATCTACGCTTGTATTCGCCCTCATTGATCGAAGGTGTGTAAACATATCCTTTTCCGTCACGTTCAGACTTAACGAAGTTCTTTCTTTTCAAGTTATTCACTATAGAAGCAACTGTTGTGTAGGGTGGTTTAGGATCAGGAATAGCATCTAGTACTTGCTTTACAGCGCAGCGACCTAACTTCCATACATATCTCATAACTTCTTCTTCTTGCTTTGTAAGTTTTTCCATTGCATTATATGTTTATATTATCAATGCTGCAAATCTACGAAACTTTCGTAACAAAAGCAATAAAATGTACGTTAAAGTGTTTAAATTGCTGCTATTTTAACATTTTACGAATGTTTCGTAACAAGTTATTAATAACTTACATTATTATATATATATCGCTTATTTCCGTTTTGGCTTAAAGATTTTCAATTTATATGCTAAGTAATTTTCATGTATTTGTGTGCCAAATATCTTTTAGATGTTGAATAAAAATATAATTGTCATATTAATCTAATTTGCATAGTTGCTAGTCTCTTAATCTTTCTGCTACATAGGGTTTTCAAAAAAACTAGTGTCTAAATGTCTATTTACTGATAATCAGTATGTTAGATGGTGGATTTTAAAAATAACAGTGTCGCTATAATGTCAAAAAGCAAATGCGTTTCTATATAGAATTGAAAACGTTTCTACATAGAAACGGAAACTTTATGTCGTGAAAGTAAAAACGTTTCCACGTATAAACGTAAACTTTATATCGTATAAACGCAAACTTTGACCGTGAAAGTGAATTCTGCGCTATAACTTCCTAATATATTTAGTTTTTATCTCAGAACACAACTGTAAAATAATAGTAATTGTCAATAATCTTATTCTTGTAATCATATTGATAACCATTCGTTTACCTGCGCAAAGTAATATCGTTTTTCACGCTAGGCAATTCGATTACCTAACGTGTGTAATCGAGTTGTTCACGTTGTGTAACATGGTTACACACGTTGTGTAATCGAATTGCACACATGCTGATGTAATTGAATTACACACATACCGATGTAATATAGTTACACAAAAGTTTTGTAAATTTATGTAATCGTTTGTGCACTCAGTTTCAATATATATTTGCATAATTACGAAAAAAACGCCAAAAACCAGGTGTAATCTAGGGTTTAATGTCACTTTTACGCTGATAATGTCACTTAATGTCACTCGCTCAACCCTTATAAATAAAGGGTTTGTGACATTATAACATTAGTGACATTAAAAAACTTTTTTATGTTTTGTCTTTAGCCGGAATAGGTTTATAGAGAATCCCCCCCTCTAAATTGACGAAGAAGCAGAATTCAAAATCTCTCTATATATAGTTTTATGTAGTAAGAATTCACTTTCATGGTCAAAGTTTACGTTTATACGATATAAAGTTTACGTTTATACGTGGAAACGTTTTTACTTTCACGACATAAAGTTTCCGTTTCTATGTAGAAACGTTTTCAATTCTATATAGAAACGCATTTGCTTTTTGACATTATGGCGACGCTGTATTTTCAAAAAATTACCATCTAACATACTGATTATCAGCAAATAGACATTTAGACACTAGTTTTTTGAAAACCCTATGTAGCAAACAGGGTAATATACAAGAATAATTATAAATTACAAGTAAATTACTCTTATAATATACATTTTGCAACTTTAAGCGGCGGATAATAAGAATACTATTTATTTTTCTTGTAATACTCAAGACCAAGTTTTACATTTTTCTTCAGTGCTTCTGAAGAATAGGTTGCACCGCTAATTCCGTCAACATTCATCTTGACAGCCTTTGAAACTGTCTGCCCATTAAACTGATCTAGCAAAGTCTTTGCTTTTCCAAAGAATTGAGGAGTTTCATGATTTGGCATAGCCTCAATCTTTACAACTTTATTCTTGCGTATGAAGATTTTAACAGGAGTATTACCTCTGAACCCCTTTACATTCTTACCCAGTTCCTGAGTGTTTACTATTACAGTATCTTTCTCGCGCGTAATTACGTTATCGTTAGGCATGGCACTAACCATTACTGCTATCATTGCAGAAGCAGACAAAGCTGTGACAATTGCATTGAATCTTTTATTCATATTATAATAATTCTATTTTTAATTTATAATCCTTTATTTACCCTAATAAGCGAGTCTTTCTGCAAAAGTAAAAAATATAATCCACATCTTAATATCAACGTAGTCGAATTTTATGTTATTTTTTGATTTATATAAAAGACAATGGCGCATGAAAATTATAATCATGCGCCATTGTGTATCTAAAAAGTGTAAAACAGTTTTTATACTAGTGTTGCGACGATTTCCTCGCGAGTGCCAGGAAGCATGTCAATAACAGGAATCTCAGGCATTGTATAACATCCTGGTTGTAAACGGAAACTAGCACGAGCTACATTTACAAGAACTTGTGCTGTAAGAGCTGGGTTGTTGATGCTCATGTTGAACTCAAAACGCTGATTCTGTGTTTTTCCAGAAACACCTTTGCGTACCAAGTTTACACCATGTCCCATATCACGTACATCATCAACAGATGCAACTGCGAATACATGAGTTTCATCGTGTGCGAAATATGGATCAGCCTTTATAGCTGCTGTTACGTCTTCCAACTTAGCTCCGTCTTCCAACTCAACATATACCATACGACGATGAATACCTTCGCCAAGAGGAATAGTTACAGAAAGAGCATTCTTTACTCCCTTCTTGCTACGTACACACACTGAATGTCCCATAGACATACCTGGACCGAAGTTGGTATAGCTAAGTCCCTTTGGTGCAAGACTTTCCATGAGTACACGTACGATAGAGTCTGATCCTGGATCCCAACCTGCAGAAATAACACTTACAGTGTTAGTCTTCTTGTTGTTCTCCATCTGCTTTGTGCGATAGTCAAGGATACTCGTGTGGATATCAAAACTATCTACTGTGTTGATTCCTAAAGCTGTTATTTTCTCAGCATATTCAGGACAACTGCGTGTAGGAGTTGCAAGGATAGCAACATCAACATCTTTCAACTTTGTGATATCGTCTACAATTTCGTAATCAGTAAGTTCAACAGGTTTAGCCTGATTGGCATTACGACGTACGATACCTGCGATTTCAAAATCAGGAGCTGCTTCAAGTGCCTCTACAGTGAAGTGTCCGATATTGCCGTAACCAACTACGGCTGCTCTAATCTTCTTCATATTCTTTATTGTTGTTAAGTTTTACTTTAAATGATTATCTATTCGCAAAATTACATTATTCTGCTGAAAAATAAGCTCTTTTGGTAGATTTTTTATCTTAAATTCTACAAGAAGTTACAAATTATAATGATAATAAACCTATTTTTATGTTGATATTCATTCTTCATGCGTAAATAATTTATACTTTAACATATATCAACTCTTACTTGCTGACTATACAATAATAATATGCGCGTGTGCGTTATTTATTAAGTATAAATAAATAAAACATAAAGATGATAGAATATATAAAAGGCGAGTTAACGGAACTAACTCCGGCATTGGCTGTAGTTGAGGCTGCGGGAGTAGGATATGCTCTGAATATCTCACTTACCACATATAGTGCCATTCAGGGTAAAAAAGCAATAAAACTATATGTGCATGAATCTCTTGTAACAGGAGGACGTGATGATAATTTTACGTTATTTGGCTTTGTTAACAAGCAAGAACGTTCGCTTTACAGACTTCTCATCACTGTGTCGGGAGTTGGTGCCAATACTGCAAGAATGATGTTGTCGTCAATGAGTCCAGCTGAACTTTGTAATGCTATTGCCAACGGTGATGATAAGATGATAAAGACCGTGAAGGGAATAGGACTGAAGACAGCACAGCGCATAATCATTGACTTGCGAGATAAGATTGTAGCAAGCGGTATTGCTGACGAACTGCACCTGAGTCGCAATGCTGGAGGAATGAATATGAATAATGGTATAAAGGATGAGGCTGTTGCCGCATTAACTATGCTTGGATTCTCGCCGGCACCTTCTGCTAAAGTTGTTGTAGGGATTATAACAGAACATCCTGATTGGGCTGTGGAAGATGTTGTAAAGGAAGGATTGAAGAGAATAAAATAGACTGTTTACTATTTATTTCAGTGTAGATGATATTCTTTGTTAATGAAAACAAGACATGGATTTTTTTGTATGATTGTAGTTATGCTTACGCTTTTTTGCGTAAGCTATTCAATCGCCATGCCTTATATTCAGGACGACACAAAGAAACAAAATAATTCTGCAGACACTAAAAATACCAGATTGTCAGGCGTTGATGATGACTCTGTCAAAACTGGTAGAAAAGCATTGTGGAGGGTGCAGCGCACTCTGCCAATTACATGGCATGACCTTGATAGCAGTAGTCTTGACTTGAAGACACCTTTTAACCTAAGACAAAGCATACAGTATAACGATACGCTTGACGAATATGTTTTTGGTAAAAAAATGGGGGGAACTTACCTCAATGCTCCAATAATGATGACGAGAAGCGAATACAATGACTGGAGCGAAAAACAAGAGATGCATGCTTTCTTCCGAAAGAAGAATAATGAGATATATAAGGCTAAAGGGAAGGATCAGTTTGATTTTAGTGATATGCACTTCGACTTGGGACCTGCAGAAAAGATTTTCGGAGCTGGAGGAGTGAGGATTAAAACACAAGGAACAGCTGAACTTAGATTCGGAGCAACAACGAAGAAGGTTGATAACCCTGCTCTTACTATAAACAGGAGGAACACCACAACGATGAACTTCGACGAGAAGATTAATCTGAACGTGAACGGAAAGGTTGGTGACAAGGTGAACATGAACCTGAACTATAATACTGATGCTACTTTTAATTATGATGCTCAAAATCTTAAACTTAAATACGAGGGAAAGGAAGATGAGATTGTCAAACTAGTAGAGGCAGGTAATGTGTCGTTTCCTTCTAATTCTTCGCTTGTGAGCGGGGCAACATCTTTATTCGGAGTAAGAACTGATCTACAATTTGGTAAACTGAAGATGCAGCTTGTCGCATCACAGAAGAAAAGTTCCTCAAAAAGCGTATCAAGTAAAGGTGGGGTACAACTCACGCCTTTTGATATAGATGTATCCAACTATGAGGAAAACCGTCACTTCTTTCTTTCTCAGTATTTCAGAAAGAAGTATGCTTCTGGAATGAAGACCCTACCTAATCTGACAACAGGAGTAAACATCAATCGTGTGGAGATATGGGTTACAAATAAGACAGGAGCGACAAGCAATACTAGAAATATTGTGGCATTGACCGATCTTGGTGAGAACATAAGTGTTTCAAATAAGTCGTTGTGGAATACAATAGGAAAGAATGTTCCTGCAAATGATGCTAATACAGAATACTCTACATTGGTAAGCTCTTTGGCTTCGGCAAGAGATATCAACCAGACATCAACGGTGCTTGATGCAGGAGGACTTGTAGGAGGTACGGATTATGAGAAACTGGAGAATGCACGACTGTTGAGTTCTTCAGAATATACCGTTAATTCGGCTTTGGGATATGTAAGTCTTAACACAGGAATAAACACAGATCAGGTTGTAGCTGTTGCTTATGAATATACCTATGGTGGAGTTACATATCAGGTTGGTGAGTTTGCTGGTGACCGTACTGACGTGAATGAGGCTTTGTTTGTGAAGTCGCTTAAGAATACGAGTAATAATCCTTCCCAGGGAAACTGGGCATTGATGATGAAGAACGTCTATAAGCTTGGCGATACCGTTGAGAAGACAAAGTTCAGACTTGATGTGAAATATCAGAGCGATACAACTGGAGTATATCTTAATTATATTCCAGAAAGTCAGGTGAAAAGCACTCTTATCATCAAACTTATAGGTGCTGACCGACTAGACAATAACAATAGGGCACAGAGCAATGGATACTTTGATTATGTTCAAGGCTACACGGTGAACAATGGACGTGTGTTCTTTCCGGAACCAGAACCTTTTGGAAGGGATTTATACGATATATTGGTTAGTAAAGGTGTTGCTGCGAACGTGGCTCAGAAATACGCATTCACAGAACTTTACGACAGTACCAAGACTACAGCAAAGCAGATAGCAGAGAAAGATAAGTTTAATCTTGTTGGACAGTTCAAAGGATCGTCTGCCAACGTGATATCATTGGGTGCATTCAATATTCCAAATGGGTCGGTAGTTGTAACAGCAGGTGGAGTGAAACTTACCGAAGGAACAGACTATAGTGTGGACTACAGTGCTGGAGAGGTAACGATATTAAATCAAAGTATTATTGATGCTGGTACGGCGGTAAATGTGTCGCTGGAGAGTAATAATGACTATGGTATGCAGCGCAAGACGATGCTTGGAATGAACTGGGAATATGACTTCTCTCGTGAGTTCCAATTAAGCGGTACATTGCAGCATTTGTCGGAACAGTCGCTGACAAACAAGGTTACAATGGGTTCCGAGCCACTTAATAATACTTTGTGGGGATTGAACGTTAACTGGAAAAAAGAGAGTCAATGGCTTACTGATATGCTCGACAAACTGCCGTTTCTGCATCTCACTCAGCCTTCACAGATATCGTTTACTGGTGAGTTCGCCCAGCTTATAGCTGGAAAGAATCATGGTACACAGGATAACGCTTCGTATCTTGATGATTTTGAAAATACCACCAATAAGATTGATGTTTCTACACCAACATCATGGATTATATCAAGTGTACCTTCGATGTTTCCGGAATTCAATGACAAGACAACTCTTGCAAGCGGATATAATCGTTCGCTTATGGCATGGTATAATATAGATCCACTATTTACACGCCGAACCAGTTCGCTAACTCCTGCACATATAAAGAGTGACCTGGAACAGTTGTCAAATCATTATGTGCGCGAGGTTCCTACAAGAGAGTTGTATCCAAATAAGGACATAAGTAATTATAATGGAACATTGTCTACACTAAATGTTCTAAACTTAGCATATTATCCAAATTTACGTGGACCGTATAACTTCAATACCAACATTAACTTTGACGGCACATTAAACAATCCAGAACAACATTGGGGAGGAATGATGCGCAAACTTGATACAAACGATTTTGAACAGGCTAATATAGAGTATGTGGAGTTCTGGCTTCTGGACCCTTTTATCTATACAAACAAAAAAGCAGATGCATCTGATTACGGCGGTGATTTTTATATAAATTTGGGTGAGGTTTCTGAAGATGTATTACGTGATGGGAAAAAATTCTATGAAAGCGGAATGCCTGTTGATGGTTCTGCCAGTTACACTACTACACAATGGGGAAAGATTCCAACTAGAAATGCTGTGACCTATGCTTTTGCTACTACGAGTGGTGCAAGAGCATTACAGGATGTTGGATTCAATGGACTGAATGATACTGAGGAACGAAGTTTCCAGTCATATCAGAGTTTCCTTACGGCTATACAGGGAAAAGTGAGCGCAGCCGTTTGGGACTCAATATACAACGACCCAGCAAACGATGACTATCATTATTTCAGAGGAAGTGACTATGACCGAAAGGAAACAAGTATTCTGGACAGATATAAGTATATAAACAACCCGCAAGGAAACTCACCAGACAGTAATTCAAGTTCAGAAAACTATGATACATCATACAAGACTACGCCTGATGTGGAGGACATAAATCAGGACTATACACTGAATGAATATGAAAAGTATTATCAGTATCATGTGTCGATGAGACCAGAGGATATGGTTGTGGGCAATAACTTCATAGTGGATAAGCGTGAGGCGAGTGCCAGTCTGAGAGATGGAAAAACGGAAAATGTGACATGGTATCAGTTCCGTATTCCCCTTAGCGAATATCAAAAGCGTGTTGGTTCTATTTCGGGCTTCACAAGCATAAGGTTTATGAGAATGTTTCTCACAAGTTTCAAACATCCTATTGTGCTGCGTTTCGGAAGTTTGAATCTCGTGCGTGGCGAATGGCGACAATATGAGCAGAATCTCGATAATGCAGGCAGTTCAGGAACAGCGGCTGTGAGTTCGGTAAGTATAGAAGAAAACGGAGACAAGACTCCAGTAAACTATGTGTTACCTCCTGGTATAAGCCGTGAGCAGGATCCTACTCAGCCACAGCTTGTGGAAAGTAATGAACAGGCATTGAACGTTATTGTAGACAATCTCTCAAACGGAGAATCTAAGGCTGTTTATAAGAATACTACGGTAGATTTGAGACAATACAAAAAGTTGCAGATGTTTGTGCATGCAAACGCATTGCAGCAGAATAATACGAATCTTACAGACGGACAGCTGGCTGTGTTTATTCGTTTAGGTTCTGATTACAAAAACAATTATTATGAATATCAAATACCGCTTAAATTAACCCCAGCAGGAAAATATAATAATAACTCTACTATAGATCGCGTGGCTGTATGGCCTGAAAGCAATATGCTTGATATTCCGTTATCTATTTTCACAGACATAAAGAAAAAAAGAAATATAGCAAAGGCTGAAGGAAGAGCTTATTTCAACAGAGTGTTCACTGATTATGACAAAGATAAACCTGCTAATAAGGTTACTGTTATGGGAAATCCAAGTTTGGGTGAGGTTAAGACAATGATTATTGGTGTGAGAAACCTTTCAGCAGACAACAAGAGTGGTGAAGTTTGGGTGAACGAATTGCGACTAAAGGATTATAACAATAAAGGCGGATGGGCTGCAAACGGCAACCTGAATGTGCAGTTATCAGACTTGGGTAACGTCAATGTTCAGGGAAAATATGTTAGTGACGGATTTGGTGGACTTGAAGATGGAGTGATGCAGCGCTCGCAGGAAGACTTCTCCACATACAGCGTTACTACAAATGTAGAACTAGGCAAATTCTTTCCTGATAAAGCTAAGGTAACAGCTCCCTTGTACTATTCTGTAACAAAAGAGAAAAACAAGCCAAGATATAATCCGCTTGACACCGATATGAAACTTGATGACGCATTGGGATCGGCTGCAACAAAATTAGAAAGGGACAGCATTGAGAATATAGCCGTAAAGAAGACCGTTAACACAAACTTCTCTCTTTCAAACGTGCGTGTTGGAATACAGACAAAACAACATCCTATGCCTTATGATCCTGCCAACTTCTCATTCTCTTACAGTCATTCCCATACTCATACAAGTGGAGAGACAACTGTATATGAAAATGAGGATAACTGGCGTGGAGCGATGAACTACAGCTGGACTCCTATATATAGGACTTGGGAACCATTTAGAGACTTGAAGAGTAAATCAAAATGGGCTGATATATTTAAAAAAATGGGAGTAAACTGGTTGCCGCAGAATGTAGCTTTCAACAGTGAAATGACGCGCAACTACTATGAACTGCAGGAACGTGACATGGAGAGTACAGAAAATACTTCTATTCCAGTAACGTTCAGTGAACAGTTTCTTTGGAATCGTGACTTCACTCTAAGATGGGATATGACACGAAATATACACATGACTTTCCAAAGTGCGACGAGGGCACAGATAGAAGAACCCTATACTCCTATAAACAAGGAACTATATGCTGATAATTATCAGGCGTGGAAAGACTCTGTTTGGACAAGTATAAAGCACATGGGTACTCCGCTTGACTATCAGCAGAACTTTACTTTGTCATATCAGTTGCCATTGAATCTTATCCCTATTTTCGACTGGGTAATGTCTGATGCACAATATTCTGCAAATTATACTTGGGTGAGAGGTACTAAACTGGATGATGGGACAAGTTTGGGAAATACGATAACAAATAATCGTAACCTGAATATAAATGGTACGTTTAATATGGAGAAACTGTATAATCATATTCCGTTCCTAAAAAGTGCCAATGAACGTTTCGACAGAACATCTGCGCCTTTCAGTAGAGTTAGTATGAAACCGAGAAATGTGCCTGGGATGATGAACAAGAATAATGGTGACGACAAAACAAAGAAGGCTCTTCCGAAAAACAAGAATAGTTTTGAAAGTGAAATAACTATTCTCCCTGATACTTCAACGGTAGTTACTCATGGTAAGAAGAGTAAGAGAATAATCGTTACTGCAAGAACACGTGACGGGCATAGTTATAAACTAAAATACAAAAAAATAGATAATAACAGAATACGGATAATAAATAAGGTTGATTCTGCTTTGCACCTGAAGATAACGGTTGCAACTAAGATGCCACTTGAAAACAATAAATGGTATAGAACAGCGCAGAGCATAGCTAGGGTTATGATGATGGTGCGCAACGTAAGTATCAGCTATCGCAATCAGTATTCAATGTCGTTGCCTGGATTTATGCCAAATGTAGGTGATGCCTTCGGGCAGAATCGTGGAAACGGACTGCTTTCTCCTGGGCTTGATTTTGCGTTTGGACTTACAGGAGACTCTTATGTAAATAAGTCTTTTGAACGTGGTTGGCTGTTGCAGAATGATTCTGTTGCCACGCCTGCAACAAGCAACATAACGGAAGACTTGCAGTTAAGGGCAACTTTGGAACCTTTGAAAGATTTGAAGATTGACCTTAATGCAACTCGTATATCAACAAAGGCTCGCAGTATACAGTATATGTATGCTGGAATGCCTACGACGCAAAGTGGAACTTTCGCGATGACAACAATATCAATTGGTAGTTCTTTTGAGGGTATTGGGAATGCCAATAACGGCTATCACAGCAAGACATTCGATAAATTCTGTGGACTGCTTGATGCATTCCGCAGTCGTGTGGAAGCACAATATGCAAGTGCTGTTTATCCAAAAAACACTTCATTGGCAGGGAAGGTATTCGATGTTAAGAATGGAACTGTTAATAAATACAGCGCAGATGTTATGGTACCGGCTTTTATATCAGCCTATACAAGTATGGGCGGTAACAGTCTGGAACTGTTCCCTTCTTTGGCAAGACTTTTGCCAAACTGGACATTGAGGTATGGAGGATTAGTAAGACTACCTTGGTTCAGAGATGTGTTTAAGAGTTTTAATATTAATCATTCATACAAAAGTATTTATACTGTAGGTTCATATTCTTCATACAGCACTTTTGCTGAGTATATGAATGGACTTGGATTTATTACTGATGCCGAAACAGGTAATCCTACTCCAAGCAGTATGTTTAATGTGTCTACGGTAAGTATCAACGAGGCTTTTTCTCCATTGTTAGGAATAGATATGACATTCAATAATAATATTACTGCAAAGCTGGAATATCGTACCGTGAGGAGTGTGAGCCTTAGCATGACAAGTGTTCAGATAAACGAGGCTTTGAGCAAGGACTGGGTAATTGGATTTGGATATAAAATAAGTGATTTCAGTCTCTTTGGAACGAACTCACATAGGGTTAACATAAAAGATAAGAGTGGCAATACAACAAATAACAGGCGTGGTGGATTAAATCATGACCTTAACTTGCGTCTTGACATAAGTTATCGTAATCAGGCTGCGATAACGAGAGATATTGCAAGCGTGATGAGTGATGCCAGCAGTGGCAACACCGCATTCAAACTTAGTTTTGCGGCAGACTATACATTGTCAAGGATGCTCACTATGAGTTTCTATTACGATCATCAAAGTAACACTCCATTGTTGAGTAGTAGCAGTTATCCTACAATAACACGTGATTTTGGATTGAGTATAAAATTCAGTTTGACAAGATAAAAATAAAGCCTGCCAAATCATTGGCAGGCTTTGTTTATATATAATTATTTGTCTTTTTTCTTGTCGTATGCGTGTACAGGATAGTCAACTGTATAATGAAGTCCTCGACTTTCCTTGCGTTCAATAGCCATTCGGGTTATAAGATAACCTGTATTAATCATATTGCGCAGTTCGCATAAGTCCTTGCTAATCTTTACACGCTTGAATAGAGCTTCTGTCTCTTCGTATATCAGATCGAGACGATCCCATGCACGTTTCAGTCGCAAGTCGCTTCTTACAATTCCAACGTAGTTACTCATGATTTGTCCAACCTCTTTCACACTCTGCGTGATAAGTACATGTTCTTCGTTGGTAAGAGTTCCATCGTCATTCCATTCTGGGACCTTGTCATTGAATACGAAGTCATCAACATGATCAATGCTGTGCTTTGCTGCTGAGTCTGCATAAACAACTGCTTCAATAAGCGAGTTGCTGGCAAGACGATTGCCACCGTGAAGACCAGTACATGAACACTCGCCAAGAGCATATAGTCCTTCGATACTGCTGCATCCGTTAAGGTCAACCTTAATACCTCCACACATATAATGTGCTGCTGGGCGTACAGGAATCATCTCCTTCGTAATGTCAATTCCAATGCTAAGGCATTTAGCATATATGTTTGGAAAATGATGTCTTGTTTCTTCTGGATTCTTATGTGTTACGTCAAGGCAAACATGATCAAAGCCATGTATTTTCATTTCCTTGTCAATTGCTCGTGCAACAATGTCGCGTGGTGCAAGACTCAGTCGCTTGTCGTATTTTTCCATGAAAGTTTCTCCAGTAGGCAATTTCAGTATGCCTCCATATCCACGCATCGCCTCAGTGATGAGAAATGCAGGATGAGTCTCTCCTGGATGATACAGTGATGTTGGATGGAATTGTACAAACTCCATGTCGGCAACTGTTCCCTTAGCACGATAAACCATAGCCTCTCCGTCGCCGGTAGCAATGACTGGGTTAGTGGTTGTTTGGTAGACAGCTCCGCAGCCACCGGTACACATTACTGTAACTTTGCTGAGATAAGTATCAACTTTCTGTGTTTCAGGGTTTAAAACGTATGCACCATAGCAGTTTATGTATGGTGTGCGTCTTGTTACTCTTGCTCCAAGATGATGCTGCGTTATTATTTCTACGGCAAAGTGATTTTCTTTGATAATAATGTTCGGATTGCTTCTTACTGCATCCATTAATGCACGTTGTATTTCAGCGCCTGTATCGTCTGCGTGGTGAAGAATTCTGAATTCAGAATGCCCACCTTCGCGGTGAAGGTCAAAGCGACCGTCTTGCATCTTGTCAAAGTTAGTACCCCATTCAACAAGTTCCTTGATTTGTTCCGGAGCCTTAGTAACTACTTGCTTTACAGCATTGTAGTCGCTGATGTAGTCTCCTGCAATCATTGTATCCTGAATGTGTTTGTCAAAGTTGTCTATTTCTAGGTTGGTTACCGAAGCAACACCTCCTTGTGCAAATGATGTGTTCGCCTCGTCAAGGGAAGTTTTGCAGATCATGCACACTTTACCTTTATGCGCCCTGGCAACTTTAAGGGCGTAGCTCATACCGGCAATACCACTACCGATAATAAGAAAATCGTATTTATAAACCATTTTTGCTTATAAGCTTTTTAGCTATTTGGTTGCAAAAATACTAAAAATATGTGTATTTTTCTTCATCTATGCTATCTTTTTATTAATTTTGCAAACAATATATTATTAATAATGTAATGAATCGTATCTTTCACCATCGTTTCACGTTTACTTCCAAGTGTGCAATAGCTCTGTTTACACTGTTAGCATTTTATTTTTTATGGAATAAGATAGCTATACCTGCACTATTGGTTGTGATAGTGATTGTTATGATGATTGAGCGTGTTTTACATACTACCTACACCTTCTTTCTAGATGAAAATGGGGTGCAGCAACTAGTGATTTATCGTGGTAGATTTTCCAAGCCCAAATCTATAAGGGTAGGGGATATAGTGAAGGTTACACGAATAAAAGCCGTTTTCGGACTTAGTTGTTATCTGCTTATGCAATATGGTGCATGTCATCTTATTAGTTTGCAGCCCGACGACGAAGAACTGTTTATGGCTGAGTTAAACAAAAGACAATGAAACATTTAAGATATTTATTTCTTCTTTTAGTAGTTTTTACCTTGCCAACCTATGCGCAGGTTGAATTGGAGAATATAGAGGATGACGATGACAGTAACGTTGCTGACTCTGCAATGGTTGACACGCTGCAAAATGACAGCGTCGCCTTGCCTTGGCCTCAGGGCATACAGCATAAACTGAGTAGACTTACAAACAGTGTTATGTTCAAGACTTCGCAATTGGGAATGATGGTGTATGATCTTGATGCAGACAGTACGATATTCTGTTTCAACGAAAAGCAGCTTATGCGTCCTGCAAGCACAATGAAACTCATCACTGCAATCACAGCAATAGATAAGCTTGGTGGAGATTATCAGTTTAAGACAGAACTTTGCTATACAGGAAAGGTAGAAAATCATACTCTTAAAGGAAATATATATTGTGTTGGAGGTTTTGATCCCCGTTTCAATAGTGATGACCTTAATGCTTTTGTTGAGGCTATTCAGAAGATGGGAGTTGACACAATTATCGGAACGTTGTATGCCGATAAGAGCATGAAAGATGACAAGCAGTTTGGGGAAGGCTGGTGTTGGGACGATGACAATAATGTGCTGAGTCCGCTTATCATCAGTCGCAAGGATATATTTATGGGGCGCTTGCTGGAAGAACTCCGAAAACACAAAATAGTGGTTAATGATGCTACTATTGACGATGGCAGAAGACCTGCTGATGCGTTTTGCATAGTAAATCGCTTCCACACGATTGATCAGATTCTGATGAGAATGTTGAAGGAAAGCGATAATTTGTATGCAGAGGCTATGTATTATCAGATAGCAGCAAGCACTGGAAATCATCCAGCTTCAGCAAAGAGTGCACGTGCAGTAGAGAGAAGACTTGTTGAGAAAATAGGTTTGATCCCTTCGCAATATAAGTTTGCTGATGGTTCAGGACTTTCATTATACAATTATGTGAGTCCGGAATTGGAAGTAAAGATGCTGCGCTATGCATATGAAAATGATAATATATATAATCATCTTAATCAGGCATTACCAATAGCTGGTGTTGACGGTACTCTTAAAAAACGTATGAAAGGTGGTTTCGCCAGTGGAAATGTAAGAGCTAAGACAGGAACAGTAACGGGAATAAGTAGTTTGGCTGGATATTGTAAGTCTGCAAACGGTCATACGCTTTGTTTCTCAATAATAAATCAGGGACTCATTCATGGCAGAAACGGGAGAGCCTTTCAAGATCGTGTCTGCACGGTGTTGTGTTCACCTAATTAATTGAAATGATATGGAGGAAATAAGAGTTTTTGTTGAAAATGTTATTGAACTGATGGGAGTCACAGGACCGTCTGTTCATGTTCTGAGACACATACTTCTTGTGCTTTTTGCTGTATTATTTGCGTGGCTTATAGGTGTTATATGTCATAAGATAATGGTTCCTCTGTTGCTTAAATTCACTAGACATACTGATGTTAAGTGGGATGACGTGATTTTTAATGAGCAAGTATTGCGAAGTGCTTGCAATATTATACCAGCTATAATTATATGGATTTTACTCCCATTAATATTCTATCAATTCCATTTTGTTAGAGAGTTTTTAGAGCGTATAACTGCCATATATATCACTGTGATGTCTGCACGTACGGCATTTGTTTTTGTAGACAGTTTTAATAATCTTGACACAGGAGCCCAACGTTCAAGCACGCAACAGTATTTGAAGTCTTTTTGCGGAGTGCTTAAAATTCTATTGTTGTTTATTGCTACAGTGGTCGTAGTTGCAATAGCTATTAATCGAAGTCCTTTTACTTTATTTGCGGGTCTTGGAGCAACTAGTGCTATACTTATGTTAGTATTTAAGGATACAATAGCTGGACTTGTTGCCGGAGTACGCCTTACAAGTAATGATATGCTTCATTGCGGAGACTGGATAACAGTTCCTTCTGCAGGGGCTGACGGAATAGTTGAGGAGATGACTCTTACAACAGTTAAGATACGTAATTTTGATAATTCCATAGTCACAGTAAGTCCTATTGCTTTGGTTGACGGTTCGTTCACTAATTGGATCGGAATGCAGAATTCTGATGGCAGACGTGTAACCAAAAAGGCTTATTTTGATTTTAACAGTATAGGTCTGCTTACTCCTGATGTGAAGAAAAATATCATTGACCGAGGATATTTCAAAGCTGAAGAATTGAAGGATGATGATATAAACATCAGCCTTTACAGAAAATACATGGAAAATTTTATAGCTTCCAGAAACGAAGTGAATAAGAATATGAGCTATGTTGTGCGCCAATTGGACTCATCGCAAGGCGGATTACCTTTGGAGTTTTATTTCTTCTTGATCAATAAAGACAGCAAACTATATGAGCATGATTGTGCTAAAATAATGGATTGCGCCTATGCCATTGCTCGCGAATTTGGTCTTGTAATATTCCAGTCGCAGAATGTTATTTCACTTCGGTAACTGAAGTAACGATAGAATCACCAGTAGGTAGGTGATAGAAACCTATTCTGACAACGTGTCCGAAATCTGCGTTTCCTGTTACTTTTAGATGCTTGCCTTTATAATATGTTGCAGTATCTCTTTTGCTTGGATATGAAACAAGTTGCAGATTGTGCTTTGTACTGCCATCTCCAACGAAGAAAATGTCTATACTGTCCTTGATATTTTTGATGTTTGTAGTATCATTCTTTGATTTGGCGGCGTGCACACTTGTGTCGACAGGTTCAAATACACTGGCGGCAACAGTATCACCAGGATTGTCGCTTGGAGCCATCTTGCATGATGTAGAAACAGTCATTGCGGCGATGCATGATATAACAAAAATAAATATCTTCTTCATAATAGAGTGCAAATATAACCAAAAAATATGAATGTATCAAAATCATTATGGATAATTAATCACATAATTTATTAACTTGAAGTTTTGGCTATCATAGCCTTTTCTGCGAAAATCATTCTTATTTCTCCATAGTCTATGTCTTCAGGACAGATGTCTTTGATGACCTTAAGACCTTGGGATGTCCCAATCTTGTTTACAGCTTTGTTTATTATATCGTATTTTTCTTTACCAATAATGTCTGGAACTTTTAAATTGCCAGTCTCAACGTAATATGCCAGGTGACCGAATATAGTGCCAAGTGTGATATCTCTTTCCTTAGCAATCTCTTTTGGTGATAATCCAGAGTTATACATTGTCAGTGTTTGTTCCTTCGTATTTTCTTTCTTAACTTTCGGCTTTGGAGTTTCTTCTTTATCGCTGTAGTCTTTCTTCCTTCTACGTGTAGTTACTGCGAGTGGGTTTATCTCTTCTATAGCGTTAAGAAAAGCTGTTTGTCTGTTTTTTAAATAACTTTCACTGCTAAATCCGTTGTCTATTGTCATCTCAAGAATATTCTTCTTAGAAAGATATGCCAGCTTAAGTTCTGGATACGTAGTATCAAGTCTTTTTGCTCCTTGCTTGTTATCTGTTTTAGCAGCAGCTGTTTGGTCGAGTAACGGCTGTATATAAGTCTTTAAAGTCTTGTTGAAGTAACTAGCACTTTTTACTACACGTTCAAGAAATGCCTCTTCTGTGAGTTCTTCGAATGGCATACGAATTATCGTATTTATCCATTTACGTGATACAGCGTCTATTTTTTCCTGTAAAGATTTAAATGTAGCTTTGTGAAGTATTGTAAGTTTTGGATAAGAGTGCAGAAATTCAATAACGGTACGGCAGAGATTATCTTCAGCCATAATGATATCATTGAATGTAAATAGTTCTGCTAGTTGCTGCTTGTAATAGTTTTGTTTCTGAAGTTCAAGACTGTCTATATTTTGCTTTGCAGCCTCTTCTTGTATGCTAATGTAAGAATCAACTCGTTCATCGCTTATTATAGCGTGATTGTCAATCTTTGATGCTAGTACCATTCCTTCAAGGGTCTTGCAGCGACTGAGAGCTACATAAACTTGTCCTGAAGCGAAAGATGCTCCGGCATCAATAATAGCATGCTCGAATGTTAGTCCTTGACTCTTATGTATCGTTATAGCCCATGCAAGTCTCAGAGGATATTGCTTGAATACTCCCTGAACATCTGGTTCTATTTCCTTAGTTTCCTTGTTTATTACGTATTTGGTGTTTTCCCATTCTTGTGGTTGCACTTCAATATCATTTTCTTCTCCGCTGCATCTTACCTTTATACAGTCATCGGATATACTCGTGATACGTCCTATCTTACCATTGTAATAGAGATGGTCAATGGACGTGTCGTTTTTTACAAACATCACCTGTGCATCTTCTTTTAGCAAAAGGGTCTCATTTGTAGGGTAGCTGTATTCTGGAAAGTTACCTTTAATATCGGCTTTGAATGTATATTCTTGTGTTTTTAGTTTGGCTAATTCTGAATCGTTATATCTATCGGCTATAGCATTGTGTGTTGTTAGCCTTATGTATCCATCTTTATTGTCTGTATGAAATTCGGGATTGAACCTTGAGTTAAGAATATTTATATCCTCTTCAGAAGGTTTTCCGCTTCTAATGCTATTTAGTAAGTCCAGAAATCTTGCGTCTTGCTGTCGGTAAACTTTCTGCAGTTCAATTGTTACATAGTTAATTTGTTGCAGAGCGTGACTTCCGAAGAAATACGGAGTATTATAATGTGGGCGCAATATCTTTGCATCATCGTCTGTTACGACAGGAGTCAATTGTTGAAGATCTCCCATCATAAGCAGTTGAACTCCTCCAAACGGTTTACTTGCGTCCTTATATCTTCGCAATACAGAGTCAATGGCATCAAGTAAATCACTTCTAACCATACTTATTTCATCAATGATAAGCAAATCCAAAGTCTTAACAATGTTTCTCTTTTCCTTAGAGAAATCAAACTTTTCCTTGAATGTTGTGTTTGGTACGTATGGTGAAAATGGGAGTTGGAAAAAAGAGTGTATTGTAACTCCGTGTGCATTTATTGCTGCCACACCTGTAGGAGCGACAACAACAATACGTTTGCAGCTCTTGTCAGTAATACTTCTCAAAAATGTAGTTTTTCCTGTTCCTGCTTTACCCGTAAGGAATATACTGGTATTAGTATGTTCAATGAATTCCCATGCTAGCTCCAGTTCGTTGTTAGTTTCCATTTTGCCTAAATATAAATCTACCTACAAAGATACACCAAACGAGTGGAAAGGCAAAATAAAACTTGTTTTAATTTTGCTTTCCCGAGTGCAGACAATCTTCAATGCATATAATTTAGGTAGTGTATATGAAAGATGAAACAGATAATAAAATAATAATATTTGCAGATATTCTTGTTATAACGTTTGCTTGTGTAAAATCAAATGGCTATATTTGCAGTGTAATTATGATATAATAAATAACTAGTATAAAAATGGAAGTAACAATTACAAACGAAAATTTTGAGAGTTATAAGAATGGTGAATTGCCATTAGTAATTGATTTTTGGGCTACTTGGTGCGCTCCTTGTAGAATGATTGCTCCAATCATCGCTGAACTTGCTGAAGAGTATGATGGAAAGGTCGTTGTTGGTAAATGTGATGTAGAGGAAGCTGATGAAATTGCAAGTGAATTTGGCATCCGCAACATTCCTACAATATTGTTCTTAAAGAATGGTGAAGTTGTAGACAAGTTTGTAGGCGCAGCTAGTAAAGCAAAAATAGAAGAGAAGTTTAAAGCTCTTTTATAAAATATAAAAGGCAGAAATGCTAGTGATTGTTATCGCTGCATTTCTGCCTTTAACGTTTCTAGAACTCTACTAGTCTAGTTCCGTCTTCCTGTTCTGTAATAGTTACCTTTGTAACATCTTCAGGAAGAATGTCCTCAATGAGTTCTGGCCATTCCAACAGACATAGATTTCCACCGTAGAAATAATCTTCGTATCCCATATCATACACTTCTTCGAGCTTCTTTATTCTATAGAAGTCAAAATGGTATATTGGGGTATCATTGTCAGCGGTATATTCGTTGACGATAGCGAATGTTGGAGATGTTATTACATCGTTAACTCCTAACTCTTCACAGATAGCTTTGATAAAAGTTGTCTTTCCAGCTCCCATCTTTCCGTAGAAAGCGAAAACCTTTCCCGTTCCCATGTTTGCAATAAATTCCTTTGCAGCAACATGGATGTTGTCTAATGAATCGATTTTTATTTTCATAATCTATATAATTATAATTATTCTTTTTTTCTTCTTGTCATTGATATTAATGGAATAAGCATTTCTTCCATTGATATCCCGCCATGCTGAAACGTATTTTTATAATATGTCGCGTAGTAATTGTAGTTGTTCGGATACGCAAAGAATGAGTCTCCAGTAGCGAATACATACGACGTGCTTATGTTTGGTGAAGGCAGATTTGCTTTATGAGGGTCTTTTATCTCAAATACTTGACGTGAATCATAGTTGAGATTCTTGCCAAGTTTATATCTAAGATTTGTATTTGTATTTTTGTCACCTATAATCTTTATCGGTTTGTTTGCTCTTATGCTGCCGTGATCAGTGGTGATAACAACTTTATAGTCTTTATGAGAAAGCAAACTGAATAGTTCGGCAATGCCAGAATGTCTTAGCCAACTTTGTGTTATACTGCGGTATGCACTCTCGTTGTTGGCAAGTTCTCTAACCATCTTTGATTCTGTTCTTGCGTGTGACAGCATGTCGATGAAATTTATCACAACAACATTTAGATCATATTTCTCAAGTTCACCAAATCGTTCAATCAGTTTGTCTATGGTTTGTGAGTCGTTAATTTTGTGATAACTGAAAGTTTCGTGACGTCTGTATCTATCAAACTGAGTCTGAATCAATGCCTCCTCGTTCACGTTCTTTCCTTCGTCTTCATCTTCATCTACCCACAGATCTGGATACATTTTCTGTATGTCGTATGGCATTAACCCACTGAAAATAGCATTCCTACCATATTGCGTAGCTGTTGGAAGAATACTCATATACATATTCTCTTTTATTTCAAATAAGCTACTAATCTCGTTGGCAAGTATTTTCCAATGATCATAGCGTAAGTTATCTATTACAATACAGAATACTTTTTCTTTATTGTCAAGTGTCGGAAATATATTAGTTTTGAATATATCATTGCTCATCAAAGGACGACCTTTTGCGTTTTCCATCCATTGCATATAGTTCTTTTGGATGTATTTAGCAAAAGCATTATTAGCTTCTTCCTTTTGCATTTGTAGCATTTCAAGCATATTGCTGTCGGCATTGCTAAGTTCTAGTTCCCATTTCGTGAGCAGACGGTATATTTCAGTCCAATCATCAAAAGAGTTGCAATCGCCAATCAACATAGAAATCTTGTTAAATTCCTCACGATAGCCACTCTGTGTTACTTCTGTTACTAGTTCACGCTTGTGTATATTCTTCTTCAGTGCGATTAGTATTTGACTTGGATTTACAGGTTTAATAAGATAGTCGGCAATTTTTCTGCCTATAGCTTGATTCATAATATCCTCTTCCTCGCTTTTCGTAACCATAACGATAGGAGTGGTCGGCTGTATATCCTTAATGCGTTGTAAGGTTTCAAGTCCGGTAAGTCCAGGCATCATCTCATCAAGAAGAATAAGGTCAAAGGTGGTGTTTCTACAAAGTTCAATGGCATCTTCGCCATTGCTTATTGTAGTAACATCATAATCCCTTTTTTCAAGAAAGATTATGTGGGCACGAAGAAGATCAATTTCATCGTCAACCCAAAGTAGTTTACCGTTACTCATATCTTAAAATCCTTCTAAATCGTAATATTCATCTTCTAAGTCGAATGTCTTATCTTCTGTTTTCTTCTCGGTTGTTTTCTTGTCTACATTCTTTTCTGCTTTTGGTAAAGGTGTTGTTTCTTCTTCATTCCCTGTTGTTACAATCTTTGCAGGTTCTATAAGCAGGTTAGATGTCGTAGTCTTTATCGGAGCAAAATGCTTATTATAGAATTTTTCGTAATCTTCGTAACTGAATTGATTGCCAAGCAGAGGTAGATTCTGCTTACTTATGATAATAGGTCTAGCTTTTTTTGCCAGATTTATTACAGCTGTTTGCCTGTGCAGTTCTCTTGCATATTGCAATGCTTCGTCATAATTTAGAAATCCTTTGATAACCATTCTGTGAATGTCGTCAATATTTTCTATCTGTATATCGAAATTCCTCACCATGTAACTGGTGAAATTGTATTTCGCTATCTCGAACAGTAACTGATTCTCATTAACAGAATCAGGGTTATATACCAACATATATACAAAGTCGATATTGCTTTCTGAATTCAACTTTTGTGTCTTTATAGAATCACTGTCGTTGAGAATTTCTGTACGTCTGCTCCAAATATCACCAATATCAAACTTTCCGCCGTGTAGTTTTCTTCCTGCTTTAACACCGTTGATAATCATACCAGCCATTTGGCTCAGTGCGCTTTCTGGGAAATTCTTCACAAGCGTATTCATATCGTTAAGGCATCCTTTCTGATTACCATTGTTCAACTTGTTCAGTCCACCAATAAACAGAAACTTGTCCCGGTTTGCACCAGACGGGAATCTGTGTTCTGAAATATATGTATTACCGTCAACTTCTGTATATTTTCCTGCTTTAAATGCATCGTATGTGGCAGCATAAATAGAGTCTTCGATATGCTCTCCCCATTTTGCATTTTCCTTGTATAGGGGATCACTCAGCAATGTTGTCCATTTGCTTTGTGGATATCCTTTTTTGAGCTTCCCGATATAACTGTCGGCAATGTCCATCTTATTTTCACGTGCGTATAGCAAATATAGATGATAGTAAACATTGTCCATCTCCTTATATTTTGGATAATAGTCTTCTATTCTTTTTAAAGCCTTTTCGCCAAGAACAAGATTATCGAGTTTATCCTTAAAAATTACTCCACTATTGTATAGTGCATTCATTAGGATATTGTCGCTTTCGTCAAGTTTCTCTTTATTAAGTGGTATCTGCTTGATGTAGTATTCACGCTTATGTGGATTTGCCTCAGAACTGTCATTAATTATATTGTTAGCGCTATCATTAATTTCGCTTTGTGTTGTAGAATCTTGCGATATATCATTTATTCCTGCGACAACAGTCTTGTTTATTCGTTGCCAGTTATCCACATTGTCACGTTTACCCCATGTACGAGTAAATGTTTCCTTGCCTCTGCTAACAGTCATTGGATTATAGAAATACCAAGTAGTTGTGTTTTTTCCGTCAACGGAGTTGTTTTGCATAGCAAACTCTGTCTTCATAGATATATTATCAACACCTGCATTTCCTGTATTAGTCTGTAGCTGTGAATTGAGATCCTTCTTTTCTTTTTTCTTTAGTGCAATGATTATTTTATCAATAATCACGTTACGACTGCTTTCGTTCATCCTCGCAAGTCGTTGTAAAGAGTCCTGAAGTTCTACTGCGGCAGTATAAGGAACCAGTTCTTCAAGCACTTTCTGCCTGTCGGTTAACTGTTGGTAGTCTTTTCTTTCTTTATCTAGCAATCCTATTGCCACGTCGTAGCATCCTTTGGCTTTTCCGAATTGTTCTTTAATCCAATACAGATTACCAAGTTTCAACAACAAAACACCTTTTTCTATTCCGTTTCTTGTAGCCTTTTCTTTTCCCTGCTCATAAGCGGCAATAGCATTCGTGGTATCTTTTTTTGCCAGATATATATTGCCAATGGCATAGTATATCTGGTCTTGATAATCCTTATTGCTATCAGATGCAGCCATTCTTTTCAGTTTGGCAATCATCTGTTTCTGCTTTCCCCCAGCCATAACTTCTGTCATGCCAACTCTTGCGTTGAATGTAAGTTGATATGGAGGGTTTAGTCTTATTACGTGTTTATATGCATTGTAAGCATTCTCCTTGTTTCCCAATTCCTCGAATAACTGTCCCATCAGAAACCATTCACGGGCTCTCTGCTTACGTCTCATTTCGTGACTTATAACCTTTCTTAGATATGGGATTGCCTTTCCGTAATTACCAATATGTATGTAATAGTCGGCATATGTGTAGTCCCATTCCTTTTGTGCTCGCCAATGTATGGAGTCACGTTGAATATTACGTATCACGTCTTCGGCATCATATAGCCAATCTTCTTCTATATAGCATTTTGCCAGCCATGCTCTTGCCTTTCCGTATATAGCAGGTTGGTTTGAATATAGTCTACTCATGTAGGCGAAAGTGGATGCAGCTTCGCTGAAGTCGCCCTTGTAGAATTGAGCACGTCCCATGAGTAACCATGCTTTCCATAAGAAAGGATTGTATTCCCTTCTGCTCAACCACTCTATATTTTGTTGAGTCTTTTTCTTGTTAGGGTTCCATTCTGGTCGTCGCTTTATACTATGCAGTCTTATCGCCTTTTGACATTTCTCAATAGCTTTGTCAAAGTTTGAAATTCCTAGTTGCCTGCTTGCTTTATTTCCTACAGTGTAAAGAGGAATCTTCTCTGTAAAATTATCCTTATTTCCGTTTTCTTTTTCAAGAGAGCCGTCAATATATGCCACAGAACCATTGTAATAAGTGTTGTATCTTGCATGAAAGGCATGCCACCATCTAGACTTAGCTGTATTTTGCTGAGTCGAACATCCGTAGATTGACGTAATGCTAATCAGTGCGGCCAGGATGTATATGGCGTTATGCTTCATTTAAGTTTGGCTATGGCATATATTATGATACTGATAAATATGATGGAGGCTCCAGACGGCACGTTCAGCCAATAGCTTATTCCTAGCCCCAACAGACAGTCTATCCAGCCGATACCAATACTAAGAAGAGCCATTTTCTTAAAATTATAAGTAAATACATTGGCTGTCATCTGTGGAATTGTAAGCAAACTTATTGCAAGTACTATTCCTACCATTCTCAGTGTAGACACTATTGCCATAGCTATAAGTGCCATCATCATATATTCTATGAACCTAACATGCAGTCCCTGTGACATTGCAAATGTGGAATCAAAAGCTACGCTTTGTATTTCTCTATACATAAACGTAAATATAGCTATTACAACTACAGACAGTATAGCCAGAAGCCATAAGTCGGCATATCCAATAGTTAGAATACTTCCGAATAGAAAAGATGGAAGGTCTGGCATGAATCCAGGAGTGAGGAAGCAACATATGATGCCAATGCTCATTCCAAAGGTCCAGAACACAGCTATTGCTGAATCTTCTCTTACATTGCCTCTTCGTGACATCCATTCTACGCCGAATGCACTTAGTGTTGCGAAAACCATTGCTGATAGTATTGGATTTATACCAAGTAGCACACCAAGTCCTATACCGCCAAAAGAAGCGTGGGTGATACCTCCGCTGATAAATACCAGCCGGCGTGTAACAATGTATGTACCGATAATTCCGCAAACAATGCTTGCCAATATTGAACCAAGCAATGCATTCTGGAAAAAAGTATAATGTAGTATATCCAATTTCTCTTTATATTTTATTATTGTTGTTGTTCAGCCAGAGCAATATATTCATCCTTTATCTGATCTGGCATGTTTATGCCCCGAAGTATGAGACTGCGGTTCCAGCTCTTAACTTCATCCTGTTTCATAGTCAGCATAACTTCAGAGAACTCATCGGCTTCTTCATTGGTATATTCGTTAGATAGACGTCCTTTGAATCTGTCGAGTTCCTCGTCGTCATAATATTCCACCTCTTTGGTGGCAGCTTCCATCATGCATTCCTGCTCACACATGTCATTATCACCGTTGCAGGTATAACAAGTCTGTTTTGTTATAATAGGCTTATCCCGTCCTTTTTCGTCTTTGGAGAGGATCGTTATAAGGGCAGTTATAATGCCAAGCGCCAGTATCGGGATAATCAGGTATATCATGTCGCTATGAATTTATTTTTATTTTATGTTGAATCCTGCTGCATCCATGTCTTTCCAGAAATTAGGATATGACTTGCTTACAACTTCGGGATTGTTTATCTTTAGTCCAGGAATCTTTAATGCTACTGGGGCGAAAGACATTGCCATACGATGGTCTTCATAAGTGTCTATTGCCTCATCTGTTGGCTCGCATCTTTCGCCATTCCATATAAGTTCACTGTCTTTTTGGTCTTTTATGACATATCCTAGTTTCTTGAGCTCTTTTTTCAAAGCTTCTATACGGTCTGTTTCCTTAATTTTTAGGCTTGCTAGTCCGGTAAAATGAAACTTTATACCCATAAGAGCACAACATACAACAAATGTCTGTGCAAGGTCTGGTGAACCAGTGAAGTCATATTCTAATCGAGGAAGCATACATTTGTGTCTTTTCAGCGTCACAGTAGTTGGAACACCAAGTTCGGTAGATTTAAAATATGTTTTAACTCCAAGCAGAGAGAATATGTATCTCACAACAGAGTCGCCTTGTTTAGAACCGTCCATAAGTCCGTTAAGTCTTATTTCTGCCTCTGGATCATCGCTAAGAGCCATTACCTCATACCAATAACTGCTAGCGCTCCAATCACTTTCAATGAAATAAGGACGTTCTGTATATGGCTTTGCCGAAACTGTAATCGTGTCAACGTCGGACCAATCTGCGTCTGCGCCAAACTCTCTCATTGTCCATAGTGTCAGGTCGATGTATGGGCGTGATACAATTTCGTCAAGCAGTTTAAGTTCCAATCCGTTTTTTAGCATTGGCCCAATCATGAGCAATGCTGAAATATATTGTGAACTTACGTTTCCTGGAATCTCAAGATGACCACCTTCAAGTGTGTGTCCCTTTATGTGGAGTGGGGGAAATCCTTCTTCGCCAGCATAAGTGATGTCTGCACCAAGATATCTCAAAGCGTCAACAAGTACACTTATAGGGCGGTGCTTCATTCTGTCAGTACCTGTTATTGTATGTTCACCTTCTGTTATGCTTAGATATGCAGTGACAAATCTCATTGCAGTTCCGGCAGCCTTTATGTCTATAACATCAGGCATGTCTTTCAATGCAGCAATTATAACTTCTGTGTCATCGCAGTCGCTCATATTTTCAAGGGTAATCCTGCCACCAGCCATAGCGTTGATTATCAGTGTGCGGTTGCTAATGCTTTTACTAGCCGACAGATTAATCTCAGTATTTATCTTTGCAGGTCCTGTTATTTCGTAAGTCATTGTTATAATCTTCCTTTGTTAATTAAAAACTTATGCAAAGATAGTGCAAACGAGTGGAAAAGCAAAGAAAAACGATGTTTTTTCTTTGTTTTCCAGAGAGCAAAGTTATCAATCAACTATAGTTAAAGATGCTAGTCGAATACACTACAAAATAAAATAAGCAGTATCCCTTTTTATTTTTAGGATACTGCTTATATTATATTGACGTAGAGTCGCTTATCTTATAATTTTAGGCTTCAATTCATCAGGTGAGTCTTTGGTAAACATGTTTACTTTTGTTGCTTCTTTCTCAAACAAATCACGTATAACTTTTATATCTAATGTTATTTCTGGCTTGAAACTGTCGCCAGACATGTATTCTAGTATTGATTTTCTAAGTTGACGTGCAACAATTCTCTTGTTAAGATTGCTGTTTATGTCAAAAGTCGTCATTAACAGTTTACCTTTTAAAACATTTGCCTCTATAATCATTCCCAACTTGCGACTTACGTGCCATGTATCAATTGGTTGATATATTGGTTGATACTCTTCTGGAAATTCCTGAAGATTCATAACTTGTGCTTTGTTTACAAGTTCCCACCAGTTAATGTTTTGCCATGAGTCTGTAGCGAAGTCTTTGAAAATCGGGTGGTTGCTCGTTATATAGGCTCCTGTAGTATGTGGAGGACGCATTTTGAACCAACTTGTATTCCAGAATACTGGTAGATAAGTTTGCTTTACATCGTTGCCGTAATGTATTTTTCCACCGGCAGTAATAAGAACTTTTCCTCCGTTATTTAATATCTTAATAGCTTTAGAATCTAATGTATCTGTTATGTATATGTCTTTTGTCTTTGGCATTTCTACTTTTGAAGGATATACCCAGAAGTCCCATTCATTGGTATTGCCATTTACAGACACATTGAGTGTGAGTTTACTTGGTGACTTTATTCCGTTAAGCGGCAATGTCACAGACCTTATTTCATTGCTTTTACCATATTTTATGGTAGTGTTATATTTGGCAATTATGTCACTGTGCATATCTTTGTCAACTATGCTATATTCAATATCAGCATCTTTAATTTCCCCTTCTGAAGCATTATATACTTCTATTGGTATGTTCAATGTATCTGTATTCTGGAAAACAAACTTAGGAAATTTTGCAAGTGGAACTATCTTACCGCAAAATTCTTTCCATTGTTTGCTGTCTACGTATCCCTTTTCTTTCCAAAAAACATTTAGAGGACCTACCAGAGCAGTTCCCTGACCACTATAATCATTTAGTCCTAACAAAAGAAAACCAGAATAGTCCTTTGTACGCAGGTTACGTTCTATTTCGTATTTATATGCCGTAACTTGCAGTTTGCCGCTGGCATAAAGGAACTTCTCTGCCTGTGATGCCATACCATTCTTCTTTAGCAAGTCTTCAAATATGTCAAAATTCTTAGCTTTGTAAGGTCCTGTATAAAGACTGCGCTCCTTGAAGTCGGGGAATGCACACCATTGTCCTTGCTCGTGAGCAATGATAGGAGAATTGTTTGGTTCTTTGTCTCTGTAATTGCGAGGAAATTCTATCTGCGACAGATAATCATCATTACATTCTGGAGCATTATGATCCCAGTCAAGTCCTCTCGCTCCACCTTTAACATGAAATTCGCTCAGGTTGTCCCAAGCCCAACCTCCACCTACACTTGCTCCGCAGTATATGTGTCGATTATCGTATTCTTTCATTGTATTAACCCATTTATTACACCATGTGACCCAGTCTCCTGCAGGTTCATTGCCAGCAGCCATCATAACGAAAGAAGGATGATTACCATAGTAATCACATATTTTCTTAGTCTCTTCTGCCAAATATTGATCTATATGCTGTCCGTAGTTTAACTTTACACCATGATTTGGCCATGATGGTCCTTCTGGTTCAAGATAGAACCCTAGGCTATCGGCAGCAATAAATGCAGCTTCTGGTGGACAGTAGCTATGAAAGCGCATGGTGTTTATACCATAATCTTTGCATTTCTGAATTATTTTCTTCCATGACTCTACATCAGTAGGAGGATATCCTGTAAGTGGAAAATTGCAGTTTTCTACTGTTCCACGTACGTAAATAGGCCTTCCATTGAGTATGATGTCTCGTCCTTTTACTTCTATTTTTCTAAATCCGAAAGTAACAGGTATTGTGTCTCCACGATATATAATGCTACGAGTGTATAAATTTGGAGTAAACTCACTCCAAGGTTGTGGATTGTCTATCTTTATATTATATTCTTTATCATTCACCAATACCTTCACATTTCCTGTAGTCAAGTCTGGGAATGTTTTCACAGTGAAAATACTTTGTTGTGAACGTAGTTGTATTTTTCCAACAATACCGTTCCAATTACCTTGTGTCTGGTCGGTTACAGAATGTGAGTCTTGTCCTACACCAACATTCTCAATGCCATTGTATATCTTTATGGCTATGCTGTTGTTTTTTCCAAACTTTACATAATCCGTTATGTCGTATTCGTGTGGAACGGATAGTGACATTTGGTGTCCAACTTCTTTTCCGTTTACAAACACTGTTGTTTCTATATGTGGGCGTTCTAAGAATAAAACGACTCTATTTCTTTTCCAGACTCTTGGTATTTCTGCATTTTGTCTATACCATGCATAGCCTACATAATAATGTTCCGGAGTTAAGAAAAATGGGAATTTGATACTGCCAGTGTGGCGGTATTTTTCCATATATGGATTGTAGTAGTATGAAGAGTCATATAATGAGCCTGTCCATTTTGTATGAATACTAGGTAGGTCACCTTTGCCATTTGTTAGCATAGACCCAGGTAGTTTTATTGTATCATCATATTTTTGTGATGCATTATAACTTCCGTTACGGTCTATTTGAAAGTCCCAAGTTCCGGATAAATTAATCGTCTTTTGGGCGAATGATGTTAGAATCATCAATGTCAAAAGACTCAATATTGTTATTCGTTTCATAAATTAGTTATTTTTGTAATTATACTCTAAGTAGGGTTTGTTTAAATGATATGCTAGTGCAATCTTATTTTCCGGCAAAGATACTACAAAATTTTTGTCTATGCAATGAAATTAAGTTTAGGCTGTTAGCCAATGTTTCAATTACTAGTGCTACGCTCTATAAATACGCGCACGCACGCACACTCTGATTTTTTCAGAAAAATAAGTGTCGAAGTGTCTATCCATTGAGCATCAACTTATTAGACTTCTTTTTCTGCAGAACAATGTGACGGTTATTTGTCGGTAAAATATGGGCGAAAATTTTTATCGTATTGAATTGCCTTTTACGAAGTTTTTCGATGTTTTACATTGCGTTTTACGTTATATTGCACTGCGTTTTACGAAGCATTAGAAGGTAAAATATCGTAGAAACGTTTGCATTTCTATATGGAATTAGTTGCGTTTCTATATAGAAACGCATGCAAAACTTGATATTTGACAGTCACATTACCGTCACTATATATCAGTCAAATTTGTCGATAAAATATTGATATTCATTATGTTGACACTTCGACACTTGTATTTTTAAAACTCCTAAGTGTGCGCGTGCATGCACATACATTATATAAGCAGAAATAGATGCCGTAGCTAGAATGTAGCATATCGTAGCTAAAAGTTCTATTTATTTTTCAGCAATCCTTTTCTACAAGGGGGATACAGACGAAGACGTAGCTCCGTAGCTAAAAAAAAAATGAAAAGTGCATGGGAGTTAACCTATATTAATGCTTAGAAAATATAGATATTAATCCAGAAATGAAAGGCTACTACTTCTTCTTGGAGCATTTTGGGCATAAACCCTTTATCATGAAGTTTACACTATGCATCTGATAACCTAGAGGAATACAAAGGTCTGGGATAGGCATATCGTATAAGCAGAATGTCTTTTGACAGCGTTCACAAAAGAAATGCATGTGCTCGTCTTCATCAGTTTCAATGCTTTTGCTTAAACATAATTCGTATTTCGTTCCACCAGCACCGTCTTCGACAGTGTGAACTAAATGGTTGTCACGAAATAAAGTGAGTGTACGGAATATGTTTGACTTGTCTATTGTGAGAATCTTATCTTCCAGTTCTTTCATAGATACTGGATTTTCACATGCAGCAAGAGACTTGGCAATAACTATTCTGTTGGAAGTTGGTTTGATGCCATGCTTTTCTAGAAGAAAAATGCATTTGTTTTCATCCATTGTATTTGTTATATATATACAAAAGTAGTTAATCCTATTGTAAAAACCAAATATATTTTCATATTATTTCTACTTTTGCATTCGTGAATAGAACAATGCATAGACAAAGGCTTTGGTCATGGATGCTATTGGCAGTGTTTGTGCCAATGCTTATTATGTCAACATTCCACCGACATGAGGAGGTGAGAGGTGCTGTCATAACTTGTTATGATTGTCAGCATCACATACATCATGCTGGACATATTGCCAATGGATGGACTTCTATAGACAAATGTGTGCTATGTCATTTTCACAGTCTTCCTTATATCCTTGGAACAGAAGTCTGCATAGCATTATTCACAATTTTGATATATCAGTCATTGGTGTTTTTAAAGCCAATGCATGCTACCACATTCCGTGGTATAACGACAACACGTGGTCCTCCTTCTTTTTATTCTTTGGAAAGTAAATAGTATTTTTTAAGGTAAAAAATTAATTCAATAGAATGAAAAGATTATATATCATGCTGTTGCTCATATGTGTTTATATGTGTGCTACAGCCGAGCCTATGGCTCCAAAGGCGTCATTGTCAGGACATGTGACTGATGCTTCAGATAAAAGCCCACTTGTTGGTGTAACAATATATATACCTGAGTTATCAGTAGGAACGACAACTGATGAGAACGGTAATTACGCGATAACAGATCTTCCTTTGAAGACCATAACTTTACAGGTTAGTTATCTTGGTCACCAGACCATAATAAAAAAAGTGGCATTGCAAAAAAATATGACTTCTGATTTCGTAATGAAAGAATCAAATGCGATGATAAATGAAGTTGTTGTTACGGGATTGGCAGGAAATTCACTGATGAAGGATTCGCCTACGCCTGTATCTGTTCTTACTGCTGCCGACATAAAGTCTGTATCTTCAACAAATATCATTGATGCAATAGCGCATCAGCCAGGTATATCGCAGATTACTACAGGTAGCGGTATCTCAAAGCCTGTGATACGTGGATTGGGATATAACCGCATTGTTACTGTTAATGATGGGGTGAGACAGGAAGGACAGCAATGGGGAGATGAACATGGTATTGAAATAGATCCCCAAACAGTGAATAACATTGAGATTCTTAAAGGTCCAGCTTCATTGATGTATGGATCTGACGCTATGGCTGGCGTTGTTATATTCCACGATGCACCAACATTGGCAAAGAATACTGTAGCCGGTGATGTTTCATCGGAATATCAGACAAATAATGGACTGTTTGACTATTCTCTTCACATGGCAGGAAACAACAACGGATATGTGTGGGGAGTGCGCTATTCTGATAAGATGGCACATGCATACAAAAATAAATATGACGGATATGTAGATAATTCGCAGTTCAGAGAACGTGCGATGTCTGGTTTATTGGGAGTAAACAAAAGTTGGGGATACAGTCATCTTAAATTAAGTTACTATCATTTGACTCCAAGTATGATAGAAGATCCCGGCGCTGTAGGTAATAAAGATTATAGTCATGGATTGCCATATCAGCAGATACATCATTATAAGGCAGTGCTAGATAATTCATTTTATGTTGGTAATGGAAATATAAAGGCACTTTTTGCGTATCAGCAAAACCGTAGACAGGAGTTTGAGGATGAGGAAAATCCAAATAAACCTGGGCTAGACTTTATGCTACATACAATAAACTATGATGTTCATTATGCTATTCAGCCAGCTGAGGGTTTGAGTTTTGCCACTGGAGTTAACGGTATGTACCAGCGTTCATTAAATAAAGGTGATGAGTTTCTTATTCCTTCATATGCTCTTTTTGATTTTGGTGCATTCGCAACATCTAGTTATAAAACAGGAGACTTGAATATTAGCGGAGGATTGAGATTTGATACCAGACACGTTCGCAGTTTTGCTTTAGAAGACAGATTTGGTAGTATCTCACGTACATTTAATGGAGTTACAGGTAGTTTAGGCGCAACATATGCTATTAATGAAAAAATGAATGTCAGGTTGAATCTTGCAAGAGGTTTCCGTGTGCCAAATCTTAGTGAGTTAGCTTCAAACGGTGAACATGAGGGTACTTTCAGATATGAAGTAGGTAACACAGAACTGAAACCTGAATACAGTTGGCAGTTAGATGCTGGATGGGATTATACATCTACATATGTTTCAGCACAATTGTCTTTGTTTGCCAACTATATAGACAACTATATCTTTGCACATAAAATAGCAGGAAAAGTAGTTGATAATGTTCCAGTATATCAATTTGTGCAGGGTAATGCACGTCTATTAGGAGGTGAAGCCAGCGTTGATATTCATCCTATAGAAAGACTTCATTTCCAAAATGCCTTTTCGTATGTTGATGCCGTACAGCTGAATCAAACTGCGGAGGCAAAATATTTGCCAATGACTCCAGCACCACGTTGGACATCAGAATTGAAATATGATATAATTCGTGATGGCGAGACCTTTAACAATACTTATGTAAAGATTGGTATGGAATGCGATCTTCGTCAAAATCATTTCTATGCACTTGACAATACAGAAACAGCCACACCTTCATATACACTCTTGAATGCGTCAATGGGAACAGATATAAAATGCAGAGGAAAGAAAATACTTTCTGTATATCTGACTGGTGACAATCTTACAAACAGAGCATACCAGAATAATCTGAGCAGATTGAAATATGCTGGATTAAATCCCGTTACTGGACGAGAGGGCGTATTTAATATGGGACGTAATTTCGGAATAAAGGTTGTAGCGCCTATAAATCTTTAGACGAGGATTATTGCTGACAGCTGTTTAGTGTTGATACTATGTATTCAACTTCACTGTCGGTAAGGACTTGATTGCAAGGCAAACTCAATTCATTGTCTGCAATATATTCTGTTATGGGGAATGAGAAATTATTCCATTCCCTGTAACATTTTTGTTTATGTGGAGGAATAGGGTAGTGAATCATAGTTTCAATACCCTTATCTTTAAGTCGTAGCCTTATTAAATCACGATTGGAACATATTATAGGATATATGTGATACACAGAATTAGAAGTGTTCACAGTTTTGATATTCCTATTTATAATACTTTCATTATAGTATTTCGCAATAGCAATTCTTCTAGCATTATCTTGATCAAGATATTTCAGTTTTACACTTAATATAGCAGCCTGAATCTCATCAATTCTACTGTTCATTCCTTTATATGGAAATACGTATTTACGTGAACTACCGTAGTTGCCTATAGCTCTTGCTGTATCATTAAGTCTTTCATCGTCTGTTGTGATAGCTCCCGCATCGCCAAATGCACCAAGATTTTTTCCTGGATAAAAACTATGTGCGGCTGCATTTCCGATACTGCCTGTTTTAATGTTTTTAGAATAGTTACATCCATGAGCTTGTGCATTGTCTTCTATCAACAGTAGATTATGCTTCTTGCATATCCTACCTATTTCTTCAGTATATGCACAGATTCCATAAAGATGAACAATGAGTATAGCACGGGTGTTCTTTGTAATGGCATTCTCTATTTTTGTATCGTCAATCTGTAGAGTGTTGATATTTGGTTCAACAAGTACAGGTGTGAGATTGTTTTCTGTTATTGAAAGTATAGAAGCAATATAAGTATTTGCAGGAACAATAACTTCGTCACCGTCTTTAAGTATACCAAGTTCCTTATATGATCTGAATATAATGGTAAGAGCGTCCAAGCCATTTCCGCAACCAATGCAGTGCTTTGTTCCTATATAATTTGCATATTGTCTTTCAAAAGCAGTTGTAGCCTCTCCATTTAGATACCAACCGCTATCTATTACATTGCTTACCGCAGTGTGGATTTCATCACTGTGCATGCTTGTTACTTTTTTGAGTGACAAATAATCAATTTTCATAGTTCCCATTCATAAGTATCATATACAACACCTCTGCCTCCGTATCCCTCTTTGTGGGAGATAAGTCCCTCATTAATTATGCTACAATTATCTTCAGTAGAACTTCCAAAATCAAGATATTCATAATCAGGATAATCATGATACATAACTCTATCATAGATAGCTTCCATAGCACCTAAATCTTTTCCTATTGAGTTGGTAGAGCTATATTGTCCATGTATGACATTCCTCATAATATAAAATGTGATACCACCGATTATATTGCCGTCCTTATAGGCGTTGTATTGAATTATGTTCTTTTTAAATCTTGATTTAAGCAGTTTCATCTCTTCAAGGGTATGAACAGGTTTTGCGTTGAAACGCTGCTTTAAGTTATCATTAAGTATTTTCCAAAAGTCATCAAAACTAGCGTCAGCCACAACTTCAACGCCATTAAGGATTGCTTTTTTCAATCTTCTTATGTGGTCTTTACGCCATTTCATGTGTTCGTTCATGAAGATTGTTGTTCCGATGTTTCTTGTTAACAATCGGGCATGGCATTTCCAAAATATGGCATAAAGGTCTTCTTCAGACGCATGTTTACAATAAATCCATGGGATAGGACGATAGATTACTTTCTTAAAACTTACAGTCCTTAAATATTCATTAAGTTCGGTGAATAGTATGCATGTATCACTTATTGTGACGTGGATGCCCATTATCAGTCCTCCGTAGGTAAGTCCGAAGTGTGAATAAAGAATATTTGCTATCTTGTGTGCAGGAAGTAGAGCATACAGTCTGCCTTTCTTATAGAACATTAATGAGTTGTCATTAAATCTATCGGAATGGTAATCCATATAGTTTCTGTCAAAAAGGAATGTGGAATTCTTAGCTTTGTTTACGAATTTATTCCATTCTTCTTTTTTGTCCGCTGTATATTTCCTTATCTCAAACATTACGTTTGTTGTATGAATTCATTGTAATCGTAGATATAATCAGCTTCATCATAATCGTCTTCTGCTAGTACCAGACATACTGAACCAGAAGAAAAATCTTCGAGCGTACGCCATATACCTTTGTCGACAAGGAGTCCCTGGTAAGGATGATTTAACAGGTAGCGCTGCTTTTCATGACCATTGTTAAGTGTAACAGTAAATGAACCGCTTACGGCAACAATGAATTCACGACAATGTTTATGAGCGTGTCCACCGCGGCAGCCTCCAGACGGTACATCATAAGTCCAATATACCCTTTTGAATTCAAAAGGAATACTCTTGAATCTTTCTGCTACAGTAAGGCTTCCACGTGGATCTGAAATCTTAGGCAGTTCAATTATCGTCCCAAGTTTACAGCTCATTATTTCTTTTTAGCGTGTTTGGCATTTATATCTTTAATCCATTTCATTCTTTCGTTGAATATAGGACTATATTTATCCAATATCGCTTGTAGGTCTTTGCTGCGTGTGTCTAATTGAAGATATTCTTCAGTATTTATTTTGCCGTCTTTCTTTAGTGACAGCATTTCTGCTAAGACAACTTTCTGTTCATCTCTAGTTATTGAAAGTTGATTACCAAGTTTCCGAACATCGTCCAGAAACTTGGTAATAGTATCAATATTGTCGTTGTTATTTATCATGTAATTTTATTTAATGATAGTGGTAGCAACTCTCTTTGCCTTGTCTCTTAGTGCGTTTATGTCATCGCCAACTTCACCATAGCATAATACTACACCCATACGACGATTTACATGCTGCTCTGGTTTGCCGAAAATACGAACGCGTGTGCGGTCTTCCTTCAATGCTTCAACAAGATTGTATTCTGGAGCATGGTCTGCGTCTTCTTTAGCAAGAACAACGGCACTGCATCCGTAGTGTTCAAGATGTATGGCAGGAATAGGCCAACCCATTATGGCACGAAGATGAAGTTCAAATTCGCTCAGATTTGTTGTATGTCCGAGCGTGACCATGCCAGTATCGTGTGGTCGTGGACTTAACTCGGAGAATATTACTTCGCCTTTCTTAGTCATGAAGAATTCAACACCCCATAAACCATAGCCTGTAAGCGCTTTTGTTACTTCGTTAGCCATGTGTTCAGCTTTCTTCAATGCTTCATCAGATATATGGTAAGGCTGCCAACTTTCACGATAGTCACCGCTTTTCTGAATGTGTCCTATTGGAGGGCAAAATATTGTAGGAGCATTTTTCTGTGTTACTGTAAGAAGAGTGAACTCAGAATCAAAGTCTATAAATTCCTCGATAATAACCTCTTTAACGTCTCCACGGCTACCTTCCATTGCTTCAGTGAATGCAGCTTTTAGTTCATCGTCGTTGTGTACGTAGCTTTGACCATGACCGCTTGAGCTCATAAGAGGTTTTACGACACATGGGAAACCGATTTCGTCAGCAGCTTTCTTGAATTCGTCAAATGTCTTTGCATAGAAATACTTTGCTGTGCGAAGTCCAAGTTCTTTAGATGCAAGGTCACGAATGGCGCGGCGGTTCATTGTATAGTTTACGGCACGTGCAGAAGGTACAACCTGAATGCCTTCTTTTTCAAAATCAAAAAGTCTCTCAGTACGAATGGCTTCTATTTCAGGTACGATGATGTCTGGGTGGTGTTTGCGAACTGCAGCTTCAAGTGCATCTCCGTCAAGCATACTGAAGATTTCTCTTTCATCTGCAACTTGCATTGCCGGTGCGTTGTCATAACGGTCGCATGCAATAACATAAACTCCTGCTCTTTTAGCAGCAATAACAAACTCCTTGCCCAGTTCTCCTGAGCCCAATAACATAATTCTTTTCATAGCCTTATTTATTTCCATACATAGTTTCATAGTACTTCTGATAGTCACCACTGGTAACCTCATGTATCCATTGCTGGTTTTCAAGATTCCATTTTATAGTTTTAATGATACCATCAGCAAATTTAGTTTCTGGATACCAACCAAGTTCATTCTTAATCTTTGTTGGGTCTATGGCATAACGTTTGTCGTGACCAAGACGGTCGGCAACGTGTGTGATGAGATCATTGTTTATCCAACTTATATCAATATCACCGTTAGCATCTCTCTGCTGCTTCTTTAGTACGTTTCGCAGCTGCTTGTTGTCAGCCATCATATCGTGTATCGTCTTTATTGTTAGCTTTACGATATCAATGTTTGTCATTTCATTGTGACCACCTACATTATAAACTTCACCTTCAAGACCTTCACGTACAACCATGTCAATAGCCTTGCAATGGTCTTCAACGTATAACCAGTCACGAACATTAAGTCCTTCGCCGTAGACAGGTAATTGCTTGCCTTCAAGAATATTGTTGATGATTAATGGAATAAGTTTTTCAGGGAAATGATAAGGACCATAGTTGTTAGAGCAACGTGTAATTGTTATTGGCATGTGGTAAGTATCACGATATGCCATTACAAACATGTCTGCGCTTGTCTTGCTTGCACTGTAGGGACTGTGTGGACATAGTGGAGTAGTCTCAGTGAAAAAGCCTTCAGCCCCGAGACTTCCATACACCTCGTCTGTAGAAACCTGATGATAGCGCTTGCCAGCTTTCCATGTAGGATAGCCGTTTTCATCTTTTCCTGTAACCCATGCACGGCGGGCCGCATCAAGCAGATTCTGTGTACCGAGAATATTTACACTGAGAAAAAGCTGAGGATCTTCAATGCTGCGGTCAACATGACTTTCAGCTGCGAAGTTTACTAAATAGTCTATCTCATTTTCCGCAAATAGTTTGTCAGCTAATTCACGGTCACGGATGTCTCCCTTAACGAATACGCAACGTTTGTTGTCGATATCATCTTTTATCGTTCCCAGATTTCCTGCATATGTCAATGCATCAAGGACGATGACCTTTATATCTTCGTTTTTGTATTTTCTGTTTAGCAAATACTTAATGAAGTTTGCTCCGATAAAGCCTGCGGCTCCTGTAACAAGATAAGTTTTCATTTTTATAGTTGTGATTTATTTGTTCCTAATGTAATAACTTCGCAATCAGTGAATTTATTGCCTTCGATTGTGAGTCTTATTATTGTTCTTTCTTTCTGCCATCCCATGTGTCCGGCTGCACCTGGGTTTATATGCAGAAGATTTAATGATTTGTCGGGCATTACTTTCAGAATGTGTGAATGTCCAGAAATAAATAGGTTGGGTGGTGATGCGAATATCATATTCCTTACAGAAATGTCATATTTTCCAGGATAACCGCCAATGTGTTTCATCATTACGTCTACATCCTCGCATTTAAATCTTAGTATTTCGGGGTATCTTGCACGTATGTCATACCCGTCACAATTACCATAGACAGCTCTGAATATAGGTTTCATGTTCTCAAATTTATCAGTAACCTCAATAGAGCCAATATCTCCTGCGTGCCAAATCTCGTCGCATTCTCCTAGATAGGTTTCATATTTATCATCCCAAAAGGCGTGAGTATCGCTGATTATTCCTATTTTCTTCATAGTTGAAACCGTTTTCTTATTAATTCGGCAATAAATACCTCAGTATCTTCTATACCAAGTAGGCTGCTGTTGATGCATAAATCATAGCTTTCACTGTGTCCCCATTGCTTGCCGGTATAATAGTTATAGTATGAAGCACGTGCCTCTTCCTTGTCCGTTATATATTTTCTTGCTTCAGCGCGGTTCATATCATAGCGCTTAGATACTCGCTGTATTCGTTGATCAATATTTGCAGTCACGAATATATTGATTGTGTTCTTGAAATCACGCAGAATATAATCAGCAGTTCTTCCTACAAATATACAGTTGCCTTTTTCTGCAGCTTTTAATATGGCGTCGCTTTGAAATTTGTAAAGACTTTCCTGAGATAGATCATTCTTGTAGAAATTACTTTCACCAATCAGTGGTACATGTATATTAAGAAGAGATTTGAAAAATCCCTTGTGCTCGTCAGCCTGCTCAAAAAACGTCTCGCTGAATCCACTTTCAAGTGCAGCAAGGTTCAGAAGCTCACGGTCGTAGAAACTACAGTTCAACTCTTCGGAAAGTTTCTTAGCAATAAGTCTTCCTCCGCTGCCGATCTGTCTACCGATATTAATTATGATTTTCTTGTCTTCCATGTATCATATTTTTATGTTGGTTCTTAAATTTTTTCATATATGCCATCATCATAAATGCCGCTATTATAGAAGCACATACGTCTGATGTAGGCATTGCATACCAAACTCCGTTGACACCGTAGATTAACGGTAATATGGCTAGCAATGGTAGAAGTAATAGTAATTGTCTTGAAAGTGAAAGAAAGATACTGATCTTCACTTTACCTATGCTTTGAAAAAAGTTTGTTATCACCATCTGACATCCGATAACAGGGAAAGCCAGAAGGTTTATTCTTATCGCCCTTATTCCAAGTCCTATGAGTGTTGCATCTTTAGTGAACAGCCGTGAACAATAGTAAGGCATGAACATAGCAATCAGCCAACCAGTAGTCATAATTATTGTTGCTACTATAATAGCAAGTTTCACTACTTGCATCATTCTGTCAAGTTGCTGCGCTCCGTAGTTATACCCCGCAATAGGTTGCATTCCTTGGTTTACACCCATTACAAACATAACGAAAACAAACCCAATCTTATTTGATATTCCGTATGCTCCTACGTCAAGATCGTTTCCATAGTGTACAAGTTGCTGGTTAATGAATATTACGACAACACATGCGCATACATTCATTGCAAAAGGAGATATACCAACTCCTATGATATTCTTAACAATATCTTTTTTTAATCCGTATATTCCACGCTTGAAATGGAGTAATTCCTTTTTGTTGCTGAACACCCATAACTGCCATACAAGTGCTATAACCTGTGAAATAACAGTTGCATAAGCAGCACCCTTTATTCCCCAATGGAATACCATAATAAAGAAATAATCTAATATGATATTCATTACCACTGTGAAAATGGTTGCTAACATGGCTTGTTTCGGTTTGCTTCCCGCACGAAGTACTGCATTCATTCCGAAATACATATGTGAGAATACGTTTCCCAAAAGAATGACACTCATAAAATCTCGTGCATACGGAATTGTAGTATTGCTAGCTCCGAAAAACCGAAGTATAGGATCAAGAAAAGTAAGACATACGATTGAGAACGTTATTCCTATTATTAAGTTTAGAACAACTGTATTTCCTAGAATATTTTCTGCGGTCTTGTAATCTTTCTGACCTAGTTTGACAGAGATGAAAGTTGATGCTCCGACACCAACAGCTGCTCCAAATGCGCTTGAGAGATTCATGAATGGGAAGGTTATTGCCAGACCGGAGATGGCAAATGGACCTACTCCCTGGCCGATAAAAATGCTGTCTACAATATTGTAGAGTGAAGCTGCGGTCATGGCTACTATAGCTGGAAGAGCATACTGGATAAGTAGTTTACCTACTGGTTTGGTTCCTAACTCTAATGTTGCCTGTTTATTATCCATGATGCAAAAGTACAAAAATTATTTTATTTTTTATTTATAAAATAAAGGTAAATAACTATTTTTGTTGAAATGATTTTCTGTTCTCAATTTAATATATTACTTTTGTGTCTTGAAACCTAAATGAAATATTGATGAACAAATATATTTTCCTTATAATTCTAATGGCTTTGCCATCTGTTGTTTGGGGTTCTTTGGGAGCAAATGAAGCTGAAATGGTTTCATATCCCGGAGGGAAATGTTATATTTTCAGGCTTAAACTTACAGACAAGAAAAATACGTCATATAGGCTTGATAAGCCTTTGGATTTTCTATCCCAACGTGCTGTTGATAGGCGTAAAAAGCAACATCTGGCGATTGATTCTACGGATTTGCCAATATCTCCTGCTTATTTGTCTGCTATAGCAAAGTGTGAAAAAATTCAGATTGTTGGTAAAAGTAAATGGAACAATTCTGTTTTGATAAAATGTAATCATCAAAACAATGCATATAAATTATTAAAATTGCCTTTTGTAAGAAATCTAGTACAAGTATTTTCTTCTCCTGATTCAATATCTAGTTCTATACGCTCCAGTTTTAAAAAGGAATTTAATCGTTGGGACACAATACCTGATAGTAAATATGGAGTAGCTGTAAATCAGATAACTTCTTTGTCTGGTGATAGACTTCATTCTATGGGATATCGTGGAAAAGGAAAGGTTATAGCCGTACTTGATGCTGGATTTATGAATGTAGATAGAATACCAGCCTTGCATCAAATTAAGATAGCTGGTGTTGACGATTTCGTAGTACCTAAATCAAAAAATATATTTGCAGAGTCTGATCATGGAACAATGGTCTTGTCTCTTATGGCAACAGATATGCCGGGAACTTTTATCGGTACTGCTCCTGATGCTAGTTATATGCTTCTTAGATGTGAGGACACACGGACAGAGAGCTTGGCAGAAGAGGATTATTGGGCTGAGGCTGTGGAATATGCCGATTCTGCTGGTGTAGATATTATAAATTCATCTTTGGGTTACCACGATTTTGACGATTCTTCAACTAATCATAAATATTACGAAATGGATGGTTTGACGACATTTATTTCACATACTGCATCTATGCTTGCTGATAAAGGAATTGTATTAGTTAATAGTGCAGGAAATGATGGTATGGGGACATGGAAGAAATTAAACTTTCCTGCTGATGCAAAAAATATAATTACTGTTGGATCTATAACTCCAACTGGTGATAATGCTGCTTTCAGTGCAGTTGGACCTACTGCTGATGGAAGAATAAAACCTGATGTAATGGCTTATGGAAGTCCGGCTGTTGTTATTTCTGGACGTGGAACAATAGTTGATGATATGGGGACATCTTTCTCTGCACCGTTAATATCTGGTATGGTTGCTTGTCTATGGCAGGCTTTATCAGATAAAACGGCAAAAGAAATTATAAATATAGTCATTCATAGCGGTAATAATATTCACCCTGACAATGTTTATGGATATGGTGTTCCTGATTTTCAAAAAGCTTATAGCAGCGGAAAACGATGAAAGCACTGTCATTATACGAACTAAACAATTTGGTGAGGGAAACGATTGCTGTTTCTTTGACTGATGAATATTGGGTAGAGGCAGAATTGTCTGAACTGAGAGAGGTCAGAGGACATTGCTATATGGAACTTATTCAAAAAGATTTGTTTAGTAACACCCCTGTAGCTAAGGCTCAGGCAAAATGCTGGAAAAGTAAATGGATAGGTGTTCGTGATAAGTTTGAACGTATAGCAGGGCAATATCTTCATGCAGGTTTGAAGGTGATGTTGAAAGTTTATCCTGATTTCCACGAGGCTTACGGCTTTTCTTGGATCGTTACTGATGTCAACCCTGAATTTACAATGGGTGACATGGCTCGTAAGAGATTAGAGATTATAAATAAATTGAAAACAGACGGTGTCTTTGACTTGCAAAAAGATTTGCAGATTCCAATGTTTGCACAACGTATAGCTGTTATTTCAAGTGCTAATGCTGCCGGATATGGTGATTTCTGCAATCAATTGGAGAATAATGATTATGGTTTGAAGTTCTATCCTCGTTTGTTTCCAGCTATCATGCAAGGTGAAGGTATAGAAAAGAGTGTTATTTCAGCTCTTGATGATATCTATAAATCTTTGGATGACTTTGATGTTGTTGTAATTATACGTGGTGGTGGAGCTACCAGCGACATGAGTGGTTTTGATACGTTGGCACTTGCAGAGAATGTAGCAAATTTCCCATTGCCAATAATTACAGGAATAGGACATGAACGTGATGAGTCTGTTCTTGATATGGTTTCAAATACGAGAGTAAAGACTCCTACCGCTGCAGCTGCCTTGTTGATAGAACATCTTTCTAATGTCTATAATCGTGTGATGGATGCCCAAGAGGAGATTATATCAAGTATAGTACATAGAATGGAGGTTGAAAATATACGATTGAAAAGACTTGCTGAAAAGATTCCGATGTTGTTTTCTATATTTAAGAATCAGCAGATTTCCATGCTTGATAAATTGTTTGTGGAAATTGTAAATACCATTACTCAGAAGGTTTCAATGTGTACTTATGATATTAGCATCCTTTCAAAAAGTCTAGCACCTGTTGCGCAAAAGCGGTTGACAAAAGAAAGTTATAGACTGCAACTTATTCAACAGAAACTGGAAGCTCTTGATCCTGTTTTGTTGCTTAAAAGAGGATATAGTATCACTACATTTAAAGGAAAAGTAATAAAGAATGCTTCTGCTTTAAAAAGTGGTGATGAAGTAGAAACACGACTTGACAAAGGAACTGTAAAATCTATAATAAAATAAATATATGGCTAAAGAAGAATTTAAATATGAAGAGGCTGTGAGACAGCTTGAGAGTATCGTCGACAAATTGGAAAACGATGAACTCGATATTGATTCGATGAGCGAAAATTTAAAGAAGGCTCAGAAACTCATTAAGCTTTGTAAGGACAAACTTACTAAAACAGATGATGAAATCAATAAGATACTTGAGAAGGATAAGAAATGAAGCTATTCATAAATATTGTGCTTAATAGTTGCAAATATTCATTTTTATTCGTACTTTTGCGCTAAGTTATTACGTTGAACATTTAAAATATAGATGTTATGAAGGATCTGGATTGGTCTAATTTGTCTTTTGGCTACATGCCAACAGACTACAATGTTCGCTGCTATTATCGCAACGGAAAATGGGGCGAGATAGAGGTTTGCTCCGATGAGTATATTAAATTGCATATGGCTTCAACCTGCCTGCATTATGGTCAGGAAGCTTTTGAAGGCTTGAAAGCTTATCGTGGAAAAGATGGTAAAGTGAGAGTCTTCCGTATGGATGAAAATGCAGCTCGTTTACAGAGTACTTGCCGTGGCATTCTTATGCCAGAAGTTCCTACAGAATTATTTGAGGAAATGGTGAAAAAGGTCGTAAGACTTAATCAGGAATTTATTCCTACTTATGAGAGTGGTGCTACTCTTTATGTTCGCCCATTACTTATTGGTACTAGTGCACAAGTTGGTGTACATCCTTCAACAGAATATTTGTTCACAATATTTGTAACTCCTGTTGGACCTTATTTCAAGGGTGGCTTCTCAACTAATCCTTATGTTATCATTCGTGACTATGATCGCTCTGCTCCTCTTGGTACAGGTATATATAAAGTTGGTGGTAACTACGCAGCTAGTCTTAAGGCAAATGCACTTGCCCATGAAAAGGGATATGCTTGTGAGTTCTATCTTGATGCCAAGGAAAAGAAGTATATGGATGAATGTGGCGCAGCAAATTTCTTCGGTATTAAGAATAATACTTATGTTACTCCAAAGAGTACTTCTATTCTTCCTAGTATCACAAATAAGAGTCTTATGCAACTTGCAGAAGACTTAGGAATGAAGGTTGAGCGTCGTCAGATTCCAGAGGATGAACTTGAAACATTTGAAGAGGCTGGAGCTTGTGGTACAGCTGCTGTAATAAGTCCAATTAGCTATATTGATGATCTTGATACTGGTAAGCGCTATGACTTTGGTGCAGAGCCTGGCAAGATATCAAAGAAACTCTATGATACTCTTCGTGCTATCCAATATGGTGATGAAGAAGACAAACATGGTTGGGTCTCAATAGTAATTGATTAATTAACTAAATAACAAAAATACTATGGACAAAATTTCTGGTTACAAAGACAGAGCGATAGAATCACTAACAGGTAAATGGGGAAACTCTGCAATTGCTGCCCTTATATATTTTATAATATTTGGGGGAATACCAATAACATTTTCTCATAGTGCAGCCATAATACTATCATATTCGACAATATCAGATACACTTGGCAATATCATACAGATTGTATTATTACCTATCTTCTGGGGATTTGAAATAGTGTTTTTAGAAAACATACGCAAAGGAGATCAAAAAATAGACCTTGACAAAATGTTTGAAGGATTCAAGGACTATTTTCGAATAATGCTAACCAACCTACTCGTAGGAATATATACACTGCTTTGGACGCTATTACTTATCATCCCTGGATTTATAAAGATGTACTCATACAGTATGACCAATTATATCTTATTGGATGACCCTGATTTGAAATACAATTCAGCTATTGAAAAGAGTATGGCAATGATGAAAGGTCATAAAATGGATTTATTCTTACTCGATTTGAGCATGATAGGCTGGTTTATCCTTAGTATAATAACATGTGGAATAGGATTATTATTCCTTACACCATACAATTTAACAGCTCATGCCCACTTCTATGAAGATCTGAAAACTGAAGAGCAGCAGAACATTGCCGAATAGAACAAATACAACTACATAATAAGATCGTATCCGAAGTACGCAAAACTACACGGGTACGACCTTTTTAATTTTATGAATATACATTTATGAGCAAAGGAAAATTACAGAAATTCGCCGATATGGAAAGCTATTCAAATGTTTTCCAATATCCTTTTTCGGTGATAGAACAAGTTCCATTCGAAATGAAAGGACATTGGAGAGAACTATATTTTCATAATGACAACCCTATCGTATTAGAACTTGGATGTGGAAAAGGTGAATATACAGTGGAACTGGCTAAACTCTACCCTGAAACCAATTTCATTGGAGTTGACATAAAAGGTTCACGAATGTGGACTGGAGCAACTCAAGCTATAAACGAAGGATTGACAAACGTAGCATTCTTAAGAACTAACATCGAAATTATAGAACGGTTTTTCGAAAAAGACGAAGTACAGGAAATATGGCTCACTTTTAGTGATCCTCAGATGAAAAACGCACATAAGCGACTCACTAGTACTTTCTTCATGGCCAGATATCGCCATTTCCTTGTTGATAAAGGTATTATTCATTTAAAAACAGACTCTAATTTCTTGTTTACTTATACAAAGTATATGGTTGATGCAAATAAGCTACCTGTGCTATTATGTACTGAGGATTTGTATCATGATGAGCAGGATTCAGAAACCAGTAAGATACTTTCTATACAGACTTATTATGAAAGCATGTGGATAGAAAGAGGTCTGAATATTAAGTATATGAAGTTTAATTTACCTCATGAGAACAAACTTGTTGAGCCTGATGTAGAGATACCTTTGGATGATTATAGAAGCTATCATAGGCCAAAGAGAAGTGGCTCAGAAACAGGTAAGTGAAAAAATGCAAAAAGTTTGTTGATTTAAAAATTTAAACGTACATTTGCAAATATGTATAGCAACTGTATTTTTTAATAGTATATTCAGTACATTTATACATATTTAATTAATATGATGTTATGGATTTATTTCCATTTAGATATATGCTCATCATTTATTGATGAGATAATTTTAATTAGTCGTGTGTGCTTATGCTCGTGAGGGTGTCAGTATACAAAATTTTAAAGTTGAGTTAACTTAATAGTGCATAGTCGTGAGACAATGCACTATTTTTTTTGGCTCTCATTGTGTTTAATCAAAAAATATAATTACTTTTGCATTATTAATAAATTATTAGATTATGACATTATACCCAAAATTAATTACAGATGCCTTAGCGACTGTTGTCTATCCAGGTACGAAGAAAAACCTTGTGGAGAGTGATATGGTTGCTATGGATAATGTGCATATTGATGGAATGAAGGTTACCGTCACACTAATTTTCCCTCGTGACACAGACCCATTTCTCAAATCAACTTTAAAGGCTGCTGAGGCTGCTATTCATTATCATGTGGATAAGAATGTTGAAGTTACTATCGAAACGGAATTTAAATCAGCTCCACGTCCTGAGGTTGGTAAACTTCTGCCGCAGGTAAAGAATGTTATTGCTGTAAGTTCTGGTAAAGGTGGAGTAGGTAAGAGTACAGTCTCTGCTAATCTTGCCATAGCATTAGCTCGCTTAGGATATAAGGTTGGACTTCTTGATACTGATATATTCGGTCCTTCAATGCCAAAAATGTTCGGAGTTGAGGATGCTCGCCCTTCTGGTGTAAATAAGGATGGTAGACAACTAATAGAGCCAATAGAAAAATATGGTGTAAAACTATTAAGTATTGGCTTTTTCGTAAATCCTGATACTGCGACTTTATGGCGTGGAGGTATGGCAACATCTGCTCTTAAGCAACTTATTGCCGATGCTGATTGGGGCGATTTAGATTATTTCATACTTGACACACCTCCTGGTACAAGTGATATACATCTTACATTGCTACAAACTCTTTCTATTACTGGTGCTGTTATCGTTAGTACTCCTCAGAAAGTGGCTCTTGCTGATGCACGTAAAGGTATTGATATGTATCGCAATGATAAGGTTAATGTTCCAATCCTTGGACTTGTTGAGAATATGGCTTATTTCACTCCTGCTGAGTTGCCAGACAATAAGTATTATATCTTTGGAAAAGACGGAGCGAAGAACTTAGCTAATGAATTAGGTGTAGCTTTGTTGGCTCAGATTCCTATTGTTCAGAGTATTTGTGAGAGTGGTGATGCCGGTGAACCTGCAGCAACTAAAGTTGATACAATTACAGGTCAGGCTTTCTTGAGTTTGGCACAATCTGTTATTACAGTTGTCAATCGTAGAAACAAGGAACAGGCTCCTACTGAAATAGTAAAGATGAAAGACTGATTCGTTATTTATTAAATAAATAAATAGGTGGAGAATTAATAAATTCTCCACCTATTTTTATAATATGTTTATTCTTCTGTCTTTTTGTTTTTATTCTTTGCTTCAATCGCTTTTTTCTTTAGATTCTCAATCTTATCATAAGCATGTTTTCGCGTATTATTAATCTGGAATCTATATACAGCGCATGTAAGGAATAAGTATACTACTGTTTGTATCCACAAAGCAGTTACTTCTGGCTGTATATCGGATAAAGTTCCACCCATACTGCTTATTCTTAGGAATCCTCTAATTCCGAATGTTGATGGGAAAATATAGGCTATTGCTTGCCATACCCCCGGCATATCAGCTAGTGGCCATGAAATACCTGATATGAATAATAGTGGTACTGATGTGAATATGACCAGTAGCATTACGTTCTCTCTATATCTTACAAGACATGACAATGCCATTCCAAAAAATATAACAGATGATATGAATGGGACCATAAGCCCTAATAGATCTATTCCAGATGCAAGCATTGTATAATTGAAAAATCGTGGAACGCACATTGTTATATATGCCGCCATTACACTATAAATCATAAAATAGCACATAGATTTACCAAGTACTATTCTGAATATTCCGATATAGTGTCGGCTTATAGGTACAAGATCTTTATATCTGTTACTTTCGCGTGCTGTTCCTGCACCAAGACCAATTCCCAACATTAATGTTTGTTGTAGAATAAGTATGAGTACTCCCGGTATTATAGCATTTCCATATCCTCCAGTAGAATTAAATATAGGAACTTCAGCAAAGTCAAGTGGCTTTGTGGTTATTTCATCGTCTCTATTGGTGTAGTCTTTGGATTGAGCTATTTGAATATTACTGTTGATTTTGCCCGCAACAGCCTGTATCGTTTGATAGATAGCTTTATATGTAAGCATGAGACTCATGTCGCAATATAAACTCAGATGAGCTTGTTCTGAACGAAACAGTTTCGTAGAAAAATCTTTAGGGAAATACAATATTCCATGTACTTTCTGCTTACCTATTAGATCTTTTGCCTCATCTATACTGTTACAGTAATATGCAACCTTTGTGTCAGGACTAGCGTCTACTTCGCGTGTAAATTCACGACTTGTCTGGCTGTGTGATTGGTCTACTATGGCTACAGGTACCTCTCTTACTACTTCATTATTGTATATCCATGAGTAGAGTAGAGGGTATCCTAGTGGTACAAGTATAAAGAAAATGAGCACACCTTCATCAGTAACGGTAGAGCGCATTTCTTTAGCCCAGATATAACACATATCTCTGAGACCATTTAGTATCTTATTTAATAATCCTTCGTTCTTCTCCATTATGGTATATATACATAAAGTAGCATAGCCCTCTTAATGTTTCCCATCACGAATATCGGCAGTAATGCGAATAGTATAAGGGCTGATATACTGAACCATGCGTCCATCAGTGGGTAACCGTTAAAAATATTGATTTGATATATCATGTAATAGTGGCGCAGCGGAAACAGATTTGTCAGTTCCTGTATGATAGGATTCATTGAAAAAGCCGGATATGTTGCTCCACTTGTAGAAAAACTTACCACAGCCCATAGTGAGCAGATACTCATTGACATTCTTAGTGATGGCATAAGCCCAAATGCAAAAACTCCGAATCCTTGTGCTGATACAACTGCAAGAAAACCAAGTAGTAGCATTGTAAATACACCGCCTGGGTGTGGAAATCCTAATATGTAATAAATATAAATTTCAAAAAGATAGAATATTGTAAGAAATATCATGAATTGTGGGAGTAGCTTGCCGGTAATAGCTATCCATGGATTGTTACCCGCCATTGCAAACCATTCCTTTGAATGTTTGAATTTTAGTTCTGTACCTATAGAATAAGGTGTAAGCAGAAATATAAACAGCATTAATATTCCTGGAACCATTACAGTACTAAGATAAACATTGTAATTTGACCAAGGATTCCCAATCATGTGCAAATCTATTGCTATAGGTTGCAGATACGTCTTAATTTCATCATCGGTCTTTCCCAATGCGCTCAGTTTTGTTTTGCCAACAGACGCTGAACCTAGCGATGATATAGTCTTCAAATCACGAAATAACATAGATCCCGCAACCAATGTCACATTGCTATAATAGAAAGATATCTTAGGTCGACTTGATGTCATCAGTCCATCAGTAGTTCCTCTTGGTATATATAGAAAAGCATATATTTTGTTTTCCTGTATTGCTTGCCTTGCCTCATTTACATTATCATATTTGGCAACTACTTTAGTTGTCTGAAAGGCATCTAAGTGTCTTATCATTGAACGTGTAGTGGCTGTGTTATCAAGGTCAACAACTCCTACTGGCATATCTGTAGGTAGACCTTTGTTCATGAGTGACGTAAAAAAGAAAACAACAAATAACGGGAAGATAACCATGCAAAATCCATATATAGGATTCTTCATGAGTATTCCGCATTCGCGAATAGCGATACTATATATTTGCTTTAAAACGCGCATTTATTTTTTTATCAAACTCATTCCTGGGCGTAGTCCGTCTAATTTATCAATTGGGCGTGCCTTAACTTCGAAAGTCTTCAGGTCGTATTGACCAGTTGTCTTGGTAGCCTTCCAAACGGCATAGCTGCCTTGATCCTTAATATAATATACTTTCATTCTGATGTCCTTGTTAAAGGCAGGTACGAATGCTGTAAATGTATCACCTATCTTCATGCCTTTCAATTGGTCCTCGCGTATGTTGAAGGTTCCCCATTTATCGCTCATAATAGAAATACTCATGATAGGAGAACCCATACCTACAAGTTCTCCAACTTTTGGATATACATCGCTAACTTCACCTTCAACCTGTGCAATTTGTACAGTTTCTTTCAATAGTGAACTTACTACGTCTACAGTACTCTGTGCAGCTTTGGCATTATTTGCTACGATACGTTTTTCTTGTTCACGTGCGCCATTGCGAGACAGATCATATTGACTTTGGGCAGCCTTAACCTGAGCTTCTGTTGCTTTATAGGCAGCAAAAGCCTCGTCACGTTTCTGACCACTCATAACTCCCTCATCATATAGATGTTGCATACGGGTATATGATTTCTTTGCAATGTCCTCTGCAGCTTTTGCCTGCTGTACCATTTCGTAGGCTCCTTGTATCTGTTCCTTGCGTGCGCCTGCATCAGTAAGGTCTTGCAATGCTTTAGCTGCATTTCCTGTGGCCTGTGCAACCTTCTTTTGGGCATCAATTTCTGGAATTTCAAGTATAGCAAGTGTGTCGCCTACATGTACATAGTCTCCCTCTTTTACTCTTAATTCCACAATTCGCCCAGGAAGTTTGCATGAAACTCTGTATTCAGAAACTTCAACTTCTCCCTGAATGGTTTCATCTTGCTTCCCAAGAGTAAAGAAACCGATTAATCCTACAACCACGACTACAAGAGTAAATCCCAATACTGCAAGTAGAATGTTGTTATGCTGTGATTTTGCTGACATGATTATTATATTTCTATTTTCAACAATTTTAATATCTTAATACTCCAAGAGCCTTTTGGAGGTTTACAAGGGATAATTTCACTTCAACTTCAGCGTCTATTTTCTGACTTTGAGCCTGTTGCCATGCAGTCTGTGCTGTCATTACGTCTGTAGTTTCCATTATACCTTCTTTGAATCCAAGGTTTGCACAACGTAGGTTTTCCTCGGCACTTTTTATGTTTTTGCGTGCCATGGTAAGTTTTTTGTGTGCTTCCTTTACTTTAAATTGGCTCTGTGTTATCTGTAAGTCTATTTTTTCTTTAGTATCGCATAATTCCATTTGAGCCATGCATGTAGCTACTTTTGCGGCTCTTATTTTATATGAACTTTCAAACCAATTCCATACTGGGACTTGTAAAATTACGCCAACATTCCATGTCCCTGCGAACTTTCTTTCAAAACTATTGTATATGTTCGGATTACTAACAAGATATCCACCTGTTAGTAGAATATGTGGTAAATATTCAGCTCTTACAAGTTTTGTTGCTTGTTGGCTTATTTCTATACTATTTTGCAACATGCGCAACTCTGGACGGTTGCTGCTAGCTGCATCTTTGTCAGCTACGTTGTCTGTTTGTTGTGACATGTCTATGTTCAGACTGTCACTGCTTTCGTCGGCAAGAGTTATATTATAACTCATTGGTATGCCACAAAGTTGGCAAAGCATCATCTTTGATAATGTGAGTCCATCTTCAACTTGTGTAACTTGCATTTCTGCTTCGTTTACTTTCACGTTAACCCTCAATCCATCAGCGCGTGTAGCAACACCTTCCTTTATCATCTTTTGAACATCACTATTCAGCTTTTTCACCAAATTGAGGTAACTGTTTGCAAGCAACTGTTTTTGTTTTAGTGAAATCACTAGCCAATAGGCTTGGTCAATATCATATAATGTAGACTGAGTTTTATAGTCTGCATCATTTTCAGCAAGACTTTCGTTAATCTTCGCTATATTATTGATTGCAGTTATGGCACCACCCATATAAATTGGTTGGCGTACCATTATTGCTCCTCCCCAAATATTATGAGTGTCTGTCTCTAATGATTTTACTATTGAATTACCTATCTGGTTGCCGGCTGTAGCCATTGGAGCTCCTAACTGTCCCATCGCACCGCTTATCTGCTGCGCAACACTTGCTGGAATAACACCTTGTTGTACTAGTCCTGTAACCATGCTCGACAAACTACCGCCTGCTAGTGTGGCTGCATTTGTGCCTAAATTATTAAGCTGGTTCTTTTCGTCATTGTTAAGCAGAGATATGGATTCGCTAAAATATTGATAGCCACCAGCAGCATCAACCTTTGGCAGATACTTTGTTTTAGCAGCTTTTCTTATATTCATTGCCATATCCTGTTTTAGCTTAGAAATATTTATCTGTTTGTTGTTGTGCAATGCTAATGCACGACAACTGTCAAGGCTCAATGTTCTTTGAGCCTCGGCAGACATAAATGCGCCAAAAAATATGAATAATGATATTATCTTCTTCATTTATTTAAATGTAAAGCTTCTTGAACCAATCATATTACCGTCAGCAAAGATGCTCACGTTATATGTTCCTTCTACTAAAGCTTGTGATACATTCCAATACATTGCTACTGGAGTTTCCTGACCACCGTATTCTATAGTTTTCTGCATGGAACTTTCCAAGCTTCTGTTTTCATATTTAAAAGAACCTGAACCACCTAGCAGAGTTCCTGTAGGCGATGTTATTCTTACATAAATAGTCTTATTTCCATTGGCTGCTGTCACATTCTTTGCTATGCTGAAACTAAGTTGGAATGCTGTTGCCTTCTTCAGTTTATTGGTGTTTTTTCCGTTCTTGTTTCTTGCAGACATATTAATACCAATAGCATCCAACTGTGATGCCATTGCTACTTTCTCAGACAAAGAGGCTCTTTCTGTATTAAGTCCGGCAATTTGTTTAGTTGCTTCTTGGTATTGTCCTTTTATGTGATAGTTCTCGTCTGATAAGTTTTTGTTCAAACGATTTAGTGAATCTATTTCCAATACGTAGCTACGCAATACTTTCCTTACAGTTCCCAATTCTTTTTTGAGGCGTGTAATCTCTACTGCGTCGGTACTTTTTACATTCCTTAGTTCTTGAAGCAGTCTTTGTGTACGTTCTTGCTCCGTTGTAAGTTGTGCAACGATAGAATCATTGTTTATCTGAGTTTTCATTTCGCTATACTGATTAGCGAATTGTTGATACTCGTTTTCCATCTCTTTCTTGTCAAGCTCTGCCAATTCCTGCATAGCTTTGTTCTCTTGTTTTTGTGATTTTAGATTCACAGACAGGTAAATAACACCGCTGATGAGTAGAACACCTACAATAATAAGGGGAATTAAAATTTTCTTATTCATAATTATATTTATTTTCCTTATATTTAAAACAACGCAAATTTACCGTTTTTATCTTAAATGGCAAAGACTTTTTAAACATCAAACACCTATAAACTTAATTTTTAGCATTTTTACGGAAAAAATGAACAATATTAAAATTATTTTCACAGTTATGTGTTATAGCAATATAATCAGATTATCCGGTGTTTGTTTTATACAGTATTATTAAGTTGGTTAAACTTTGTTTATTCCGGATCTTGTGTCAGTTCTGTTATTTTGCCCATGAGAAACTTAGCTTTGTCAAGCAAAGAAGCTTTGTGATGATTGAAATTCGGTTCCTCAGAGACATTCATATTATTATCCAACACTTTTTTTCTAGGTTCATCGGCAATTTTGCTTGTTGTATTATCTTCAGCAGAAATTTTGAATGTTATAGAATTATTTTCTTCTGGTTCTTCTTCTTCAACTTTATCTTCAGTTAGTTCGTTTTCATCATAATTTTCTTGTACATCATGATCGTCTTCTGGTTCATCTTCAACAGTTGGTGCTGGCGTGAATTCATTTTCATTTTTAAAACCAAAATCAAATATCTTTCTCTTGTAAGGCTTGTATAGTTTTTCTATCAATGATTCAAAATAATTATCATCTGTAGAATCAATAAGTCCGTCCTCTTCTTCGTCTTCAAAGCCAGTCGCGAGGATAGTTACTTTGGCATTTTTGCCAAGAGTATTGTCGTTGCTAACACCCCATATAACGTCAATATTTGGATCTAGTGCATCCATAAATTGGTCTATTTCGTTCATTTCGCTAACTAGAAGTGGATAGTCCTTACTAGTATATATGTTAAGCAATATTCGTTTTGCTTTGTCAATTTCGTTTCCATATATAAGTGGTGAATCCAATGCGTCAACAACAGATTTCTCTACACGGTGTTCACCTTCTCCTTGTCCCATAGCCATTATCGCACCTCCACCTCCTCGAAGAGTTGATTCAACATCGCAGAAGTCTAGGTTTATGTCGCCTTGAACGGTTATGAGTTCAGATATAGATTTTGTGGCATCGCTAAGTATCTGGTCGGCTCGTTTGAAAGCATCTTTCACGGCAACTTCTTCATTAGAGAATATGTCGCATATTCTTTCATTATTTATAATTAGCAGGGCATCAACATTTTTGCGCATTTCTTCAACGCCGTGTAGTGCCTTTATTATTTTTTTTCTTTTTTCAAAATAAAACGGGATCGTAACGATACCGATAGTGAGTATTCCCATTTTCTTTGCTTCACTAGCTATAATTGGGGCAGCACCAGTTCCTGTGCCTCCACCCATTCCTGCTGTTATGAATACCATTTTTGTGCCGTCATCAAGTAGTTTATGTATTTGTTCTATACTCGACACTGCTGCGTCTTTGCCTATTTCTGGGTTAGCTCCTGCACCAAGTCCTGTGTCGCCGAGTGGAAGTTTCACTGTGACAGGTGATTTTTGCAAAGATTGACTATCAGTATTAAGTACAGCGAAAGTAACATTTACAATACCTTCACGATACATATTGTTGACAGCGTTGCATCCTCCTCCGCCAACTCCAATAACTTTTATGATTCCTTTCGACTTGTCTTCTATTGGTCCAAAGTCAACTAAAGGTTGTTTATCGTTTTTCTCTTCAAAATCCTCCATATCTCATTTCTAAGTGTAAAGTTAATGTAAACGTGGGCATAAATATCAAGCATGTTTGAATATTATCCTGATTTGAGCCCATTTAATGCAAAGATACTGTAAGCCGAACACAATACAAAATAAAAAGGACTTTTTTTTAGTTAATCATATTTTTCCTTTGTTTACTTGTCTGATGGTTAATATCGTCATTTCAATAATTAAGATAATATAACCAACTGGATATTTATACTCTGTCCTTTTATTATAAAAATAACAACTTCTTAAACAAAAGGTTAGAACGTATGTAGACCTGAAATAATCTTAAGGTGTTCGACCAATTTTAAATACAAGTACTATATTAAGATTTCAAGAATCATGCTAATACTCATATAATTGGAGAAATTGTACATAGGTTTTGCAAATAAACAAGCGTCGAAACGTCTATCGGCTGTCTATGAGTACGTTATATGCTATTTTTGTAATACAATAGTGTCGGGCAAACGTCAAATAGCATTTCCGTTTCTATATAGAAACGCAAACTTTACATCATAGAAACGGAAACTTTGTGTCGTAGCAACAGAAACGTTTCCACGTAAAAATGCAAACGTTACGTCGTAGAAACGTTTTTTCGATGAAATAAAACGATATGTTTATTCGTCTGTTATGAGATAGCTACAAATTACACTGCCGTGACGCTTGATTAATGTTAATTTGAAAAGTAGCGTGCTGATAATCAATGCCTTGACACTTCGACGCTAGTATTTCTTAAAAGTACTATGTGCGCGCGTGCGCGTGTAATAGAGAAGTATTCAGTATTTATTTTGATGTATAAATTATAGGTACACAAAATATTTATATATAATAATGTGTAAATAAGATACTGTAACTGAATTACCTATGTTTTTGATTTTATTATCTGCCTGTTTTGATTATCAAGAGTGCCTCTCTTTGGCTAGACGTTTGTTGTAGCGAAGTCGCTTTTATTGCTCAAATTAGTAATTTTAAGACGGAATATATCAATAAAAATGCTTTGAATGTAAACTAAATGGAAAAAAATGAGTAAAAAACAAACTTTTTCATTAAAACATTTGCGAGTCTAGAAAAATTGCTATACTTTTGCAATCGCTTTCGCCTCAAAACGAATAGCGATTAAACTTTTAGAAATAGAAGTTAAAAGAAAGAGTTCTTTGAAAAGATTTACATAGACAGAAAAGTAGTACAAGAAGCGAGTGCTGAGATTTATTTCGGTACTCGGGTAAAAAGAAACAAACCGTCATCGGAT